>NZ_JAVMKF010000311.1:0-12304 GCF_031732815.1 Accumulibacter sp. | reverse complement strand
CTCGCCGGCCAATCGTAGCCGGTCAGAGGAGAATAAACATGAGTCTAGGCCTTGTGGGGCGCAAGGTCGGCATGACGCGCATTTTTACCGACGACGGTGTAAGCGTTCCGGTAACCGTGCTCGACGTGTCCAACAATCGCGTCACCCAAATCAAGACGCCCGAACGTGACGGCTACTCCGTCGTTCAGGTGACTTTCGGCAAACGCCGTGCGTCGCGCGTGAACAAGCCGCTGGCCGGTCATCTGGCCAAGGCTGGGGTCGAAGCGGGGCACGTGCTGAAAGAGTTTCCGGTCTCCGTCGAGGAACTGGCCGGTTTGAAGCCCGGCGATCACATCCAGGTGACAATCTTTTCGGTTGGCCAGAAAGTCGACGTCACCGGGCATACCATCGGCAAGGGCTTTGCCGGGCCAATCAAGCGCCACAACTTCTCGTCGCAGGGCGATGCGCACGGCAACTCGGTGTCGCATCGCGCGCCCGGTTCGACCGGGCAGGCCCAGGATCCTGGGCGGGTCTTCCCAGGCCAGAAGATGGCCGGCCATCTGGGCGCGGTCAAGCGTACCCAGCAGAACCTGCAGATCGTGCGGGTTGATGTCGACCGCCAGTTGCTTCTGGTCAAGGGCGCCGTGCCCGGATCACGCGGAACGGACGTCGTCGTTCGACCGGCAGTCAAGACGGGGGCGTAGATGGAACTTAAGCTGATCAATCAAGCAGGCGAGGAAACCAGTCGTCTGCAGGCCTCAGACGTACTCTTCGGGCGCGACTACAACGAGGCCCTGGTGCACCAGGTGCTGGTCGCCTACCAGGCGAACGCGCGCGGCGCGAGCCGTGCACAGCGCGACCGGCACGACGTCAGCCATACGACAAAAAAACCGTGGCGACAAAAAGGAACCGGGCGTGCGCGCGCCGGGATGTCGTCGTCGCCGATCTGGCGGGGTGGCGGGCGCGTTTTCCCGAACTCGCCGGACGAGAACTTCAGCCAAAAGCTGAACCGCAAGATGTATCGCGCGGGTATGGCGTCGATCTTTTCGCAACTCGTTCGTGAAGACCGCCTGGCGGTGGTCGACGGATTGTCGATCGACGCTCCGAAAACGCGGCTCTTCGCCGAAAAGATCAAGGCCATGGGCTACGATTCGGTGCTCGTCATCACGGACGCGCTGGATGAGAACCTCTACCTGGCGGCGCGCAATCTGCCCAAGGTGCTGGTGGTTGAAGCTCACCAGGCTGACCCGGTATCGCTGGTGCGCTTTCCGCACGTGCTGCTGACGAAGAATGCGCTGACCAAGATCGAGGAGATGCTCGGATGAATCAAGAACGTCTAATGCAGGTCTTGCTGGCGCCGCAGATCTCCGAAAAGGCAACGTTCATTGGCGACAAGTATCAGCAGATCATCTTTCGAGTCGTTCCGGACGCGACGAAACCCGAAATCAAGAGTGCCGTCGAGCTCCTCTTCAAGGTGGCCGTCGATTCGGTGAATATCGCCAACGTCAAAGGCAAGAAGAAGCGCTTCGGACGCATGATGGGTCGGCGCAAAGGCTGGAAGAAGGCGTATGTCTGCCTCAAACCCGGTCAGGAAATCAATTTCGTCGATGGGGGGGCCGTCTGATGGCGCTCGTCAAAGTCAAACCGACATCGCCCGGGCGGCGTGCGGTCATCCGGGTCGTCAGCCCCGGTTTGCACAAAGGTGCGCCGCTGGCCGCGCTGCTCGAACCGCAGGCCAAACGCGCCGGCCGCAACAACAACGGCCATATCACGACCCGCCATCAGGGGGGTGGGCACAAACAGCATTACCGACTGATCGACTTCAAGCGCAGCAAGGATGGCGTGCCCGCGACCGTCGAGCGCCTGGAATACGACCCCAACCGGACAGCAAACATCGCCTTGCTCTGCTATGCGGACGGCGAGCGCCGGTACATCGTTGCGCCAAAGGGGCTGGCCGTCGGCCAGCAGGTGGTGAGCGGTTCTGAAGCGCCGATCAAGATTGGTAACGCGCTGCCAATTCGCAACATCCCGGTGGGGACGACGATCCACTGCGTCGAAATGCTCCCCGGTAAAGGGGCTCAGTTGGCGCGCTCGGCGGGCACCTCTGCGCAGTTGCTTGCACGCGAGGGGGGTTATGCGCAGCTTCGCTTGCGCTCTGGAGAGATTCGGCGGGTGCACGTCGAGTGCCGGGCGACGATCGGCGAAGTGGGTAACGAGGAGCATAGCCTTCGTTCGATCGGCAAAGCCGGGGGTAATCGTTGGCGGGGTATTCGCCCAACGGTACGTGGCGTGGCGATGAACCCGATCGACCATCCGCACGGCGGCGGCGAAGGAAAGACGGCTTCGGGCATGCATCCGGTGAGCCCATGGGGAACGAAGACCAAGGGCTATCGTACGCGTCGCAACAAGCGTACGACTTCGATGATTGTGCAGCGCCGTCACAAACGCTAGGGGATAGAACAACCATGGGACGTTCCATTAAGAAAGGCCCGTTTGCCGACGCTCATCTGATGAAGAAAGTGAGCGCGGTGCGCGCAACGGGCGACAAACGACCGATCAAGACGTGGTCACGCCGGTCGACGGTGCTGCCGGATTTCGTTGGTCTGACCATTGCGGTGCACAACGGCAAGCAACACGTGCCGGTATACGTGACCGAAAACATGGTTGGGCACAAGCTTGGTGAGTTCTCGCTGACGCGGACATTCAAGGGTCACACCGCCGGCAAGAAGGCGAAGAAGTAAAGGATTGACTATGGAAACTCGTGCAGTGTTGCGCGGCGTAAGGTTGTCGAGTCAGAAAGGTCGCTTGGTCGCCGATCAGATTCGCGGCCTGGCGGTCGAGAAAGCGCTCAACATCCTCGCTTTCAGCCCCAAAAAGGGCGCGGGAATCATCAGGAAGGTGCTGGAGTCGGCGATTGCGAACGCTGAACACAATGATTCCGCCGACGTCGACGAACTGAAGGTGAAGAGCATCAGCGTCGAGCAGGCGACAGTGCTCAGGCGTTTTTCAGCACGCGCCAAGGGGCGGGGCAACCGGATCGTCAAGCCGACCTGTCACGTCTTTCTGACTGTCGGCAACTGAGGAAGAAGAATGGGACAAAAGATTCACCCAGCCGGATTTCGTCTGGCACTCACCCGAGATTGGTCGTCTCGCTGGTACGCCGGGGACAGGGATTTCGCCGGAATGCTCAACGAAGACATCAAGGTCCGCGAGTACCTCAAGAAGAAGCTGAAGCACGCCTCGGTGGGGCGTATCCTGATCGAGCGTCCGGCAAAGAACGCCCGGGTGACGGTCTTCTCCGCGCGGCCGGGCGTGGTGATCGGCAAGAAGGGTGAGGAGATCGACCACCTGCGCGCGGCTCTGCAGAAGATCATGGGCGTGCCCGTGCATGTCAGCATCGAAGAAATCCGCAAGCCAGAACTTGATGCGCAGTTGATTGCCGATTCGATCACTCAGCAACTGGAAAAGCGGATCATGTTCCGACGCGCGATGAAGCGTGCGATGCAGAATGCCACTCGCCTGGGCGCACAGGGAATCAAGATCATGAGCTCGGGTCGCCTGAACGGTGCCGAAATCGCTCGCCGAGAATGGTATCGCGAGGGGCGTGTGCCACTGCACACCTTGCGCGCCGACATCGACTATGCGACCTCCGAGGCCTTGACGACGTACGGTTTGATCGGTGTCAAGGTTTGGGTGTTCAAGGGGGAAGTGCTTAATCGTCATGACCAGCCGGCAGCGGCGCCGGAGGCCCCATCGGAAGAGCAGCTCCGTCGGCCAAGGCGGATGACGCGTCCACCGGGAGAAGCTGGTGAGAAAGCACGCGTGCGCGCGCGGGCCGACGGCAGTGAAGAGGCGCCACGTGGTGAAGGGGCAGCGCCCGCCGATGCAAAAGCAGCGGTAAAACGTGTTAGAAAGGCAGGTACGACAGATGCTGCAGCCAGCTAGAAGAAAATACCGCAAGGAGCAAAAAGGCCGCAACACGGGCTTGGCGACGCGTGGGGCGGACGTCAGCTTTGGTGAGTTCGGACTCAAGGCGATCGGCCGTGGCCGCCTGACGGCGCGCCAAATCGAGGCTGCCCGGCGGGCGATGACGCGCCATATCAAACGCGGCGGCCGCATCTGGATCCGCGTCTTCCCTGACAAGCCGATCTCCAAGAAGCCAGCCGAGGTCCGCATGGGAAGTGGCAAGGGAAGTCCAGAGTACTACGTTGCCGAGATCAAGCCGGGCAAAGTACTTTATGAGATGGACGGCGTCAACGAAGGGTTGGCGCGTGAAGCGTTTGCGCTGGCGGCTGCCAAGCTGCCCTTTCAGACGGCTTTTGTAACGCGTATGGTGGGTTGAGCATGAAACTCAGTGAACTCAGAGCAAAGACTGTCGACGAGTTGCAGAAGGAACTCCTCGACCTGCTGAAGGCGCAGTTTGGTTTGCGCATGCAGCTGGCGACGCAGCAGTTGACCAACAACAGCCAGATTGGCAAGGTGCGCCGGCAGATTGCTCGCGTACGCACGCTTCTTCGTGAAAAGGCGGTCCAACAATGAGCGAGACCAGCAACAATAAGCGGACGTTGATTGGCCGTGTTGTCAGTGACCGCATGGAAAAGACGGTGACCGTGCTGATCGAGCGCCGTGTCAAGCACGAGGTCTACAAGAAGATCATTGTCCGCTCCAGCAAGTACCACGCCCATAACGAAAACAACGAGGCGAAAATGGGCGACCTGGTCGAGATCCAGGAGCATCGCCCGCTTTCGCGGACCAAGTCTTGGGTCGTCAGCAAGCTTCTGCAGCGTGCCATCGCGATCTAAACCTTGCGTTTTTCTGTGGTTTGCTTAAAATAGCAAGTTTTCCTGCGCCCACGCTGAGTCTCTCGCTGGGCGAGTCCACCCCCCGTACGGGGTCCAAGACTGACCGCTGCTGCGGGGCAAGTTGGAGTAAAAAATGATACAAGTACAAACAGTCCTGGATGTCGCCGACAATACCGGCGCCCGTTCGGTGATGTGCATCAAGGTGCTTGGCGGCTCTAAGCGCCGTTATGCCGGAGTCGGCGACATCATCAAGGTCAGCATCAAGGATGCTGCACCGCGCGGTCGGGTGAAAAAGGGTGACGTGTATAGTGCCGTCGTGGTTCGCACGGCGAAAGGGGTGCGGCGCGTCGACGGTTCGCTGGTCAGATTTGACCACAACGCGGCGGTCCTGCTGAATAACAAGCTCGAGCCGATTGGCACGCGGATTTTTGGTCCCGTAACACGCGAGTTGCGCGGTGACCGCTTCATGAAAATCGTCTCGCTGGCTCCGGAAGTGCTGTAAGGACAACCATGGAAAGAATTCGCAAGGGCGATGACGTGGTGATCATCGCCGGCAAAGACAAGGGCAAGCGGGGAACCGTGATTCGCCGCACTGACGCCGAGCATGTCGTCGTCGAGGGGCTGAATCGGGTCAAGAAGCACCTCAAGCCGAATCCGGTGAAGGGTGTAGTCGGCGGTATCGTGGAGAAGGAAATGCCGCTGCACGTTTCCAACGTCATGCTCTACAACCCGGCGACGAGGAAAGCCGATCGAGTCGGCTTCAGGACTCTTGAGGACGGTCGCAAAGTGCGCTACTTCAAGTCGAACGGTGAAGTGTTGGGGGCTTAAGGAACTGTCATGGCGCGTTTGCTTGATTACTACAAGACCAAAGTCATTGCCGATCTGACCAACAAGTTTGGTTACAAGTCGCCGATGGAGGTGCCGCGGATAACCAAGGTGACGCTCAACATGGGCGTCGGTGAGGCGGTAGCCGACAAGAAGGTGCTGGAAAACGCGGTTGGCGACATGACTCGGATTGCCGGGCAGAAGCCGGTCATCACCAAGGCCAAGAAATCCATCGCCGGATTCAAAATCCGCACGGGATATGCGGTCGGCTGCATGGTGACCTTGCGTGGTCCGCGCATGTTCGAGTTCATTGATCGCCTGGTCACCGTGGCGTTGCCGCGCGTGCGGGACTTTCGTGGGATCTCGGGAAAGGGTTTTGATGGCCGTGGAAATTACAGTCTCGGTCTGAAAGAGCAGATCATCTTTCCGGAAATCGAATATGACAAGATCGACGCACTGCGCGGGATGAATATCAGCGTCACGACGACCGCAAAGACCGACGAAGAAGCGCGTGCCTTGCTTGGCGCGTTCAAATTTCCCTTCAGGAACTGAAACGAAATGGCGAAACTAGCTGTGATCAACCGCGGCGAAAAGCGGCGCAAGACTGTGCAACAGTATGCGAAGAAGCGCGGCGAGCTGTTGACGGTGATCGAGGATGAAAGCCGTTCTCTGGAAGAGCGCTTCGAAGCGCGGCTGAAATTGCAGGCTTTGCCGCGCAACGCCAGCCCAGTCAGATTGCGCAATCGCTGTACCTTGACTGGGAGGCCGCGCGGTGTTTTTCGAAAGTTCGGTCTGGCCCGCGGCAAACTGCGTGAATTCGTGATGCAAGGTGGCGTTCCAGGAATGATCAAGGCAAGCTGGTAGGCAGGAGAAAACGATATGAGTATGAGCGATCCGATCAGCGACATGCTGACCCGAATTCGGAATGCCCAGATGGCCAGCAAGGCGTCGGTCAGCATGCCGTCATCGAAAGTCAAGGTCGCTATTGCCCGGGTGCTGAAGGACGAGGGCTACATTGAAGATTTCAGCGTTGGCGAGAACCTCGGCAAGCCACTCCTGGAAATCGGCCTGAAATACCATGCCGGACGGCCGGTGATCGAGCGTATCGACCGCGTGTCTCGCCCCGGCCTGCGCATTTACCGCGGAGCGGATGCGATCCCGCCGGTGATGAACGGGCTCGGTGTGGCGATCGTATCGACGCCGAAGGGGGTCATGACGGATCGCAAGGCGCGCGCCAGCCATGTCGGTGGCGAAGTGCTGTGCATAGTCGCTTAAAGGGGATGCCATGTCGCGAGTAGCAAAAAATCCGATCGTTCTCCCGCAGGGGGTTGCGGTCGACTTGAACGGCGGCAGAATATCCGTCAAGGGACCTCTCGGTGCGCTCGACATGCCAGCGAATCCGGCGGTGACCATCGAGCAGCAGGCAGATAGCCTTCTCTGCAAGCCGGTTCCGGGCGCAGCACGGGGCGACGCACTTTCCGGTACGCTGCGTGCGGTGGTTGCCAACATGGTGACTGGTGTGAGCAAGGGTTTCGAGCGCCGGCTGACGCTGGTGGGCGTTGGCTATCGGGCGCAGGCGCAGGGTGACACGCTGAGTCTCAACCTTGGCTTTTCGCATCCCGTGGCTTACCGGCTGCCGGCGGGCGTCACCGCCGAGACGCCGACGCAGACGGAGATCGTGTTGAAGAGCGTCGATCGGCAACTCGTTGGTCAGGTGGCGGCCGAAGTTCGCGCATATCGCAAGCCCGAGCCCTATAAAGGCAAGGGCGTTCGCCATGTGAACGAGGTAGTCGTTATCAAAGAAACCAAGAAGAAGAAGTAAGGGTACTTAGATGATTGACAAGAAAGAGGCGCGCCTGCGCCGGTCACGCAAGACGCGAGCCAAGATCGCCGAGCTCAAGGCCATTCGCCTGTCGGTTCACCGCAGCAACTGCCACATTTACGCTCAGGTGATTTCGGCCTGTGGCTCGCGCGTCCTGGCAGCTGCATCTTCGCTAGAGCCCGCGATTCGGCAAAGCCTGCCCAACGGGGGTAATGTCGATGCGGCGCGCCGTATCGGCCAGTTGATTGCCGAGCGTGCGAAGGAGGCGGGCGTAGACGAAGTGGCTTTCGATCGGGCTGGCTTCCGCTATCACGGGCGGATCAAGGCGCTGGCCGACGCCGCGCGCGAAGCCGGTCTGAAGTTCTGATAGACGGAAAAGGATTGGAGTAGTCAATGGCGAAACCGCAAAGCAGAAAGCCGCAGCCAGCCGAGAAGCCGGATGACGGAATGCGCGAGAAGATGATCTCGATCAACCGAGTCACAAAAGTGGTCAAGGGGGGAAGAATTCTCGGCTTTGCCGCCCTCACCGTGGTCGGTGACGGAGACGGTCGCATCGGCATGGGAAAGGGAAAGTCGCGGGAAGTCCCGGTGGCTGTCCAGAAGGCTATGGAAGAGGCGCGGCGTAGCATGATCAAGGTGAGCCTGAAGAATGGCACGCTGCAGCACACCGTTCTCGGTCACCACGGCGCGTCGCGGGTAATGATGCAGCCGGCGCCTGAGGGCACCGGAATCATCGCGGGCGGTGCAATGCGGGCTGTGTTTGACGTCATGGGAATGGCCAATGTGGTCGCCAAGGCGCACGGCTCGACCAATCCGTACAACATCGTCCGCGCGACCATCGACGGTTTGCGTTCAATGACCACGCCAGCCGAGGTGGCCGCCAAGCGCGGCAAAACGGTTGCCGAGATTCTGGAGTAGGCCATGAGCGAAAAGAAGGTCAAGGTGACGCTGGTCAGGAGCCTGATCGGTACAAAAGCTGCCCATCGCGCGACGGTGCGTGGACTCGGCCTGCGCCGGGTGAGCAGCAGCGCGCTGCTGGAAGATACCCCGGCCGTGCGCGGCATGATCAACAAGGTGGCGTATCTCGTCAAGTGTGAGGGCTAGAATGAAACTTAACACGGTACAGCCTGCCAGCGGCGCCAGACAGGAGCGTAAGCGCGTCGGTCGGGGGATCGGCTCAGGTCTTGGCAAGACCTGCGGACGCGGTCATAAGGGCCAGAAGTCGCGCGCCGGTGGTTTGCACAAGGTCGGTTTTGAGGGGGGGCAGATGCCGTTGCAGCGCAGACTGCCGAAGAGAGGTTTCAAGTCGCTGACCAACGCGCGCAACGTCGAAGTCAGGCTGTCGGAAGTCGCTGGCCTGCCGGTCGAGGAGATCGATCTGTCGACCCTGGTGCAGGCGAATCTGGTCCGTCGAGACGCGCTGTCGGTGAAGGTGGTGCTGTCTGGCGAGATCTCGCGCAAAGTGGTGCTCAAAGGGGTCGGCGCGACTGCCGGAGCACGTGCGGCGATTGAAGCCGCAGGTGGCAGCATTGCCGAATAACCAGTCCAGCGGAGCGAGCAGTTTTGGTCACTAGTTCGGGGAACGTCAGCAAAGGAGGAAAGTTTGGCGATTTGAAGCGCCGGCTTTGGTTCCTGCTCGGCGCACTGGTCGTCTATCGGATTGGCTCGCACATTCCGGTACCTGGAATCGACGCGTTGGTTCTCAGCGAGCTGTTCAACAAGCAGCAGGGCGGCATCCTCGGCATGTTCAACATGTTCTCGGGGGGTGCGCTGTCGCGCTTCACGATTTTCGCGCTGGGGATCATGCCCTACATCTCGGCGTCGATCATCATGCAACTGATGACGCACGCCAGCCCTCAGCTTGAAGCACTGAAGAAGGAGGGCGAAGCCGGGCGGCGGAAGATCACGCAATACACGCGCTACGGTACGGTTTTCCTCGCACTATTCCAGGGCGTCGGTATCGCCGTCGCCGTCGAGTCCCAGCCTGGCCTGGTGCTTGAGCCGGGGCTGATGTTTCGCCTGCTGACGGTGACAACGTTGGTCACCGGCACGATGTTCCTCATGTGGCTGGGAGAACAGGTAACCGAACGCGGCCTGGGCAACGGCATCTCGATCATCATCTTCGCCGGAATCGCGGCGGGCTTGCCGAACGCCATTGGCGGGCTTCTCGAGCTGGTTCGCACTGGAGCGATGCATCCGCTGACCGCCATCGTCATCAGCGTCCTGGTCGTTGTGGTTACCGCTTTCGTCGTTTTTGTCGAGCGGGGACAGCGCAAGATTCTGGTGAACTACGCCAAGCGTCAAGTGGGGAACAAGATCTATGGGGGGCAAAGCTCGCACCTGCCGCTCAAACTGAACATGGCCGGCGTGATTCCACCCATATTCGCTTCTTCGATCATTTTGTTTCCAGCTACGATTGCCGGCTGGTTTGGTTCGGGCGAGTCGGTCCGCTGGCTGAAGGACATCGCCGCTGCGCTCTCCCCTGGGCAGCCGATCTACGTGATGCTGTACGCTGCTGCAATCATCTTTTTCTGCTTCTTCTATACCGCACTGGTTTTCAACTCACGCGAAACGGCTGACAACCTGAAACGCAGCGGGGCCTTCGTTCCGGGCATACGCCCAGGCGAGCAGACTGCCCGCTACATCGACAAGGTGTTGATGCGCCTGACCTTGGTGGGCGCCGGCTATATTACGATCGTTTGCCTGTTGCCGGAGTTTCTGATCCTCAAATGGAATGTCCCGTTCTATTTCGGTGGCACCTCTTTGCTCATTATCGTTGTCGTTACAATGGATTTCATGACGCAGGTTCAGGCTTACGCGATGTCGCATCAATATGAGAGTCTCTTGAAGAAGGCAAACTTCAAGGGGTCTGGAATCCCGGCGAAATAGAATGGCCAAAGAAGACTTGATCGAGATGCAGGGAGAGGTGATCGAAAACCTTCCGAACGCGACCTTCCGGGTAAAGCTGGAGAACGGCCACATCGTGCTTGGCTTCATTTCCGGCAAGATGCGGATGCACTATATCCGGATCCTTCCGGGCGACAAGGTAACCGTTCAACTGACGCCATACGACCTTAGTCGCGCGCGGATTGTCTTCCGCGCGAAATGATCATTCCACGTAAAGTAACCGCGCCGGGCACAGCGTTCGTGTGCGTTAGAATCAGGAGTCAATGATGAAAGTGCTCGCATCTGTAAAGCGGATTTGCCGCAAGTGCAAGATTATTCGGCGTCATGGAATCGTGCGCGTGATCTGCTCGGATCAGCGCCACAAGCAGCGTCAGGGCTGATCGCCGCGGCGCACGCTAGTGTGTTGACAAGCGATTAAAGGTATAATGGGAAGTTTTGATTATCTTGGGGTGAATCGATGGCCCGCATCGCAGGCGTAAACCTACCGAACCACCAGCACGCGGAGATCGCACTCACAGCGATTTACGGGATTGGACGTCCGCGTGCGCAGAAGATTTGCGACGCCGCTGGAGTCGCTCGTTCGACGAAGATGAAGGATCTCTCGGAAGCCGAGCTTGACCGGCTGCGCGATCAGGTCGGAAAGCACACCGTCGAAGGAGATCTGCGTCGCGAAGTAACGATGAGCATCAAGCGACTGATGGATCTTGGCTGCTACCGGGGCCTGAGGCACCGCAAGGGCCTGCCGGCGCGCGGGCAACGTACGCGAACAAACGCGCGCACCCGCAAGGGTCCGCGCAAGCCGATTGCCGGCAAGAAATAACCAGAAATAGGACCGGAACATGGCCAAGACGACGACGAAAGTTCGCAAGAAAGTCAAGATCAGGAAGAATGTCGCGGAGGGGGTGGCACACATCCACGCGTCTTTCAACAACACGATCATCACGATCACAGACCGCCAGGGCAATGCCTTGTCCTGGGCGACGTCGGGTGGAGCCGGCTTCAAGGGCTCGCGGAAAAGTACTCCGTTTGCCGCTCAGGTGGCGGCTGAGGCTGCCGGCAAGGTCGCCGTGGAGTGCGGCGTCAAGAACCTTGAGGTTCGCATCAAGGGGCCTGGCCCCGGGCGTGAGTCGTCGGTGCGCGCGCTGAACGCGCTGGGCATGAAGATCACGGCCATTACCGACGTCACCCCGATTCCGCACAACGGCTGCCGGCCGCCGAAGCGGCGTCGGATTTGAGGAGAAGAAGAAAGTGGCTCGCAACCTGGATCCGAAGTGTCGTCAATGCCGCCGCGAAGGCGAGAAGTTGTTCCTCAAGGGTGAAAAGTGCTTTACCGATAAATGCGCGATCGAACGCCGATCGTACGCTCCAGGCCAGCACGGTCAGAAATCTGGTCAGCGCCTGTCGGATTACGGCGTGCATCTGCGCGAAAAGCAGAAGATTCGGCGCATTTATGGCGTGCTGGAGGGTCAGTTCCGCAAGGTGTATCAGGAGGCTGACCGGCGCAAGGGCGTGACCGGTGAGGTTCTGCTGCAGTTGCTCGAGTCGCGCCTTGACAGCGTCGCCTATCGTATGGGGTTTGCCGCTTCACGCGCAGAATCGCGTCAGGTCGTTCGCCATAACGGAATTCTGGTCAATGGGCGGCGGGTCAATATCCCGTCGTACCAGGTGCGCCCCGGCGATGTGATCGAGGTGGCGGAGAAGGCGAAGGCGCATCTGCGCGTCAAGGCTGCTTTGGCGGCAGCGGAAGCTCGTGGGTTCCCGGCTTGGCTGGAAGTCGACGCGAAAGCGGCGAAAGGCACCTACAAGGCGCACCCGGAACGCACCGAACTACCGCCGACGATCAACGAAAGCCTGGTTATCGAACTCTACTCGAAGTAGTAGGTGGGTGAAGCGATACGGAATCGGGCAAAGGATAGCACATGCAAAGCAGCGGACTCTTCAAACCTCGCATCATCGATGTGCAAAGCCT
>NZ_JAVMKF010000310.1:6313-12322 GCF_031732815.1 Accumulibacter sp. | reverse complement strand
CCGGCCTCAAGTCGGAAAGCTACATCGAACTCGAGGAATTCCTCAACGATCAGGGTGCGGTCGAGGTCAAGATCGGCGACTTCGTTCAGGTTGCGATCGAACAGCTCGAGAACGGTTTCGGCGAAACGCGTCTGTCGCGTGACCGCGCCAAGCGGGTCGCCGCCTGGAACGCACTGGAACAAGCGCTGAACGACGGAACGCTGGTCGTCGGAACGATCACCGGCAAGGTCAAGGGCGGGCTGACGGTGATGACCAACGGCGTTCGCGCTTTCCTGCCGGGATCGCTGGTCGACATGCGGCCGGTCAAGGACACCACGCCTTACGAGGGCAAGACCTACGAGTTCAAGGTCATCAAACTTGATCGCAAGCGCAACAACGTCGTCGTTTCGCGCCGTGCGGTACTCGAAGCCAGTGTCGGCGAAGAACGCGACGCGCTGCTTGCGGCGCTCAAGGAAGGCAGCGTGGTCAAGGGCGTGGTGAAGAACATCACCGACTATGGCGCCTTCGTCGACCTCGGCGGCATCGATGGTTTGCTGCATATCACCGATTTGGCCTGGCGTCGCGTGCGCCATCCGTCGGAAGTGCTGGCTGTCGGCGACGAGGTGCAGGCCAAGATTCTCAAGTTCGACCAGGAAAAGAACCGTGTTTCGCTCGGCCTCAAGCAGTTGGGCGAAGACCCCTGGGTCGGCATTTCGCGCCGCTATCCGCCGACCACGCGCCTCTTCGGTCGGGTGACGAACCTGACCGACTACGGCGCCTTCGTCGAGATCGAACAGGGCATCGAAGGCCTCGTGCACGTTTCCGAAATGGACTGGACGAACAAGAATGTCCATCCATCAAAGGTGGTTCAACTGGGCGACGAAGTCGAGGTGATGATTCTCGAGATCGACGAGGACCGCCGCCGCATTTCGCTCGGCATGAAGCAGTGCGCGGCCAATCCGTGGGACGAGTTCTCGATGAATTACAAGAAGGGCGACCGGGTGCGCGGTGCGATCAAGTCGATCACCGACTTCGGCGTCTTCATCGGCTTGCCGGGCGGCATCGACGGCCTCGTTCATCTCTCCGACCTGTCGTGGTCGCTGCCCGGCGAAGAGGCGATCCGCAACTTCAAGAAGGGCGATGAAGTCGACGCCGTGGTGCTTGCCATCGATACCGACAAGGAGCGGATTTCGCTCGGCATCAAGCAACTCGACGGTGATCCCTACACCAGCTACATTGCCACGCACGACAAGAACAGCATTGTTTTTGGTGTGGTCAAGTCGGTGGATGCACGCGGCGCGGTGGTCATTCTCGACGGCGACATCGAGGCCTACCTGCGTGCTTCTGAAGTCTCGCGCGAGCGCATAGACGACCTCAGCAAGGTGTACAAGGAAGGCGACAAGATCGAGGCGATGATCATCAACATCGATCGCAAGACGCGTTCGATCAGTCTGTCGATCAAGGCCAAGGATCAGGCCGAGCAGCACGAGGCGATGCAGAAGTTCTCGGCCGACAGCAGTGCCAGTTCGGCGACGACCAACCTTGGCGCTCTGCTCAAGGCCAAGCTCAACACCCCTCAGTAGGATGACGGATGACCAAGTCGGATCTTATCGCTCAACTGGCGGCGCGTTTTTCGCAACTCGTGACCAAGGATGCTGACCTCTCGGTCAAGATGATCCTCGAGGCGATGGCCGAAGCGTTGGCCAGGGGTGACCGCATCGAGATTCGCGGCTTCGGAAGTTTTTCGCTGAACTACCGGCCGCCGCGCACGGGCCGGAATCCGAAGTCGGGTGAGAAAGTCGACGTCCCGGAAAAGTGGGTGCCGCACTTCAAGGCAGGTAAGGAATTGCGGGAACGCGTCGACGGCTCGCAGGAACCGGTGGTCTGAGTGGTCGCTTAGTCGTAGCATGCGGGCGGCGCGAGCCGCCCGTTTCTCGCCGGGAAGTGAGTGATGCGTACGCTGCTCTGGCTGTCGCGAATTCTGCTTTTTCTCTTCCTCTTTGCGTTTGCCGTGCGCAATACCGATCCGGTGGCCGTGCGCTTCTTCTTCGATCTGGCCTGGCACGCGCCCTTGGTGATCGTTCTCCTGAGTTTCTTCGTTGGTGGGGCAATTGTCGCCGTCCTGTCGCTGATGGCGACCATCTTTCACTTGCGTCGTGAGTTGGCGACGGCCAGACGGGAGCTGGAACAGGCGCGTCTGGTGCACGCTGGCGAGCGCGAAGCGCAGGCGTGATCGACTTGGACAAGAAGGTGCGGACCCTGCACAGGGAGAAGGTTGATCGGACATGATTGAGTTCGAATACTGGCAGTTGCTGCTTTTCCCGCTGTTCTTCGGTCTTGGCTGGGCGGCGGCGCGGATCGACATCCGGCACCTGGTGCGCGAGTCGCGCAGCCTGCCGCGCTCCTACTTTCAGGGGCTCAACTTTCTCCTCAACCAGCAACCCGACCGGGCGATCGAGGCTTTTGTCGAGGCGGTCCGGGTTGATCCGCAGACGATAGAACTGCACTTTGCACTGGGCAGCCTGTTCCGCCGGCGTGGCGAAACCGAGCGGGCGATTCGCATGCACCAGAATCTGATCGAACGCGAAGACCTGAAGCAGGACCTGAAGCTGCAAGCGCTCTCCGAGCTTGGTCAGGACTACCTGAAAGCCGGGCTGCTCGACCGTGCCGAGGAGGTCTTCGACCGCTTGCGCGACTCGGCGCTGGCGGAAGACGCCAAGCGCAACCTGCTGGAAATCTATCAGCTCGAAAAGGACTGGGAGAAGGCGATCGCGATTGCCTCCGAGCTGCCGGACTACGCTTCACACAAAGAGATTGCCGAGTACTTCTGCGAACTGGCAGCCGCAGAAATGATTCGTTCGCGGCACGACCTGGCGGTCGGCTACCTGCAGACCGCACTCGAACGCAACCGCAAGTGCGTACGCGCCAGTCTGTTGCAGGGCGACATCCACCTGCAGCAGGAGCAGCCGGCGGCGGCCATCGAATCCTGGCAACGCATAGAGCAGCAGGACCCGACGTATCTTGCGCTGGTCGCGCAGCGCCTGCTCGAGGCTTTCCGCAAACTCGAGCGGCGTGAGGAGGGTCTGCGCTTGCTCAACGGTTATCTCGAACAATATCCGTCGCTCGATCTGCTCGACGTCGTTTTTCAACTCGTCCTCGAAAGCGACGGGCCGGAAGCTGCGTACAAGCTGGTGCGTGACGAACTCAAGCGCAATCCGACGCTGCTCGGTTTCGACAAGCTGCTCGAAGCCCGGCTACTGGTTGCTACGCCGGAAGTGCGTCCGGATCTCGAACTGGCCAAGGGAATCGTGCACGGGTACACACGCCGATTGGCGCGTTATCGATGCGATAATTGCGGGTTCAAGGCGCGCCAGTTCTATTGGCGCTGCCCGGCTTGCGGCGGCTGGGAAACCTACTCGCCCAAGCGCAGCGAAGAATTCGATCTTGCTCCCTAGCTTGCAACCTTGCTGCCGCCGCTTCCCCAGCGCAGCGTCAATGTACTTGCCGATGACCCGACTGTCGTTCGTCCACTTGCGTCAGGCCCTGTCCGCCGATTCGCTGAATCTGGGCAGACGGCTGCAGTACGGCGCCGATTCGGGTATTCGCCGCTGGTCGCGGCGCGCGCGGTCGGCGCTCGGCGCACGCAACACGCTTCTTCCTGTCTGGCAGAGCTGTCATGCACATTCCTGATCAGGCGACGGCGCGCGTCCTCGTCGTCGGCGATGTCATGCTCGATCGCTACTGGTTTGGCGATGTGGCGCGCATCTCGCCGGAAGCGCCGGTGCCGGTGGTCAAGATCGAGCGCAACGAAGAGCGACCGGGCGGCGCGGCGAACGTGGCGCGCAACGTGGCGGCACTCGGTGCGCGCGTCGGGTTGCTCTCGGTCGTCGGTGACGACGAAGCCGGGCAGAGCCTGCAGCGCCTGCTGTCGGCGAGCGGTATCGAGGTCAGCCTGCACGTCGACCGTGCGATAAGCACGACGGTCAAGCTGCGCGTCATCGGCCGGCAGCAGCAGTTGCTGCGCATCGACTTCGAGACGACCCCCTCGCACGAGGTGTTGCGCGGCAAGCTCGCCGAGTTCGCCGCGCGTCTGACCGATTTCGATGCGGTGGTTCTCTCCGACTATGGCAAGGGTGGGCTGGCACACATTGCGGAAATGATCCGGTTGGCGCGCGCGGCCGGGAAGCGAATTCTGGTCGATCCCAAGGGCGACGATTTCGCCAAATACGCCGGTGCGACGGTGGTCACGCCGAACCGGGCCGAGTTGCGCGCGATCGTCGGACGCTGGCAAGACGAGGCGGAACTGGTGCGCAAGGCCGAGGCTTTACGCAGTGCGCTCGATCTCGAGGCGCTGCTGGTGACGCGCAGCGAAGAAGGGATGTCGCTCGTCCGTGCCGGCGGCGCCGTGCACGAAAAAGCGCTGGCGCGTGAGGTCTTCGACGTTTCGGGCGCCGGTGATACGGTCATCGCGACGCTTTCCGTCATGCTGGCTGGGGGTGCCGGATGGGCCGATGCGGTGCGCGCCGCCAACGTGGCGGCGGGAATCGTCGTCGGCAAGCTGGGGACGGCGGTGGTCAGTCGCCGCGAGCTCGAGTCTGCGCTCAATTGAGGTGAGGAGATTCAATGTACACGATTGTTACCGGAGCGGCTGGTTTCATTGGTTCCAATCTGGTCAAGGCACTCAACGACCGTGGATTGCGCAAGATCATCGCGGTCGACAACCTGACGCGGGCAGTCAAGTTCCGCAATCTGGTCGACTGTGAGGTTGCCGACTACATCGACAAGGACGACTTTCTTGAACGACTGGCCGAAGGCGACTTCGATGGTGACGTCGAGGCGATCGTCCATCTCGGTGCGTGCTCGGATACGCTGGGGAGCGACGGTCGCTACATGATGGAAAACAACTATCGCTACTCGCTATCCTTGCTCGACTGGTGCCTGGACCAGGAAGTCCAGTTTCTCTACGCCTCGAGCGCCGCAACTTACGGTAGCGGCAGGGTGTTTCGCGAGGAGCGCGCGTGCGAGGCGCCGCTGAACGTCTATGGCTATTCGAAGTTCCTCTTCGACCAGGTCGTTCGCCGGCGACTCAGCGAAGTCGGCTCGTTTGCTTCGCAGGTCGTCGGCTTGCGCTACTTCAATGTTTACGGACCACGCGAAGCGCATAAGGCGCGCATGGCGTCGGTTGCCTTCCATCACTATCAGCAGTTCCGCAGCGAAGGCCGGGTCAAGCTCTTCACCGGCAGCGACGGCTACGCCGACGGCGAACAGCAGCGCGATTTCGTCCATGTCGGCGATGTGAGCAGCGTCAACCTCTTCTTTCTCGATCATCCCGACAAGTCTGGAATCTTCAATGTCGGCACTGGCCGCGCGCAGAGCTTCAACGAACTGGCGGCGGCCACGGTCAACGGCTGTCGCGCGCTTGCTGGCGAGGCGGCGCTGGACTTGCCCGAGCTGGTTCAACGCGGACTGCTCGAATACATCCCGTTCCCCGCCGATCTGGCGGGAAAGTATCAGAGCTTCACCCAGGCAGACATTTCGAGACTACGCAAGGCAGGCTACGAACTACCCTTCGCGACCGTCCAGGAAGGCGTTGCGCGCTACGTCGAATGGCTTGACCAACATGCATAGAACGCTCGAAGACTTCGTCGGCGAAACGCCGCTGGTTCGTCTGAAACGCCTGCCCGGGGCGGTGGGCGAGGCGCGCGGCAATCTCCTGTTGGCCAAACTGGAAGGGAATAACCCGGCTGGCTCGGTCAAGGACCGGCCGGCCGTGTCGATGATCGCCGGCGCCGAGGAGCGCGGCGAGATTCGGCCCGGCGATACGCTGATTGAAGCCACCTCGGGGAACACCGGAATCGCGCTGGCGATGGCCGCCGCGCTGCGCGGCTACCGGATGATCCTCGTCATGCCCGAGAATCAGAGCGTAGAAAGGCGGCAGACGATGCGCGCCTTCGGCGCCGAGCTGGTGCTGACGCCACGTGACGGCGGGATGGAACTGGCGCGCGATGTCGCCGAAGGCATGCGCAACGA
>NZ_JAVMKF010000310.1:4088-6213 GCF_031732815.1 Accumulibacter sp. | reverse complement strand
CACGTGACGGCGGGATGGAACTGGCGCGCGATGTCGCCGAAGGCATGCGCAACGACGGGCGTGGCATCATCCTGGATCAGTTCGCCAACCCGGACAACCCCTTGGCGCATTTTGCCGGAACCGGTCCTGAGATCTGGCGGCAAACCTCCGGCAGCGTGACGCACTTCGTCAGCAGCATGGGGACGACGGGGACGATCATGGGCGTGTCGCGCTACCTGAAGGCACGCAATCCGCAGGTCCGCATCGTCGGCTGCCAGCCGGAGGAGGGTTCGCAGATTCCGGGCATTCGCAAGTGGCCGGCGGCCTACCTGCCGAAGATCTACGATCCGTCGCTGGTCGACCGCATCGAGTCGGTATCACAGGGCGAAGCCGAGCACCTGACGCGTCGTCTGGCCAGCGAGGAAGGAATCTTTGCCGGGATTTCTTCCGGCGGTGCCTTGGCTGTTGCGCTGCGCCTGGCCAGCGAACTCGAAAACGCGACGATTGTCAGCATTGTCTGCGACCGCGGTGATCGTTACCTGTCAACCGGAGTGTTTCCCGCTTGATCGGATGATGAAGCCGGTTCTCGTCTTTGATCTGGAGACCATTCCCGATGTCGCCGGGCTGCGCCGGGTGCATGGTCTGGCGCCTGATCTATCCGACAGCGAAGTTGCCGAACTGGCTTTCCAGCAGCGCCGGGCGGCGCACGGGCACGATTTTCTTCCCCTGCACGTGCAGCGCGTCGTCGTCATCTCGTGCCTGCTGCGCGCCGGCAAGGACCTGCGCATCTGGTCGCTGGCCGCTCCCGAGCAGAGCGAAGGCGAGATCATCCAGCGCTTCTTCGACGGAATCGAGAAGTTCACCCCGCAACTCGTCTCGTGGAACGGCGGTGGTTTCGACCTGCCGGTACTGCATTACCGGGGTCTGTTGCATGGTGTTGTCGCGCCGCGCTACTGGGACCTGGGCGACGCCGACTACCCCGACAGCCGCGACTTCAAGTGGAACAACTACATCGGCCGCTATCACACGCGCCATCTCGATCTGATGGACTTGCTGGCGCTCTATCAGGCGCGCGCCGCCGTGCCGCTCGACGAGTTGGCCAAGCTGATCGGCTTTCCGGGAAAACTCGGCATGGACGGCGGCAAGGTCTGGGACGCGTGGCTTGCCGGGGAAACCGCCGCGATTCGGAACTACTGCGAAACCGATGTGCTCAACACCTATCTGGTGTCGATACGCTTTCGCCTGATGCGTGGCGAACTGGGGCTTGCCGAGTATGCGGAAGAAATCGCTTTCGTGCGCCACGAAATCGAAAAGACCGGCCGGGCGCATTGGCTGGAATTCCTCGCCGCCTGGCGCTAGCCGGGGTTGCCGACGCCAGACGTGCACGCGATCGCTCGCCGCTTTCCGGGAGGAACTTGATAGACATGATGAGGAGGAAAAACTGTATGAGGCTCGCCCGCTGGTGTGCGCTGGTTTCCGTCAGCCTGCTGTCGCTGCTTGCCCTGCCGGCACTGGCGGCGGGTACGCTGGACAGGATACGCGCGTCGAAGAGCATCAGCTTCGGCTATCGTGAGAGCTCGATTCCTTTCTCATTTACCGGCGAGGACAATCAGCCGTGGGGCTACTCGGTCGATCTCTGTCTGCGTATTGCCGCCGCCGTCGTCAAGCAGCTCGAGCTCGACGAACTGCAGTTGCACTGGGTAGCGGTGACGCCGGGCAACCGGATCAGCAAACTCAGGTCAGGGCAAATCGATGTCGAGTGTGGCTCGACGACGAGTTCGCTGGCGCGCATGGCGGAAGTAGATTTCAGCCTGCCGATCTTTGCCGACGGCGCCAGCTACCTGTACCGGCGCGCTGCCGGAAATCGCCGCGTCGACGATCTCGCCGGAAAAAGGATAGCCGTCGCGGCGGCGACGACCAATCAGCGAACGCTCGCCGAAATTCTCGCCCGGCACAAACTTTCCGCCGAGGTCGTCGAGGTGGGCGATCACGCGCAAGGCCTGGCCGCCTTGCTCGGCGGAAGGGTGGATGCGTACTTTGCCGACCGCTCGCTGCTTACCGGACTGGCGCTCGACGCCGGCAAGCAGACCGACTGGTCGCTCGGACCGGAGACTTTCTCGTACGAGCCGTATGCGCTGATGCTGCG
>NZ_JAVMKF010000310.1:0-3988 GCF_031732815.1 Accumulibacter sp. | reverse complement strand
GCGGTGATCGCGTCGGTCTTGCGGTCGAGCATCAGCGGCATGGCGATGACGCTGATCATGAAGACGAAGACGGCAAAGAAGCCGCCGACGCCAAAATAGGCGATCGCAAAGTCGGCTTGCTCGAAGGTCAGAACGGTGCGCACCACGTCAGCGAAAGTCGGCAGGCCGCCGGTGAAGAAGAGCGCAAAGACAACGATCGAGGCGCGTGCCCAGACGAGCAGGACGACCGCCAGGACGGCGGCAAAAAGGCCGACGTTGGCCAGGTTTGGTCGCCAGGCGGCGAGCGTCGGTCCGAGGTGGGGCGGCTGTTCGCCGCGTTCGATACGCCGGCTGAGATCGGACACGCCTAGCGTCAGGAAGGGTCCGAGGAGTAGAAAGCCGGTCGTCAGACCAGCGAACAGGGCGTAGGCGTGTGAAAAAACGGCGTGCATCAGCCAGCCGCAGGCGGCGTAGGCAGCGCCATAGAAAAGACTGGCTGGACTGGATTGGCAGAAATCGCGCCAAGCGGCACGCAGCCAGCGCGGAATGGCGCTGACTTCGATGCGGCGAATCTGCGGGAAGCGGCTGGCGGCCGCAGTGCTGCTTGCTGCATTCTCATCGCTCATCCCTGTCTACCCTCCGTGTTTAAAATTGTAATGGAATGGATCAGCAATCAATCGTAACATGCCGGTCAGGCGGCAAACACTTGGCGCCGCCGGTCCCGTAGCGGGACGACCTACATCTTTGGGGGAATCGAATGGAAGGCCTTCTGCTCTTGTTGGGGCGAGCTGCCGGCTTGCTCGGGCTACTCGTCTGTGTCGTCGCCGGCGCGCTGCGGCTGTCCGGCAGCTTCTACCTCGCCAGTTTTCAGCTCGGGACACTGCTGCAGACCGGTATCGGGCTGGTCGTTGTTGCTTGCTTCCTGTTGCTGCTGGTCGCGACCGGTTCCGGCCGGAGCAACGGCGCGGGTCGTTGGCGAGGCTGATTGACCGGTGGGCGCGCGCAAGCTGCCGACGCTGGCGGCAGGCGCACGCGAAGCGGCCGCGAGGCGCTCGCCGGCGCACTCACTCGGCCGCCCTCGGCTTCATTCGGCGTCCGCTTGGCTGGCTGGCGCTGCTTGCGCAAACGGCGGCAACTGCTCGCAGGCCTCGACGATGCGGCGTATCGTCGGCAGCGCATCGAGCGGGCAGTTGAAGCGGCGCGCATTGAAAACCTGCGGGACCAGGCAGCAGTCGGCGAGCGTTGGCGTTTCGCCATGGCAGAAAGTGCCGGTTGCCGGATTCCCGGAAAGCAGGCGCTCGACCGCCGCCAGACCCTGGCTCACCCAGTGCCGGTACCAGGCGTCCTTCTCCTCCTGGCTGGCAGCGAAATGGCCGCCGAGGTAGTTCAGAACGCGCAAATTGTTGATCGGGTGAATGTCGCAGGCGATGGTCTGGGCGATCGCCCGCACCCGTGCGCGCTCCCAGGCGGAGGAGGGCAACAGCGGTGGTAAGGGCTGCGTCTCGTCCAGGTACTCGATGATCGCCAGCGACTGGGTAAGCACGCCAGCCTCGTTCTCCAGCGCCGGCACCGTGCCCAGCGGGCTCTTCAGGCGGTAAGCTGCCTGGTTCTGCTCGCCGCCGGCGCGCAGCAGATGAATCGGTACCGCCTCCCAGGCCAGGCCTTTCAGATTGAGCGCACAGCGCACACGGTAGGCGGCCGAGCTACGGAAGTAGGTGTAGAGCTTGAGCATGGCTAATCCGGAAATCATCGCTGCACCAAATGCGTATTATCGCCAGACTTGGCAAGGTTTGCGCAGCCAGCCGCTCGTTCGGCGACAAGCAGTCCCTGGCCCATCTTTAGCGCCCAGAACGGAAATCCTGCGCTTTCTGGGCAGCGCCCTGCACTAAGTCACTGATTTGTCAATGGGTGAATTTCAAAGACGTTTTGTAGTGCCATAATGGTTTCAACGGGGGCGTTTGTTAATGGCGGTGAGAAAACGCGGCAATCTGGCGCGGAAAAGCGCAGGTCAGCATGGCTGTAAGCGCGGAACTGCCGCGCTTACAGCCATGCTCCAGCGTACCCGTCCCTCCGCCGCGTCAAGGGGTTGCTGTGCCGGGCTGGCGCCCGCCCTTGACCCGGCTCCGGGCCGGTAATTTTCGTGCCCGAATTTTCGGTTGCGCCAGATTTTGGCGGTTCTTGGCCGCCATCGACACTTCATGCTCCCAATGCGTCGCAGCCTCCTTCCGGACCCGTTCCTACCCAAGGCCTCTCCGTTCCCGGGATGCGCGAGCGCCTCAACCCTCGGGGAGAGGAAGACGTAACAACGCCATCTTCGGCGGACGCGGGCAGGTGCGCCGCGGACTCTACATGGCAGCGCTCGCGGCCATCCGATTCAATGCCGTCATCAAGCAGTTCTACGACCGCCTCGTCGCCGCAGGCAAACCCAAAAAGGTTGCCATCGTCGCCTGCATGCGCAAACTCCTGACCATCCTCAATGCCATGGTCAGAACCGGCAAAGCCTGGGACGATTCTCTTCATACCGCTTGACTCGAAAGACAGTTGCTTATTTGTTAGGCCGCCGCTTTAGAAACCAAGGGAAAGGCGTCCGGATCGCGAAGCGAATCTACTGAAAGGTCAATGTCTAGTTGCGGCCAGTAAAGATGATTCTCCGTGGGCCGCTCCACAGCAAGTATCTGCTCCATCGTCGCGTTCTTGAACCAGGGAAACTTGTCGAATGGGATGGGCAGTTCTTCCGTCCCGAGAAGGACCCAGACCGCGTGCTTGGAGATGTGGGTTACTTCAGCTTCCAAAGTAACGTTGCCAGGCATCGTTGATCTCCTGAAGGTGTTTTTCGACGACCGCTTGCGCTTGCTTGACCTGAGTCTGACTCAGGCCGACGTTGTTGGCAAGGTGTACGGTCGGTGTGAGCCAAAACTTTGCGTCGCCGTCCGGATGACCCACATGTACGTGAATCCTTGGTTCCTCTCGCGAAAAGAAGAATAAGCGAAACTGACCGTCGCGGACGATTGTTGGTGCCATTTATAGGTAGCTGATGGGAGTGCGTGTATTCCGGCGGCCTAACGTTTAGCTTGAGGGGCGCGGAAACAGGCGGCGAAGCCGGCTGTTGGAGCGTCCCACTCGAAGCGTTTGTTAGCCATAAATCGCTGGATCAAATCCAGACGCATCGAGATCAAAACCGCACGCCTTACATAACTTCTTCATGCGATTCTTCCTTTCTTCGGTGATCGGTATCACGTCAGGATTTCCGTAGTACAGCGCCTTTGCAACTGCGAGAACAATTTCCTCTCGGCTGTGCGGTCTGTTGTGTACGTACAGCGGAAAGTAACTATCTGGAAATTCGGCGGCTTCAAATAGATTGAATGCGCCGCCGTCTTCTCTATTTGCATACAACTCACCGCAACCTTGTAGGAAGCGCCATTGTGGATCTTCATAGCTTGGCGATATTCCTCGCGTGGGGCAGCCTTGATAGATGACATCCGCAATCTTTCTGCAAATGTCGGAAACACTTTCTGTGCTCTTCAATGCAATGATCCCAGATAGGCCAGGGTTCGATTGATTGATTTGCGATTTATCAACTCCATGCCAAAGAGGGAAAAGCCTCTTTTGATCCTCAATGTGCTGCCGGTGCAGCACGTCTAGTTCGTAGCTGGTCCATTGCTTAGTCAAGTATGTGGGCGACAGAAGGAGCAAACCATACTCGGACGCCAGTAATCCGGCATTGATCGAGTCAAGCAGTTTGTCGCCGATTCTTAGTGATAGTGGAGCAAACCAAATCCTGATCCCGAAATACTTTAAATGGGTCGATAGCTCTGTTGCATATACCTCATCCTCTGATGCGTAAGAGATGAAGAGATGGTAGGGCTTGGTCATTCTTAAACGAATAGCGTTTATCTGCCGCGCCGAAAGCACCAGAAACGAATAGCGTTTATCTGCCGCGCCGAAAGCACCAGAAACGAATAGCGTTTATCTGCCGCGCCGAAAGCACCAGGTCCAGCCGCAAGCGATT
>NZ_JAVMKF010000309.1:0-12451 GCF_031732815.1 Accumulibacter sp. | reverse complement strand
GCAGGAACAAACCATAGCGCTACCGTCTGCTGACGGGTTGTGGGAAAGGGTAAGGTCTGCTCGGGGTGCAATCGAAAGTGCAACTCCGGATGCAATCGGAAGAGCAGCGGTGGATCAGGCCGCCTGCTGACCTCTGGAATGCCAATAGCTCCACCACTCCGGATTGGCACATCAGACACGCAGCGCCAGGCGCACTTTGTTTGCACCCAGGCCAATGCCAACCACCCCGGCGCGGGTCGCACTTTCGATTCCACCCCGCTTGCGCAGAACCGACGCCAGCGACTACACGTCATGGTATCCTTGGGCCTTGGACTTGAGCTGCAGCATCACGCGCACGTTCTTGTGGAAGGCGAATCGAGGTGCCAGAATGTTCCTGCCGGCTGCCGGAAAAGCCATGCAATCACTGCGGCAACCTTTTGCAGCTTAGATCGGATGGTTAAGATCACAACTACCGACGGCGTCCGTGGCTCTGCACCGTACCCTGCGATCGGCTCGAACCTGGCTCTGCTAGTCGCTGGGCTGGTCGCATCGTGTGCGAGTACGGCAAGCACGGGCGATGTCTTCGTCTCCTATTCCGCCGAAGGCACTCCACGATACGCCAGCCACCGCCTCGATCCGAGCTATCGCCTGTTCATTCCTGGCGAAGTTGCTACAGATGGCCGCCCAGCACCGTGGAGAGTGTCAGCCGAAAGGCGGCATCGGGGAAAGCGACAACTGACAGCCTTGATCGAGCATTACGCACGCATCAACGACGTTGCGCCGGCACTGGTCGCGGCGGTGGCAAGCGTCGAGTCCGGCTTCAACGCGCACGCTGTGTCACCCAAGGGCGCGATGGGTCCCATGCAATTGATGCCGGCCACGGCTGCACGCTATGGGTTGACCGATCCCGGCAATGCGGCACAGAACATCGAGGCCGGCGTACGCCATCTGAAGGAGTTGCTCGTGCAATACGATGGCAATGTCGCGCTCGCTCTCGCAGCCTACAACGCCGGTGAACGAGCGGTAGCCAGATATGGCGGCAGGATACCGCCGTATCGCGAAACGATGCTGTATGTCCCGGCGGTACTTGCTGCGGCGGCACGAGGGATTCAACAATGATGAGACGCACAGCGTTTGTTTGCCAGCCGCAAAGCGAGCGTTTGGCAAACGATGCAACGACGCGGCCTGCATACTGCCGCTGGGCTGGCACCACCGCCGATGGTTTCACTTTGCTCGAGCTGCTCGTCGTCGTGACGATCATCGGTCTGTTGGCCGCTTACGTCGGTCCGAAGTATTTCTCTCAATTGGGCAAGTCGGAGCAAGGAGTCGCCAAGGCGCAAGTGGAAGCCTTTGCCCGCGCCCTCGATACGTATCGGCTTGATGTCGGCCGCTATCCTACAACTGAAGAGGGGCTCAACGCGTTGTTGTCCCGGCCCGGCAACGTGGCCAAATGGAACGGCCCCTACCTCCAGAAGGCGGTGCCGTTGGATCCCTGGGGCCGCCCCTATGTGTATCGGGCTCCGGGCGCCACCGGCGATTTCGACATCGTTTCCTATGGCAAAGACGGCCAACCGGGTGGAACCGGCGACGCCGCGGACGTGACCAATCAATGACAACGCCGTGGAGTGGGTATGCGCTTTCAAGTTCGTGCCTTATCTCCCAACAACCTGATCGAGACGCACACCGTTGACGCGGTAGACGCAGGCGAAGCCGGCAGACTGCTCCAGCAACAGCAGTTGCAGCCGCTTTCGATCAGGGCGGCGACGGTGGAGTCGATCTCGGGGGGCTGGTCCCGCCGCGGCACCTTCTCTCTCCTGCTCTTCAGTGCTGAACTGCTGGCCCTGCTGGAGGCAGGACTGAGTCTGGTCGAGGCCTTCGAAGCGCTATTCGACAAGGAAGCGTCGCCCTTGTCGCGAGCCGTGCTCGGCCGTCTGATCGAGGACCTACGCGAGGGTCAGCGCTTTTCCGCTGCCCTGGCCCAGCAGGCGGACGTTTTCCCACCACTTTACGTCGGCATCGTCAGGGCTGCCGAGGGAACCAGCGATCTGCCGCGCGCACTGTCCCGCTACATCGACTATCAGACGCGGCTGGATACCGTCCGCAACCGGATGGTCAGTGCCGCCATCTACCCGACCATCCTGCTTGTCGTCGGTGGAGGCGTCACCCTCTTCCTGCTCGGCTTCGTCGTCCCTCGTTTCGCTGGGGTGTACCAGGGAAGCGGTCGTGCGCTACCGTGGCTCTCGCAGTTGCTTCTCGACTGGGGGCTGTTCGTTGGTCAGCACACGGGCCCGGTACTTGGATGTCTGCTCGCCGGAGCGCTTGGCTTTGGCTACTGGCTGCGCCGGGTCGTGCGCAGTGGTCGCTGGATCGCCTTTCTGACACGCTTGCCGGGAGTGGGCGAGCGGATCAGGATCATCGAGTTGTCACGCCTGTACCTGACCACAGGCATGCTGCTCGAAGGCGGCATTCCGATTCTGACGGCACTCGATATTGTCAGCCACGCGGTCTCGCCAACAACGCGAGGAGCCCTCTTGGCTGCTCGCCGGATCATCTCTGACGGCGGTAGTTTGTCGCATGCCTTCGAGCAGACCCGGCTGGCAACGCCGATCGCATTGCGCATGCTACGCGTCGGCGAGCGTTCGGGGCAGATGGGCGCCATGCTGACTCGCTCGGCGCTATTCTACGAAGGCGAGAGCGCGCGCTGGATCGAGCGCTTTACCAAGGTTTTCGAGCCGGTCCTGATGACCGCCATTGGCCTGTTCGTCGGGTTGATCGTCATCCTGCTCTACATGCCCATTTTCGACTTGGCGGGGACGCTGCAATGACTGCTCCAGTGCCAAATCCCGAAACCGATCTTATTGACCTTGGTGACGAGATTCTGCAGCAGGCGCGGAGCCTGGCGCGGTCGTCCGGCCGAACGTTGGTGGCGCAACTCGAGATGCTCACCGGGAGCGAGCCGCGCCTGATCGTCGATTGGCTCGCCCGGCGTTTTCACCTCACAGTCATGGGGACGGCCGAGATGCTGACTTTGGCACCGGCTTTCGACCTTCTGCCGCTCGCCAGAGCTCAAACGCGCGGCTGCGTGCTGCTGCGTGCACCGGAGGCGCTTGCCGGCAGACGGATCATCGCCGTCAACTCTGATCCGTTCGATACCGATTGCATGGTCTGGCTGAGCAGTCTGGCGGCTCATCCGGTGACGTTCTGCTTGGCCTTGGCAGCCGATATCCAGGCCTATCTGTCGAAGCACGAGGAGGCCGTGCATGCAGTTCATTCGCTGCTGGACGAGGCAGCAAGCCCAACTGAGCGATCGCGGACTGCCGAGGTGCTGAGTTTCGCTTCGCTCAGTGAAGCCGCCAGCCCGGCCGTAAAGCTCGTCAACTCGACGGTCTACGACGCCGTGAAGGCCGCGGCCAGCGACATCCATCTGGAAAGCTCTCCGACGGGTATCGTCATCAAGTACCGCATTGACGGCGTTCTCGACGCCGTTGCCCAGATCAGCGGCCTGGCACTGGCCGAGCAGGTGATTTCCCGACTGAAAGTAATGGCCGAGCTGGATATCGCCGAGCGGCGGACACCGCAAGACGGTAGTTTTCGTGTCCAGGTCAGCGGCCGTGACATCGACCTGCGCGTCTCCATCATGCCCAGCATCCACGGGGAAGACGCGGTCGTCCGTATTCTCGACAAGCGCGGCGTGATCGAGGCGCATGGCGGCCTGACCCTGGACTCACTGGGTTTTGACGAGCACGCACTGAAATCCCTGCGACGCTTGACCGAAGAGCCTTACGGGATGCTCTTGGTCACCGGCCCAACCGGCTCCGGCAAGACGACGACACTGTATGGCGCGATTTCGGAAATGAATAACGGTCGCGACAAGATCATCACCATTGAAGACCCGGTTGAATACCAGTTGCCCGGCGTCTTGCAGATTCCAGTCAATGACAGGAAGGGCCTGACCTTCGCTCGCGGCCTGCGCTCGATCTTGCGGCACGATCCAGACAAGATCATGGTCGGCGAAATCCGGGACCGCGAGACTGCCGAGATTGCCGTCCAGTCAGCGCTCACCGGGCATCTGGTGCTGACCACGGTACATGCGAACAACGTCTTCGATGTTTTCGGTCGATTTACGCACATGGGCATCGACCCCTACGCTTTTGCCTCGGCACTCAATGGCATCTGGGCCCAACGTCTGTTGCGAGTGAACTGCTCGCGCTGCAGCGAACGCTGCGTCCCGGGCGTAACCGAACTCGAGCGCTTCGCGATTTCGGTTGCGGATCTGGCGCGCTTCGACTTCCGTCGCGGTGCCGGTTGCGGCGACTGCCGCGGCACCGGCTACCGCGGGCGCAAGGCGGTGGCCGAGATTCTCAATCTGAACGACGAGTTGCGCGAACTGATCATCGAGAAACGGCCAATCCGGCAGCTCAAGGATGCGGCGTTCCGTAATGGCACCCGGAGCCTGACACAGGCCGCGCTGCGCCTGGTCGCCAACGGCGAAACGACACTCGAGGAACTGCGCCGTGTCACGCTTTCCGGGTAGGGATCTGCTGCTTGGCTGCACGAACGAGAGCGCTGTCCTGCTCGCCCGTGGCACGTCGACTCCGCTTGAAGTTCTCGCGTCGGCGGACCTTGACCCATCAACACACGCATCCATCGAGGCGCTATGCGGTCTGGTCGCCGAGCTGAAATCCACAAAGACGGTGAGCATCGCAAGTCGCTCGGCGTTATCAGTGACCATGGATGACAGTGCGGCGCGCAGCTTCATTGTCACTCCGCCGGGTGGCGCGCAAGGACTAGCCGAGCTGCGGGCCACGGTGGCGGCACGCTTTGCGGCGCTCTACGGTGAGTCGCCGGAAGAATGGCTGCTCGCCGCCGATTGGCACGCGGCTGCGCCATTCATCGCCTGCGCGCTGCCGCGGAGGCTCTATCGGGAGTTCGAGGATGCGGCCAGGGCGAATGGCTGGCGCCTGGTTTGCGTGCGCCCGGCGTTGGTCCAGGTCTGGAACCGCGTATGCCGCTCGATTCCGGCAGATGGCTGGCTGATCGTCGGCTTCGGGAAAACGCTCACGCTCGTCCATACTCTCGGAGCACAGCTCGCGAGCCTGCGCACCGTGCGCCTGCCGGAGGCGCCAGGGGTGGCAGAACTGGTCGAGCTGATCGAGCAGGAGCGCCTGCGCTCGCCGATGCCTGGCGCTCAACGCGATCGACAATCGCTGCTGTGGAGCGGTAGTGCCGACTGGCTGCCGGAGACACCGACGATGGCCGGATTGGCCTCGCGCACGCTGCCGCTGCCTCCACTCGCAATGACCTTTGTCCACCTGTCGGAGCCCTGCCAGCTCGCTTGCCAACTGGCGCTCGCTGGAAGTCCGCGATGAAGCCGTTGTCCATCAATTTCGTCGAAGATCCGCTCTGGAGGCGGCCGGTCGCCACGCGTTGGCGCCAGATCCTGATCGGCTTGGGGCTGGCGACCGCGCTGGCTGCAGCGGCCGTCTACTGGCAGTGGCAAGTGCTTGACCGGGAACTTGCCGAAACAACGCAGGCGGTCGCTCTGGCCCGCGGAGAGATCGCCGCCCGGACACCACCGCCGCCAGCGCCGCTGCTGCTCTCGGAACCGCAGATCGTTGCCATCAACAGCGCCATCGATCAACTCAATACCCCTTGGCCGACGGTGCTCGACGGTTTCGAGCGCGTCGCCAGCAGTCACATCGCCCTGTTGCAGATCGAACCGGATCATCGCCGGCGTCTGGTGAAGGGTGTTGCCGAGGCGAAGGATCATCAACAAATGCTCGGCTACATCGCGCAGCTCGCTGCGACTGCGCCGTTTGCTGGCGCGATGCTTACTCGGCACGAAGTCAACGAAAAGGACCCCAACCGGCCTCTACGTTTCATCTTCGAGGCGCGACTCGACGGGTCGTCAGCCTTGACTGCTCCAGATGCCGAACCAAGCGTGCTGATGAAGTGAACAGGCTCAAGTCAATTACCGATCGTCTGCGGCTGGAGGCCGATCTCTGGCTGCATCGGCATGGCCCATGGTGGCTGCTCCTTGCCGGCGCCATCGGCGCATTGTTGGCGCTGGCTCTGCTCGTCATGCCCGGGATGGAGGCCGAACTCGCGGCGAAAAGGGCCGTCCTCGCCGAAATCCAGATGCGCCTGGCAGACAGCCGCGTGGTATCTGCTCCGATGGCACTTCCGGCCGCCGAATCCGCCCTGCACTACGAAGCTTTCCGGGAGATGTTGACCGACGAAAAGGAGGTACTGCCGAGGATCAAAGCGGTTCTCGACCTGGCCGTGGCACATCGCCTGATCAGTACCCGTGCCGAGTACGTGCGTTCCGTCAACGCCAACGCGCAGGCGGAGACGCTCCAGATGACGCTGCCGGTCAAGGGACGCTACATCGACCTGCGGCGCTGGATTGAAGATATTCTCCGCAGGTACGCCAACGTAGCGGTGAATGAGCTTGCCTTCAAACGCGATGAAGTAGCCGTCAACCAGGTCGAAGCCAAGGTTCGCCTGACGATCTGGTACCGACGCTCCAGTTCGGCCGATGACGGACGGCGAAACGCGGCGGAGGCATCGGACCCATGAACAGCCGTCGCCTGTTTCTGTTGTCGCTCCTGGTGGTCGCTGCATACCTGGCGTTCCTGGCCGACAAGACGCCGAGCGACCAGGACGCTGCCAGGGTCGTGCAACCGCTTCCGTCAAGAAGCGAGGCAAGTTCTGGCACAAGTTCTTCAGGCTCGGATGAGCAGCGATCGGGCGCAGCGCGCGGACCTCGCGGCAAAGCGGCGTCAAGCTTGGCGGTGGCCGCCTTGGTTCCGCGTGCGAATTTGATCCCGGCCGCAGCCAATGACCGAGTCGGTCGTGACCTGTTCCCTGCTCTGTCCTGGACACCGCCACCGCCACCACCACCGCCGCTGCCGGCAAAGCCGCTTCCGCCGATAGCGCCCCCAGTGCCCTTCACGTACCTCGGCAAGAAACTTGAAAGCGGGCAATGGGAAGTCTACCTCGGGCGCGGCGACGAGGTGTTCATCGTTCGCGAGGGCATGTTGCTGAACAGCGGCAACTACCAAGTCAAGAGTATCAACCCGCCGACGCTGACGCTGGAATACCTGGCGCTGAAGCAATCGCAGACCATCTCCATAGGAGGATCGCAATAGTGAGCACGGCTGACACTGGCTGGCCCCGACTTCCGGATCGGTGGTGCCGCTATCTTATCGTGGCAGCGGCGCTGTTGCTGGCCGGGTGTGCGGCCCAGAACGTCTACCGCGAAGGGCAGGCGCTGCTCGCCGAAGACAAGGTCGAGGCCGGCTTGGCAAAGATTCAGGAAGCGATCGGCCTTGACCCAGCGTCTGCCGAGTATCGCATCGCTTATGTCCGCGCCGTAGATCGCCACCTTAACGCGAGTCTCGACAAGGCTGAACGCGCTTTAGCCGAGGCGCGTTACGGCGAAGCGGAAAGCGCTTACCGTCGAGCCTTGATGGTGCAGCCTGGCAACGACCGGGCGCTGGCCGGCTTGCGCCAGATCGAGCGCGCGCGCCGCCACGATATCCTCTTCCAGGAAGCCGAGCAGGCTTGGACAAAGAAGGATGCCGATCAGGCTCTCGCCCGACTGCGGGCGGTCCTTGCCGCGTACCCGAAACACGAGCGTGCCCTTGCTCTGCAGCGACAGATCGAAGAGCAGACCGTCAGGTCCACCAAGGAGTCGGTGTTAACCGCCGCGTTCAGGAAGCCGATCACCATCGAGTTCAGGGATACCCCGCTGAAGACGGTATTTGAAGTGCTCTCGCGCACCTCGGGGCTCAATTTCGTCTTCGACAAGGATCTGCGTGCCGATCAGAAAACGACCATTTTTCTGCGCAACAGCACGATCGAAGCCGCAATCAACGTCCTCCTGCTCACCAACCAGCTCGAACAGCGTGTCCTCGACGGCAATTCGATTCTGATCTACCCCAGCACCCCAGCCAAGCAGAAGGAATATCAGGCCCTGCTCGTCAAGACCTATTACCTGGCGAACTCCGACGCCAAGACCGTAGGCACAACGCTCAAGACAATCCTCAAGACCAAAGACATCGTCGTTGACGAGAAGTTGAACATGCTGATGATCCGCGACAGCCCGGAAGCCATCCGGCTCGCCGACAAACTGGTCGCGCTGCAGGACGTACCCGAACCCGAGGTGATGCTGGAGGTCGAGATCCTCGAGGTCAAGCGCTCGCGGCTGCAGGCACTTGGCGTCAGCTGGCCGGACAGCATCGCTTTGCGTGCCCTCCCGGTCGACAAGCTGACCTTGAAGGACCTGGGCAGCATCAACTCATCGACGATCGGCGCAACTGCCGGACCGGTGGTCATCCGGGCCAATCAGCTCGATACCGACGTCAATTTGCTGGCCAACCCGCGTGTGCGCGCGCGCAATCGAGAGAAGGCCAAGATCCTGATTGGCGACCGGGTACCCAACATCACGTCGACGATCACGGCCACCGGCTTCTCCTCCGAATCGATCAACTACATTGATGTCGGCCTGAAACTGGACATCGAGCCGACGATCTACCTCGATAACGAAGTAGCGATGAAGGTGACGCTGGAAGTCAGCAACATCGTCAACAGAATCGAGACCAAGTCCGGAACCGTGGCTTACCAGATCGGTACGCGTACGGCGACCAGCGTCCTCCGTTTGAAGGACGGCGAAAACCAGTTGCTCGCGGGCTTGATCAGCGACGAGGATCGGCGGACGGTCAACAAGCTTCCTTTCCTGGGCGAGATCCCGATCCTCGGACGGCTGTTCGGCAGCCATAGCGACGAGGGAGTCAAGACCGAGATCGTGCTCTCGATCACGCCGCGCGTTCTGCGCAACGTCCAGCGCGCCGAAGGACACTTGGCCGAGTTGGACGGCGGCACCGAAAGCAGTTTCCGCGGCCGAATCGAAAGCAGCGCTAGCCCGCCCCAAGCGCCCAGCCCGCCAGTTGCCGGCGCTCGTCAGAATGTTCCGCCGCCGCTGCCTTTCGCTCCTGCATCGACTGCACCTGGCGGGCAGAGCAATCAAGCATCAAGCCCTCTGACGCAATCGCCGGATGGTTACCTTGCTCAGCCCGGGTCAGCGTTATCCGGCGGCGGGTTGTCTGACGTGTCGCTCGGAGCGGCGCAACTGCTCTGGCAAGGCCCGACGCTGCTCAAGGCCGGCGAGACGGCAGCACTGCAGTTGGTCATGCAGGCTGATCGGCCGGTGGTCAGCGTGCCTTTGGTCATCGGCTTTGATCCGCGCTTGCTGCAGATCGCCGACGTGAGCGAAGGATCATTTCTTCGCCAAGGGGGTGCTGCGACGACCTTCAACTATCGTGTCGACCCCGGTGGACAAGTGCTGTTAACGGCGACCCGCACCGGCACCGGCGGCGCCACTGCTGCAGATGTTCTGGTGAAGCTGACATTGCGCGCGCTGGCAGCCGGCAGTGCGCGCGTCGAGCTGATCACGGCCGCCCCGGTCGGCGCGGGGGGAGCAACGGTCAACGTCGCTCCGCCCGCTGCGCACGCCTTCACCATCAACCCCTGATCGATGATGCCGCAACTCACGTATCCACCGTGCCCGATGACGATCCTTTCGGCTCGGCCACGTTCGAGCCGAAGGCGCGGCTTTTCCCTGATCGAGTTGATGATCACCCTGGCTGTGCTGGCCGTTCTCGCCAGTGTTGTCGTCCCGGTGGCGCAGATTTCGATCCAGCGTAGCAAGGAGCAAGATCTGCGACTTGCCCTGCGCGAGCTACGCAACGCCATCGACGAGTATAAGAAGGCCCATGACGAAGGACGTATCCGGAAATCGCTCAGCGATACGGGCTATCCGAAGACGCTTGAGCTCCTCGTCGAGGGCGAGGAAGATGCGCGCGACCCCAAGCGGCGCAAGATCTATTTTCTGCGGCGGATTCCGCGCGACCCGATGTATCCGGATGCAGGCGTGCCCGCTGCAGATACCTGGGCCAGGCGGGCCTACGCCAGTGAACCCGAGAATCCGCAGGAAGGCGACGATGTCTACGATGTCTACTCGAAGTCCAGTGGCGTCGGTCTCAACGGCGTACCCTACCGCCAATGGTGACGCCCGCTAATCCGCCAAGACGCGCGCATCCTGCGGCCCGAGGCCTCGGCGATAGCCACCTGAACGGCCGAGGCTTTACGCTGATCGAACTGCTCGTCGTGCTTTCGATTATCGCCCTGCTGCTTACGCTCGCCGTTCCCCGCTACTTTCACAGCATTGACACGTCGAAAGAGACCGTCCTTGGCGAGAACCTTCGCATTGTTCGCGAGACGATCGACAAGTTCTACGGCGACAACGGACGTTATCCTGACAGCCTCGACGAGTTGGTCAGCCAACGGTATCTGCGCGCACTGCCCTACGACCCGGTCACCGGCAGCACAACGACATGGATAGTCGTCGCGCCCGAAACGCCGGACGCCAAGGGAAACGTCTACGACATCAAGAGCGGCGCTCCCGGCAACACCCGGGATGGCAAGCCCTTCGCCGATCTGTAGCGCTACCGTACTGTAGCGCTACCGTACAATCCCATGCTGCCGCATCCTCCCTGCATCGTGCATCGACGTGGCTTGGAGACCGGCTTCACCTACCTGTCGCTAATGATCCTGGTCGCCACGCTGGCCCTGGCGACCAGCGCGACACTCACCTTGGGCAGCATCGTGCAGCGCCGTCAAGCAGAGCAGCAACTACTGGAGGTTGGTGCAGCGTATCGCCGGGCGATCGCCAGCTATCTGAACAGCAGCCCGGGCGGCCGCCGCAGCTACCCCCCGACGCTGACCGACCTGCTCAAGGATCCGCGCTATCCCGGCGTCCGTCGCCACCTGCGGCGGCTCTATCCGGACCCAATGACTGGCAAGGCCGAGTGGGGGCTTGTTCCGGCTCCCGGAGGCGGAATCATGGGGATCCACAGTCTCTCCGAGGCACGTGCGATCAAGCTTGCCGGGTTCGAAGCGGAGAACCAACTGTTCGAAGGCAAGGTGCGCTATTCCGAATGGATTTTCGTCGTTCAATCCGTCGCGCCGGGTATCGGCACCGGTGTACCTCGGCAGACCCCGGGCGCAAGCGCTGGAGCGACATCGCCGAACCCGACACCGCAGCAAGTCCCAGGCGGCTTTGCTGCGCAGAGTCCTGCCCCGGTTGAGCTATCGGGTACAGCACAGGTCCCCGCGCGAGGCCTGTTCCCGACAGGCGCTCAGCATTGATCTCCGCAGACTGGCTTGCTGGCCCGCAGCGGCCGGATGCCGGTCGCGCGGCCCCTTCTCATCGTCATCAGGCCGAGCAACGCCGGCAGGATGGTGCCGCGTGCGGTTGGCAGGCATCAAGCTCTATAGCCGTGTATATTGAATAACTTTGCCGCTTACCCGCCTCCGATGAATAGGCGAAGCGCATCCGGGGGCCATTCCGGCAGGTCAAGGTACTCGACAGCCAAGCGCCGCATGCTCCGGGCGGCAGCTCTCGGCTCGCCTTATCGGGGAAGCGCGCTTACCGCGCTTATCGAAAGGAGGTGGCGTCGCAGCCTGCCCTTCGCTTGCTTCTGGCTGATGGTCTGCGCCAACGCTACGGTGGCAGGAGGGCTTCAAGCGCCGGAACCAGCGACCACGGCATTCACCCCTGACCAGTGGCCGCGTTGGCTGTCCGCGCGGGACGATCATCGACCGCTGCTCGTTGCCGAAGAAAGCACGCTGTCGCTCGTTGCAATTCTCGCCGTGCACAAAAGGCACCCGCCGGTCACGGCTGATGCGATGTTGCGGAAGTGGGCAATTGGCCCGGCGTCCTTGCCCTGCAATGAACTTGCCCTGGATCTGATCGTCCGCTACCAGCAGAACCCCTTGCGCGCCGCGCGCATGCTGGCGCTCCTGCACGCAGCAGCGAACGACGTGATCGTGGACCTGGCGGCCACGACCAGCGAGGAACACGCGCAAGCGGTGGACGTACATGTGGCGAGCGCGGCTGTCCTGGCGTGTTTCTACCCCGCAAGTCGCCCGGGCGGATCGAAGCCATCGGCATTGGCGCGACGCTGGCGGTTGCCGCCGGCGCGGAGATCCCGCCGGCCCGCCGCACCGCTGCTCAGCGCGCCGGCCGACGTGCCGCGACCGCAGCAGTCTGGCGGGCGCTCGACGATGGTGCCGATGCCGCCTGGAACCCCGACGAGCGACCGGCGCCCAAGGCGTCGGTCTGGCGCGCTGCGCCGCCGCTCCATCTCTACAACCCCAGCGAACCGCTGGCAGGGCGCTGGCGGACGTGGGCGCTTGCCGACGGGGGCGAGTTCGCTCCGCCTCCGCCTGTTCGTTTCGGTAGCCGGCACCACCTGCAAGAAGCACGCGCAGTGCTGCGGGTGGCGCGGACGCTGACAAATCAGGAAGCGATGTTCGACGGCCGGCGACGGTTCTGTTGCGGGAGCGCAGGGTCAGCAAGCTCGACCCCTACAAGGGACGCATCGTCGGCTGGCTCGATGCGCACCGG
>NZ_JAVMKF010000308.1:0-12575 GCF_031732815.1 Accumulibacter sp. | reverse complement strand
TGGCTACGAATGGGAATTGACCCGCAGCCCGGCCGGCGCCTGCCAGTGGCAGCCGACCGACCCGGCGGCGGCAAGCACAGTGCCCGACGCGCACGATCCGACCCGGCGCCACGCACCGATGATGACCACCGCCGACCTCGCGCTGCGCTTCGACCCGGCGTACGAGAAGATCGCGCGCCACTTCATGGCCAACCCGCGGGAATTCGCCGACGCTTTCGCGCGCGCCTGGTTCAAACTCACTCACCGCGACATGGGTCCGCGTTCGCGCTACCTGGGCAAGCTGGTACCGCAGGAAACGCTGATCTGGCAGGACCCGATCCCGCCGGTCGATCATCCGCTGCCGGACCCGCACGACATCGCGGCACTGAAGGCGACCCTCCTGGCCAGCGATCTGTCGATTGCCCAACTGGTCTCGACCGCCTGGGCGTCGGCCGCCAGCTTCCGCGGCAGCGACAAGCGCGGCGGGGCGAACGGCGCACGCATCCGCCTGGCGCCGCAGAAGGACTGGGAGCTCAACCAGCCGGCTGAGCTGGCCAAGGTGCTGGGCAAGCTGGAAGCGATCCAGAAAGCGTTCAACGGCGCCCAGTCGACGGGCAGGAAGATCTCGCTCGCCGACCTGATCGTACTCGCCGGCGCTGCCGCCGTCGAAGCCGCAGCCCGCAAGGCTGGACACGAGGTCACCGTTCCCTTCTCGCCCGGACGCATGGACGCGACGCAGGAAGAGACCGACGCGCTATCGTTCGCCGTCCTCGAACCGAACGCCGACGGCTTCCGCAACTATGTTCGCCCGGGCTACGAAGAATCGGCCGCCGACTTGCTGCTCGAACGCGCCAGGCTGCTGACGCTGAGCGCGCCCGAGATGACCGTTCTGGTCGGCGGGCTGCGCGTCCTCGGCGCCAATTACGGTGGGTCGCAGGACGGCGTTTTCACGCGACGGCCCGGGACGTTGAGCAACGACTTCTTCGTCAACCTGCTTGACATGCGCACGCAGTGGCAGAAGTCGAGCCGGTCTGCCGGCGTCTTCGAGGGACGCAACCGCGCGACCGGCGAGCTCAAGTGGACGGCCAGCGTCGTCGATCTCGTCTTCGGTTCGAATTCGCAGCTCAGAGCGCTGGCCGAAGTGCATGCGTGCAGCGACTCGTCGCTCGCCTTCGTGCATGACTTCGTCGCCGCCTGGAACAAGGTGATGAACCTCGACCGCTTCGACCTGACGTGAGCCGACGTGTCGCGGGCGGGGGCCGCCAGCGGTCAGCCCGCGACCGGAACAGGAAACCGGCGAAGGAGAAGGCGAAAGGCAAAGAAAAGGGCGAAATCGGCTGATTTCGCCCTTCCCATCTTGTGGCACGCCCGGAGCGACTCGAACGCCCGACCACTTGGTTCGAAGCCAAGGACTCTATCCAACTGAGCTACGGGCGCTTGGCCATCGGCGAGCGATTATACAGGCTTTGTCGGCTCAATCCTGCGGCCGGATGCGGTAGCAGGCGGCGTAGAGCGCCGGCAGGAAGAGCAGCGTGAGGAGCGTGGCGACGATCAGACCGCCCATGATGGCGACCGCCATCGGGCCCCAGAACACGCTGCGCGTCAGCGGAATCATCGCCAGTATCGCCGCGGCGGCGGTCAGCATGATCGGCCGGAAGCGCCGCACCGTCGAGCCGACGACCGCCTCCCACGCCGGCTTGCCGGCCTTTTCGTCCTGCGCGATCTGGTCGACCAGGATGACCGCGTTGCGCATGATCATTCCCGACAGCGCGATGACGCCGAGATTGGCGACGAAACCGAAGGGTACGGCGAAGGCGAGCAAGGCACAGGCAACGCCGATCAGCCCGAGCGGCGCGGTGAGCAGGACGAGCAAGGTGCGGCCGGTATTCTGCAACTGGATCATCAGCAGCGTGACGACGCAGATCAGCATCATCGGCATCACCGCCTTGATCGAGTTTTCTCCCTTCGCCGACTCCTCGGTCGCGCCGCCCGGTTCGATGGCAAAGCCGGCCGGCAAGCTGGCGCGTATCGCGTCCAGTTGCGGGTCGATTTCGCTGGTGACGGTGGGCGCCTGCACGCCGTCGCGAATGTCGGCCCGTACGGTCACCGTCGGCAGGCGGTTGCGCCGGGCGATCAGGCCGTCCTCGAGTTCGTAGCGGATGCGCGCCAGTTGCGCCAAGGGCACGTAACGCCCGCCGGCGGTATGGATGTTGATCTCGGCCAGCGCCGCCAGACGGGCGCGTTCGTCGCCCGGCGCGCGCGCCACGACATCGATCAACTGGTCGCCTTCGCGCATCTGGGTAACGGTCATGCCGCTGAGCATCGAGTTCAGGAAAGCGGAGAGTTCCTGCGAGCTGATTCCCAGTGCGCGCGCGCGATCCTGATCGATGTCGAGACGGACGACCTTGCTCATCTCGTTCCAGTCGAAGTTGACTTCGCGCAGATGCGGGTTCTGGCGCATCACCGCGGCGACCTCTTCGGCCGCGCGCCGCAGCTCGCCGAGGTTTTCGCCGGAAACGCGGAACTGAACCGGAAAGCCGATCGGCGGGCCGTTCTCGAGCCGCAGCACGCGTGTGCGCAAACCGCTCCACTCGCCGCTCGAATCGGCGAAACTTTCCTCCAGCCGACGCTTGAGGTCTTCGCGCGCGCTGATGTTGTGCGTCGTAATGACGAACTGGGCAAAGTTGTCGTTGAACAACTGCTGGTCGAGCGGCAGGTAGAAGCGCGGGCTGCCGTTACCCAGATAACTCGCGTAGTATTTGACCGATTTCGCCATTTCGGTAGTGCCCAGCAACTGCTCGACCTTCGCCGCCTGCGTTTCGGTGGCACGCAGCGAAGCACCGTTCGGCAGCCACAGGTCGACCAGCAGTTCAGGCCGGCTGGCGGCCGGAAAGAACTGCTTCTGCACACCCAGCGCGAGTCCGGCCAGCGCCGCGACGAAAGCGAGCACGGTTGCCGCGATGACCAGCCAGCGGTGGTGCAGACAGCTTTCGACGAGAGCCCGGACGCGCCGGTAGAACGGCGTCGCGTAACGGTCGTCGCCGTGCTGCTCGGCTTTCCGGCGAAGCTTTTCCGCGTCGAGCAACAGGTAACCCAGGTAAGGCGTGAACACGACGGCGACGATCCAGGAAACGAGCAAGGCGATGCTGACGACGGCGAAGATCGAGAAGGTGTATTCGCCGGCACCCGATTTGGCCAGGCCGACCGGCATGAAGCCGATGGCGGTGATCAGCGTTCCGGTCAGCATGGGAAACGCGGTCGACGTATAGGCAAAGGTCGCCGCGCGGAAGCGGTCCCAGCCCTGTTCCATCTTGACCACCATCATCTCGACGGCAATGATCGCGTCATCGACCAGCAGACCGAGCGCGATGACCAGGGCGCCAAGCGAGATGCGCTGCAGATCGATTCCGAAAGCGGCCATCAGCAGGAAGCTGATCGCCAGAACGAGCGGAATCGACAAGGCGACGACGGCACCGGTGCGCATTCCCAGACTGAGAAAGGAAACCGCCAGGACGATGAGTATCGCCTCGCTCAGCGACGACATGAAAAGGTCCATCGACTGACGAACGATTTGCGGCTGATCGGCCACGACGTGCAGATCGATTCCCAGTGGCAGTTCCTTCTGGATACGATCGGTCGCCTGGTGCAGGCGCTCGCCGAGCTGAATCACGTCGCCGCCCTTGTTCATCGCGATCGCGATGCCGATCGCCGGCTGCCCCTGCACGCGCATGCGCGGCGTTGGCGGGTCGGCGAAGCCACGCCTGACCGTCGCGATGTCGCCCAGGCGGAACAACCGCCCGTTCGCCTGGATGCCGATCTCGCGAATGCTGTCGACCGAAGCGAAGTCGCCCGAAACGCGGATTCGCACGCGCGCCGACGGCGTTTCGTAGAAACCGGCCGGCGTCATCGCGTTCTGCTTCTGCAAAGCGTCGAAGATGGCGAGCGGATTGAGTCCCAGGGTAGCCAGCTTGGTGTGCGAGATTTCGATGTAAATCTTCTCGTCCTGCACTCCGACCAGTTCGATCTTCTTGACGTCCGGCACCTGGCGCAGCATGCGCGCGATGCGATCCGCTTCTCGGCGCAAGGCGGCGAGATCGAAGCCATCACCGGTCAGGGCAAAGATGCTGATGAAGGTATCGCCGAATTCGTCGTTGAAGTAGGGCCCGACGACGCCTTGCGGCAGCGTGTTGCGAATGTCGCCGATCTTCTTGCGCACCTGATACCAGGCCTCGGGGACTTCCTTCTTTGGCGTGTAGTCTTTCAGCACAATGATGATCAGCGAGTCGCCGGCGCGCGTCTGCGAGCGAACGACGTCGACCCAGGGAACGTCCTGCAATCGCTTCTCGATGCGCTCGGTCACCTGCAGTTCGACCTCGTGCGCCGTCGCGCCCGGCCACAAGGTGCGCACGACCATCGCCTTGAAAGTGAAATCGGGGTCCTCGGCGCGCCCCAGCCTGAGATAGGAAATGACGCCGGCGAGCATCAGCACGACGATCAGATAGGCGACCAGCGTGCGATGACGCAGCGCCCACTCGGACAGGTTGGGCAGCGTCATCGGTTCGCCGCCGGCGGGTCGGCGGAAACGACGTTCCCCGACGGCTGGTCGATCGCGCGCACCGGTTCGCCGCGGCTGACCTTGTGGACGCCGGCGACGACGACGCGCTCGCCCGCCTGTACGCCTTCGCCGATGATCGCCAGATCCTCGCGGTAGGCGCGCACGACGATCGGCCGCAGGCTTAGCGTCCGGTCGGCTTGCACGACCCAGAGCGCCGGCTGGCCATCCGCCTGTTGGAAAATCGCGGTCAGCGGAACGCTGAGGACCGGCTTTTCGTTCGCCCGCTGGAAGCGTACGCTCGCCGTCATGCCGAGCAGCACGCGCGCGTCGGGCTGGCGAATCGCCACCCGCGCCGCGTAGGTGCGCGTCACCGGATCGGCGACCGGCGAGATTTCGCGCAGTTCGCCGCGATAGCGCGCGGCTGGCTCGGCCCACAAGCCGATTTCGGCCTGGCGCAGCGAGCGGACGAGCGGCATGTGCGCTTCCGGAACGGCAATTGCAACCTCCAGCGTGTCGGCGCGCGCGATGCGCAGCACCGTCTGCCCGGCCGTCACGACTTGTCCGACTTCCGCCGAAATGAGCCCGACGACACCCGCCTGTTCGGCGCGCAGCGTGGCGTAGGCGGCCTGATTGTGCGCCAGGTCGGCCTGCGCGCGAGCCGCCTTGAAGGTCGTTTCGCGTGCTTCGAGCGCCGCCTGACTGACGAAATTCCGTTCGCGCAGACTGCGGAAGCGCTGCACCTCGGCGCTCGCCAGCTCAAGCTGCGCGCTTGCCGCGGCCGCCGCCAGCGCCGTGTCGGCCGGATCGAGCCGGGCAAGGACGTCGCCCGGTCTGACCGCCGCGCCAGCATCGACCAGACGCGCGCTGATCTTGCCCGGAATGCGAAACGAGAGCGGCGTTTCGTAGCGCGAGCGCACCTCGCCGGAATAGGCGAGCGGCTCGCTCTCCTGCGCCGCGCCGACGATCTGCGTGAGAACGGTACGCGGTGGATCGGTCGCCGCCGGCTTCTTCTCGCAAGCCGTGCACACGAGTGCCAGCGCGAGCACGAGGGAAAGCGAAGGGAAGCGCGCTGGGCGCGCAGGGCGAGTCATCGGCATGGGTCGTCCCCTGGCGCAGCGACCGGCGATACGTCGTCCGCCCGCCGCAGCCCGTTCAACAGAAGGTCCAGGTGCATCTCGAGATAGCTCTCCGGCGAGGTCTGCGGCGCGCAGAGAGAGAACGAAAAGCGCGAAACGGCGAGCATCAGCAAAGGGGCGACGATCAGATCGATCGCCCCTTCGAGGTCCACGCAACGGAACTCGCCGCTGGCGATTCCGCGTTGCAGCGCGCTGCGCAGCAGGCGCCGGCCGCGCTCGATGACGTTCTGCTGGTAGAAGCGCGCGACTTCCGGGAAGTTGCGCGATTCGGCGATCACCAGCTTGCTGATCGCTGCCAGTGGCGTCTGCCCGATGTTCTCCCACCAGCCGAAGAGCAGTTGGCGCAACAGATCGGCAGCCGATCCGTGATGCTCGGCCAGACGCGCCTCGGCGGTCGCCAGCGCGGCGCCCATGCCGTCTTCGATCACCGCCTGGAAGAGCGCTTCCTTGCTGTCGAAATAGAGGTAGAGCGTACCCTTCGAAGCGCCGGCGCGCGCCGCGACGTCGTCAAGTCGCGTGCCGGAAAAGCCCTTCTCGGCGAAAAGGGCGAGCGCCGCGGCGGCGAATTCGCTGGCGCGCGCTTCCTTGCGCCGGCGGCGCGGCGCAGCACCAGCGCTTGCCGGCACCGGCACCGGAAGCGCTTCGGGAAGCAAGGCAGACGGCGGATCGGCTGATTTCATGGCAGAAAATAATAATGACCGACTGGTCAGTACTATACTCCCGCGTCTCCACCCGGTCAATCGAGTAAGGACGCGCTGGCCACGCCGAGGCTGCGCAAGCTGCGTTCGGCGGCCAGCACGCCGCGATAATGCGCTTCCTCGAAGAGCGAAAAGCCGCTCACGTCGGCGTGCGCGAAACGCAGGCGGGCGCCGTCGGCGGCAAAGCGCGCGCGTTCGCGGCCCCAGATCAGACCGGGCAGCGGGCGGCACATCGCGTGCCCGTGGCGATAAACGTCGAGGCGGGTGACGACTTGCCGAAGGTTGGCGTGCGGCAACTCCAGTTCGCTCAGGATCTGCTCGGCCCAGAACTCGCGCGACGCCTCGCGCAGCAGCAGCCGGCCCTCTTCCGGCGCCAACTCGGCGAAGCTGCGATAGTAGGTGAGCACCGTTCTTCCCGGCGCAAGGCGCATCCGTTGATGCGTCGCATCGACGTAGCCCAGACCCTGTCCCGCGTAGAGGACGTTGTCCCAGGAACGCGCGGCGCCGAGCCGGTCGTCGGGAAAGCGCGCCAAGCTCAGATTGGCCACCAGCCAGGGAGCGTAGGTGTAGCGCCGGGCAGCGGCGCGCAGCGCAGCCCGGCCGGCCAGGACGTGCGCAAGCAGGAAGACCGGCGCCGCCCAGATGACCTGCCCGGCGAGCAGACGCAGCGTGCGCTGTTCGCTGGCCAGCCAGAGATCGACGATCAGCGGTTCCTTGCCCGGCGTCTCGCCGCCGGCGACGCGGAAAGCGAGCGCGCCGGTGAGCAGCCGTTCGCCGACGCGCTGGCCGATCGAGCGCACCATGCCATCGACCAGCCAGGCGTTGCCCTGTGGCGCGGTCAGCACGATGTCGCTGCTGGCGTTGCTCGCCTGTCCGTCGCGGCAAGCAAAGTAGTGGATACCCGCCCAGGCGGAAACGGCGGCGCTGCCGGTACCATAATCGTCGCAACAGGCGTGATTGACGTACCAGTGCAGTTGCGGCGAGACGAAGCCCTGGCTGTGCAGCCAATCGCGCATGCTCAGCCTGTCGAGCGCGATCAGGTCGGCGTCGCGGCTCGATTTTTCCATCGGCAGCGCGAACGCACGCCGGCCGCGCCTGTCCCGGCGGTGGCGGTAGCCATCGATCAGTTCGGCAAAGCGCTGGTACTCGGCGCGCTCGTGCGCGTCGGCGGCGATCGGCAGCAGCCCCTCCTGCCAGCGGCCGTGGCGATAGAGTCGTTCCTGCGGCGTCGCACAAAGGTAGTTTTCGTCGTAGGTCGGCTGCACTGCGTGCGGATCGCCGTGCAGAACGCCGAGCTCGGCAAGCAGTTCGCGCACCGCGCCGGCTTCGCTCGTCGGCAGCGGCAGATAGTGCGCACCCCAGGGATAGGCGCTGATCTCGTTGCGGCCGGCGCGCGAGTTGCCGCCGGGCGTGTCTTCGAGTTCAACGATCAGAAAATCGGCGAAACCGGCGCGTGCCAGCCGCCATCCGGCGGCCAGACCGCCGACCCCGCCGCCGACGATGGCGAGCGCGACGCGCCGCGTTTCGCTCGGCGGCGGGAAGCCCTGTGCCGGCAGACGGTGCGCGCTGGCGAAAGACGGGCCGAGCAGATCGCCGGGCGGCAGCGCACGCGGCGGGTCGCGACATGCGGCGACCGCTGCTGCTCCGGTCAGCGCCAGCGAGCGCAGGAAATCGCGCCGGTCCATCGCGCTAGCGGATCACCTGGCGCCACTCGGCTTCGAAATAGCGCACCAAGACCTGACTGTTGAGGCGGTTGACCTCGGCTTCGACACGCGCCATGTCCTTCGGGAAAACAAACAGCGCCGGCGTTCCCGAAGGCGTCAGGAAACGCGTGTCGACCGGGTAGGCTTCCGGCAAGCGGTAGGGCCGGCGACCGGCCAGGACAAATCCCCATTCGCCGAAAGACGGAACCAGCGCGTGGTACGGCGTGCTGACCAGGCCGACGCTCTCCAGCGTGGTGACGATGCACCAGAACGAACGGCGGGCGTAGAGCGGCGAAGTGGCCTGGATGACAGCGAGCGCATCGCCGGCCAGATGTTTGTCGAGCAGGCGGTAGAAAGCCGCCGTGTAGAGCTTGCCGAGGGCAAAATTCGCCGGGTCGGGAAAATCGACCACGACGAAGTCGAAAAGCTGGTCATTTTCTTCGAGCCATTGCAGCGCATCGGCATTGACGATCTTCACCTTGGGCGAAAGCAAGGCATCCTGGTTCAGGCGGCGCAGAGCGGGGGCGCTGGCGAACAGCCGGGTCATCGCCGGGTCGAGGTCGACCAGCGTGACCGACTCGATCTGCGGATACTTGAGGATCTCGCGCACCGCCAGACCGTCGCCGCCGCCAAGGACCAGCGCGTGCCGCGCGTGCGGCAGCGTTGCCAGACCCGGATGGACGAGCGCCTCGTGGTAACGGTATTCGTCGCGCGAGCTGAACTGCAGGTTGTTGTTCAGATGCAGGCGCAGGTCGTCCTTCCAGCGCGTGACGACGATGCGCTGGTAGGGCGTGCTTTCCGCATGGACGATCTCGTCGCTGTAGAGCTGCGCTTCGCCGAATGCGGTCAGCGCGCCGGCGCCGGCAAAAGCGATCAGCAGCGCAGCCAGGGCGGCCAGACCTTGCGCGCGCAGACTGCGATACGCTGCCAACTGGGTGCGGAACAAGCCGCAGGTCCACAGCGCGACGCCGACGTTGAGCAGGCCGAAGAGCAGGCCGCTGCGCAGCAGGCCAAGCTGCGGTACGAGGACGAGCGGAAACAGGATGGAAACGGCCAGCGCGCCGAGATAGTCGAAGGTGAGAACGCGCGAGACGAGATCGGCGAAAACCAGATCGCTTTTCAGAATGCGCATGATCAGCGGAATCTCCAGACCGACGAGCACGCCGACCGCGAGCACGGCCAGGTAGAGCGCCAGCTTGAACGGTGCTGGCGCCCAGGCGAAGACGAAGAAGAGCGCGACCGCCGAGAAACCGCCGAGCAGGCCGACGAGCAGTTCGACCTGAATGAAACGCGCGATCAGCGGCTCCTCGACGTAGCGCGACAGCCACGAACCGATACCCATGGCAAACAGATACGCGCCGATCACGGTCGAAAACTGGGTCACCGAATCGCCCAGCAGATAGCTCGCCTGGGCAGCCGCTATGAGTTCATAGGCCAGCCCGCAGGAGGCGACGACGAAAACCGAGAAGAGCAGGGCGTGCTGCATGCAGGGCGCGCTTCAAACACCGACCAGAGCGCCGCGGACAGCCGGTGGCCGGAGACTTGGCGAAGAAATGCGGCATCATACGTGCGTGCCGGGCAATTGCGCTACCATGGCGACCACCCCTTGAGCGAGGCAGGATGATGATGAAAGAGCCGCTACCCGCCGAGTTGGCGCGCAGCACGCTGGGCGTGCTTTTTCTCTGTGCGCTGATTGCCGCCTCGGTCTGGATCGTCAGCCCCTTTCTGCCGGCGCTGATCTGGGCGGTCACCGTGGTCATCGCCACCTGGCCCCTGATGCTTCAACTGCAGCAGCGCTTCGGCAACCGGCGCGCGCCTGCGGTCGTCGTAATGACGCTGGTCGTCCTGCTGGTTCTCGTCGTACCGCTCTCGCTGGCCATCTCGACGCTGGTCAACAACGCCGATCGGATCGCCGACTGGGCCCGCTCGCTGGCCGAACTGCGCTCTTCGCCACCGCCGGCGTGGCTGGCCGAGCTGCCGATCATCGGCGAGCGCCTGGTCAACGCGTGGAACCAGGTGGCCGCGGCCGGCGCTTCCGAACTGGCGGCACGCGCCGCCCCCTACGCGGGCAACCTGACACGCTGGTTCGTCCGCGAAGTCGGCAACTTCGGGCTGGTCTTCGTCCAGTTCCTGCTCACCGTCGCGCTCTCCGCCGTGCTTTACTCGTCCGGCGAAGCAGCGGCCGACAGCGTGCGGCGCTTCGCTCGCCGACTCGCCGGCGAGCGTGGCGACCACGCCGCCGTCCTCGCCGGACAGGCGGTGCGCGCGGTGGCGCTCGGCGTCGGCATCACCGCCCTCGTCCAGTCGCTTCTCGGCGGAATCGGCCTGGCGATTGCCGGCGTTCCCTTCGTCGCCATTCTCACCGCCCTGATGCTGATGCTGTGCATTGCCCAGCTTGGCCCCGGACTGGTTCTCGTCCCGGCGGTGATCTGGCTGTACTGGAGCGGCGCAACCGGCTGGGGAAGCTTCCTGCTCGTGTGGACGCTGATCGTCGGTTCGCTCGACAACTTCCTGCGCCCCATCCTGATCCGCAAAGGCGCCCATCTGCCGCTGCTGCTGATCCTCGCCGGCGTCATCGGCGGCTTGCTCGCCTTCGGCCTGGTCGGCATCTTCGTCGGCCCGGTCGTCCTCGCCGTCGCCTATACGCTGCTCACGAGCTGGATCGACGACACACCCAGCCGCCCGAACGACTCGCCGCCGGCAACGAAGCCGGACAGCCAGGCGGAGTAGACCGCCGACAAGACCGGCGCGTCCGCGCCGCCCGGCGCCGCCCGAGCAAGGCACCCATTTTCCTTGACCCGACTCGTGCAATAGCGCACGGTCACATGTCGGCGATTCGGCTACTCTTACGTTAGATCAAGGCGGCGCTGATGCTGCGGCGCAACTGGCGTAGCGCCGAACCTGGATCGGGTGGATGGAAATCCGACGTGCCTCCTGCGCTGGCGGATCTTCCCGTTGAATTTTATTTCTTTTTCGTTTATCGTCTGACCCCGGCGGCGAAGCAGGATGAAGCCGGAGCGGAGAATTGGGTGGCGAAACCTAATATTCGCTGCTTGAAGTGTTTATAATGATGCTGCGTTGCAACAGGCTGGAGTTCACGAGGCTCCGGCGCGCGGAGGCCACTATCTGGCCGATGCAATTTTGGAGTACTACTCAATGAAAGCACCAAAAATCTTACCCTGGATCGCCCACAGAACCGGCATCAGCGAAGAACTGGCGCTCAAGCTTTGGCGTCGAGCAGCCGGTGAAGCGGAAACGCTGTGCGGCTGCTGCGACAGTTCGGATTACTACCGCCTGGCCGTCGAGCGCTTCGTCGACTACGCGGAGGCCGAGGGCAATCGCAGCGTTGCCCGCGAATCGGTCAAGGCCGGCACCTGCCTGTCATGGGTGTGGCGGCACCAGAATCGCGTTTCCAAACTGGGTCTGATCAGCGCCCAGAGCATCATCCGTCTCTGGGAAAACAACCTGAATGACCTCTTCGGCGGGCAACGGCACGCCGCCTGACGATAGCGCGCGTCAAGCGCTTCCAATCGCCCCGCCCCGCAAGCGGGCGGGGCTCTCCCCAGCCCTCCTGAGTCAGCAGCCTCGCAACTGAGGCGCGTCGATGTTCGGCCGTGCGATCACTCAGCACTGCCTGTCCGCCGGCTCTGCTTCCGACCACGGCGGGAAAGACACGCACGGCCCTTGCAACAAAACCTGAGCTAGAATACGGGTACCGACCGCAGGGTGCGCCGCGCATGCCGTTCGGCGGAAAACGGAGTTGCCTCCCTCTTTCTCTTTCCGCTCGCTAGACCGATGACCAAGACCAGGAAGATCTTCCTCGCCTCGTCGCACGAACTCGCCGCCGAACGCCACGACTTCGAAGTCTACATCGGGCGCGAAAACAAGAAATTGGCCCACCGCGGCGTCTTCCTCGAACTGGTCATCTGGGAGGACTTCCTCGACGCGATGTCACGCACGCGGCTGCAGGACGAGTACAACCGGGCGATCCGCGAGTGCGAGATTTTCGTCGTGCTCGTCGGCAACAAGGTTGGCCGCTACACGGCCGAGGAATTCGGCGTTGCTTTCGGCCACTTTCAGCAGACCAACCGGCCGCTCGTGTTCACCTACTTCAGGACGCCGGCAGAGAACCCGCCTGCGGTTTCGCCGGAAGACGAGCGCAGCGTGCGCGAATTCCGCGAGAAGCTCGCTGAGCTCGGCCATTTCCCGACGCCTTACTCGAACACCGACGCACTGCTGCGGCATTTTGACGACCAGCTCGACAAACTCGCCGCTGCCGGCTTCGCCGGGCTGCACCTGGAGCCGCCGGCGAGCACAGCGGGAGCGAGCCGGAAAGTCAAGGTCGGCAAGCGAGGTGTATCGATCGGAGGCAACAGCTCCGCCCCGGTCAACACTGGCGACACGCACATCTACGACCAGCGCGATCAGCGGACGATAGTCCACCTCGGCGCGCCAGCCGGAGCCAGCGCCGCCGAACTGCGCAGCGCCTACCTCCAGTGGGTCA
>NZ_JAVMKF010000307.1:10956-12717 GCF_031732815.1 Accumulibacter sp. | reverse complement strand
TACCGGCCTGTCACGCCGGGGGTCGCGGGTTCGAGCCCCGTCCACTCCGCCAATGCCGAAAAGGGCGAACGCAAGTTCGTTTTTGCTCCGCTTTTTCCCATTTCCGCTGCGTTTTTCGCTGAATCAGATCGCGAGCCTGCACATGTTCGACTCCGTCCGCAACAACAAGAGAGCAGTTCAGATATTTCTCGCCTTGATCACGTTGCCGTTCGCATTCTGGGGGGTCGACTCGTACGTGCGTAACGTCGGGGCGGGGAGCGATCTCGCCAGCGTCGGCGATTCGAAGATCAGCTTGCAGCATTTCGACCAAGCCTGGCGCGTTCAGCAGGACCGGATGCGGCAGCTCCTCGGCGCCAACTACCGGCCGGAGGCGATGAATACACCCGAAGCCAGAATGGCTGTCCTCGAAGCGCTGATCGACCAGCGTCTGCTGCTGCTCGAGGCGGGGAAGAACCGTCTGGTGACCGGCGACGAGATGCTGCGCGAGGTGATCGGCCGCATCCCGGCGCTGCAGGAGAACGGCCAGTTTTCGCTGACGCGCTATCAGTCGGCGCTGGCGGCGCAGGGCATGTCGCAGGCACAGTTCGAGGCGCAGTTGCGTCAGGACCTGACGCTGCAACAACTGATCGGCGCGATCGGTGATACGGCGATCGTCGGCAGCGAAGTCGGCGACGCGCTGCTCCGCCTGCAAAGCGAAGAGCGGCACATTGCCGAGTGGCGGATCAGCGCGGAGCAATTCGCCGCGCAGGTGAAAATCGATCCAGCGGCGGTGCAGAAGGTCTACGACGAGAATCCGAAACGCTTCGAGACGGCCGAGCAGGCACGCGCCGAATATGTGATTCTCTCGCTTGATTCGCTGCTCGCGCAGACTGCCGTCAGCGAGGGCGACGTGAGCGCCTGGTATCAAGGACACAAGGACCGCTACCAGCAGGCTGAAGAGCGGCGTGCCAGCCATATCCTGCTGACCGGCGACGGCGATAAGGCGAAAGCGAAAGCCAAAGCTGAAGAGGTACTGAAGGAAGTGCAGAAGACACCGGAGCGCTTTGCCGAAATCGCCCGGCAGCACTCGCAGGATCCGGGGTCGGCCGAAAAGGGTGGCGACCTCGGTTTCTTTGCTCGCGGGATGATGGTCAAGCCTTTCGAGGAAGCCGCTTTTGCGTTGCGCGAAAACGAGATTTCGCAGCTCGTCGAGTCCGATTTCGGCTACCACATCATCCGTCTGACGGGCGTCAAGCCGGGCAAGCTGCGGGCGTTGAACGAAGTGCGCGGTGAAATCGAAGACGAACTGAAGCGGCAGGCGGCGTCGCGGCAGTTTGCCGAGGCTGCCGAGTCGTTCAGCAACATGGTCTATGAGCAGGCAGACAGCCTGCAGCCGGTAGCCGACAAGTTCAAGCTGAAGATCGAGCAATCGGCGTGGTTGCCGCGCAATGCCAGCCCCGAGGTGATCGCTGCGCTTGGTCCGCTGGGCAATACCAAGCTGCTGACCGCGCTGTTTGCCGACGATTCACTGAAGAACAAGCGCAACACCGAAGCCGTCGAGATTGCCCCGAACCGCCTGCTGGCGGCGCGTGTCGTCGAGCACAGGCCGGCCAGCCTGCGGCCGTTTGCTGAAGTCAAGAGCGAGATCGAAAGCACGCTGCGCGCCGAGGAATCGGCAGCCCTGGCGCGCAAGACGGGCGAAAGCAGGCTCGCCGAGTTGCGCGCGGGTGACGACAAGCTGCCGTGGTCGACCGTGCGCAGCGTTGGGCGGAACGACGCGCG
>NZ_JAVMKF010000307.1:0-10856 GCF_031732815.1 Accumulibacter sp. | reverse complement strand
GTGACGACAAGCTGCCGTGGTCGACCGTGCGCAGCGTTGGGCGGAACGACGCGCGTCAGGTACCGCCCGAGGCACTGAAAGCGATCTTCCGCAGCGACGCCAACAAGCTGCCGGCATACGTCGGCAGCCCCAGCAGCGGCGGCGGTTACACGCTCTACAAGCTCATCAAGGTCAGTCACTCTGAGACCACCGACGACCAGCGGCGGCAAGCCATGCGTCGTGAACACGCTGCTCTGCTGGGTCAAGAGGAGTTCCATGCTTACCTGGCCGGCTTGCGCACGCGCTACAAGATCGACATCAACAAGGCGGTGCTGGAAAGCAAGGATCGCTGATCGCCGCTTGGTTCGGGTGGCGCGAACGGTCTGTGCTGGTGGAAGCGGGCGGTTTTTGCCGCGCCAATCTCCCCGAGCAGGAAGATGTGCAGCAAAATCGACGCAAGAGCACGCCAGGAGCAGCGCCGCAAGGTCAAAGAAAAACCCCGCGACGGCGGGGTTTTCTTTGGCTGGGCTGAGGGCCGCAAGCGGTGAGCTGCGGCCTCGCCGGCGGTTGATTACATGTCCATGCCGCCCATGCCGCCCATGCCACCCATACCGCCCATTCCGCCAGGACCCATCGGCGGCTTTTCCTCGGCCAGCTCGGCGACCATGCAGTCGGTGGTGAGCATCAGGCCAGCGATCGAAGCGGCGTTCTGCAGCGCCGTACGCGTCACCTTGGTCGGATCGAGAACACCCATTTCGACCAGATCGCCGTACTCGCCGGTGGCCGCGTTGTAGCCGTAGTTGCCGGTACCGTTGGTCACCGCGTTGACGACCACTGAAGGCTCGTCGCCGGCGTTGGCGACGATTTCACGCAGCGGCTGCTCCATCGCGCGCAGGACGATCTTGATACCGGCGTCCTGGTCGTGGTTGTCGCCCTTCAGACCGGCCATTCCGGCGCGCGCGCGCAACAGCGCAACACCGCCACCGGCGACGATCCCTTCTTCGACGGCCGCGCGGGTAGCGTGCAGCGCATCTTCGACGCGCGCCTTCTTCTCCTTCATTTCCACTTCCGTCGCGGCACCGACCTTGATCAGCGCAACGCCGCCGGCCAGCTTGGCGACACGTTCCTGCAGCTTTTCCTTGTCGTAGTCGCTCGTCGCCGTATCGATCTGGGCGCGGATTTGCTTGACGCGCGCTTCGATCGCAGCGCTCGAACCGGCTCCGTCGATGATCGTCGTATTCTCCTTGCCGACTTCGATGCGCTTGGCCTGACCGAGGTCGTTCAGCGTCGCTTTTTCGAGTGTCAGACCGACTTCTTCAGCGATCACCTGGCCGCCGGTCAGGATGGCGATGTCTTCCAGCATCGCCTTGCGCCGGTCACCAAAGCCGGGCGCCTTGACCGCGCAGGTCTTCAGGATGCCGCGGATGTTGTTCACCACCAGCGTCGCCAGCGCTTCGCCGTCGACGTCTTCGGCCACGATCAGCAGCGGACGGCTGTTCTTCGCCACCTGCTCGAGCACGGGCAGCAGGTCGCGGATGTTCGAGATCTTCTTGTCGAAGATGAGCACGAAGGGATTCTCGAGAATAGCGTTCTGCTTGTCGTTGTTGTTGATGAAGTAGGGGCTCAGATAGCCGCGGTCGAACTGCATCCCTTCGACCACGTCGAGTTCGTTGTTCAGCGACTTGCCGTCCTCGACGGTGATCACGCCTTCCTTGCCGACCTTGTCCATCGCTTTCGCGATGATATCGCCGATCGCCTCGTCGGCATTGGCCGAAATGGCGCCGACCTGGGCGATTTCCTTGCTCGTCGAGCAGGGCTTGGAGAGCTTCTTCAGCTCTTCGACGGTGGCCACGACGGCCTTGTCGATGCCGCGCTTGAGATCCATCGGATTCATACCGGCGGCGACGTACTTCATGCCTTCACGAACGATCGACTGGGCAAGGACGGTGGCCGTCGTCGTTCCGTCACCCGCGATGTCGGAGGTCTTCGAAGCGACTTCCTTGAGCATCTGCGCGCCCATGTTGGCGAACTTGTCCTTCAGTTCGATTTCCTTGGCGACCGAAACGCCGTCCTTGGTCACCGTCGGTGCGCCGTAGGAGCGTTCGAGAACCACGTTGCGGCCTTTCGGACCGAGGGTGATCTTGACCGCATCGGAGAGGATGTTGACACCCTCGACCATGCGGGCACGGGCGCTGTCGCCAAACTTGACGTCTTTTGCTGCCATAGAGATAACTCCTGATTGATTGTTGGTTTGGATGGAAAACGTGGAAATGCCGGGTGTTCGAGCGGGAGGCGTCGAGCGCCTCAGGGCTCGATCACACCCATGATGTCTTCTTCACGCATGACCAGCAGTTCGTCGCCTTCGACCTTGACGGTCTGGCCGGCATACTTGCCGAACAGGACGCGGTCGCCGACCTTGACGGCGAGGGCGCGGACGCTACCGTCTTCGAGGATCTTGCCATTGCCAACGGCGCGAACTTCACCCTGGTCGGGTTTCTCGGCGGCGGTATCCGGGATGACGATACCGGAAGCGGTCCGGCGCTCTTCTTCCAGACGTTTGACGATCACGCGATCATGCAACGGACGAATCTTCATAAAGTCTCTCCTAGGTTTTTCAGACACATAACGAATTTGCGCAAGGTCTCCGCAGGGTCTGCAGAGGCTGTCGATGCCGGGTTATTAGCACTCGCGGCTAACGAGTGCTAATAATAGGGCCGGTGGCACATTATTTCAAGACCCAGTCAGCTCAAAACTTGCGTTAAATTCCCTCGTTCGGTTCGAGGACACCCGGGCTCGACGTGCGCGGTGCTGGGGCGCGTACTCAATTGAGCCAACAGGCGTACGCTCTATGGGGTTATGGCGCTCCTATGGTATTGCCGGTATTGCCCAGCAATGACCCAGCAAGGGGCTGCCCACACTTGCCGCAACATGGTCATATTCTGATTGTGCGACAGGGTGTCAATCGCGGCCAAAAACCGCCGAGATCTGACGCAGCCGAAAATTCGGGCACGAAAATTGCCGGTCCGGAGCCGGGTCAAGGGCGGGCGCCAGCCCGGCGCAGCAACCCCTTGACGCGGCGGAGGGACGGGTACGCTGGAGCATGGCTGTAAGCGCGGCAGTTCCGCGCTTACAGCCATGTTGACCTGCGCTTTTCCGCGCCAGATTGCCGCGGTTTCTCCCCGCCATTAACAATAATCGCATCAGGCCATTCAGACGCATACCCATGCGCTACGACAAGCTTGCCGAGTCCTTCCTGTCGTTCGTTCAACTCGCTTGCGCTATCGTCTGGCTCTCTGCATTGAGGACACACCCCGCCGCGTGCAATTTTGTCAGGCGCTGGGTCAGCGTTCGTGGGAGTACAAGTGCCAGCCTTGCCCGCTTTCGTCTGCCGCAGCTCCCGATCGCGGGTCTTCGCTTGGCTCGTCGCCGACCGCAGTCCGGCGAGGATCGTCGTGTCAGCGATCATGGTCCTTGCGGATCATTCGCCCCTTGGGGGTCGCCTGTGTGTCGATCCCCACGAATCCCCGCAACGCTCGGCTAGCGGCGATCCCCGATCCCCTCATCCGCCCGGCCCTTGCACTGCCTCACCAACTACGCCCGCTGCTACAGCTCAAGCGCGATCAGCGGCGCTCTGCGCTGCCCTCGCGAAGTGTCTCCGCGAACGACGGTCATGCGTGTTCGTATCGTTTTCGGCATTCGCCACCAGTCGATTATGCTCTTCAATTACTTCAACCGCAACGCTTCATGAACCTCGAAAGCCATGATGGAAAGCAGGGTGGCAAGCATCAAGTACTGGAAAGCATACTGGAAGCGAACCTTGTGGTCCGCTTGATAGTATGCTGACTCTGTTAGATCACGGTTCTTGAGAACCTGCCATGCTTGCGGTATGGCAATGACCGAAATCAAGAGCAATAATGGGCTCTGGTTCCAGATGAATACTCCAAGCAACATGGGAATTCCGAAAAGCCAAATTCTAGGCGAAACAACGGAGACGATACGGCCACCGTCCAGAGGTGTGATCGGAATGAGGTTAAAGAGATTAAGCACAAATCCCGCGTAGGACAAGGCTAGTAATAGACTGCTTCCGTTGTTGCACGCTACCAGGTAACAGACAAATGCAGCGGCGCTGCCGAGAATGGGGCCGGCGATTCCCACGAACGCTTCCGTCTCGGCGTCAAGCGGCTGCTCTTTCAATTGAATCCACGCGCCAATGAATGGGATAAACGTAGGTGCACCGACATCAAGACCTCGTTGTCGCGCTGCGAGGAAATGCCCCATCTCATGGATAAACAACAAACCCACAAATCCCACAGCGTACCGCCATCCGTAAACAAACGCATACGTGAATATCGAGAGCAGCATCGTGCCGCCCGTTGCCAGGAATTTTCCGAGTTTCCCGGCAAGGAGGAGCGCGACGACAGCTTTCAAACCTCTTCTCCACGCATGCGCAGCGCCTCGCGGTAAGCCTGAGTAATCTCCTTTGACTTATGTTCCGCTAAATCCTTTAGTTCATCGCCGAGTGATGCAACCTTGTCTGGGTGGTATTGGCTTATCAGCAATTTGTAAGCGCGCCGAATCTCGTCAATTGAGGCATCCGGAGAAACACCTAGAATTTTGTCCCAGGAGGCAGAAGTCGTTTTCTCATTTCTTGCCGTCTCCCGAGCGCGATTCTGCGCCGAGGCAGCGGCGGAGGCTCTGGCTGAGGTTCCTCCGAGCAAGAACCTCGAAACAATCCAGTAACCCAAGAAAAGACCGGAAAGAACAACGACAATTTCTAGGGTTGACATGAAACCTCCTCGTCGATCAATAATTGCCATCGCCGGTGCAAGAGGCCGTAGCGCTCGGAATCAGTATCCTCGCATTGAATCTCATTTCTTAATCGCTCGATTAATTCAGTACGAGTTCTCAGCCAGTTAGCTGAGCTTTGGAGGCGACGTGCAGCGCTGACAAGATCTTCGCGCACCGGTACAGCCGCCGCCAGGTGCCGGATGAGATTCAGAGCGAACGGCGGACAAATCAGTGACTCGAAGGCTAGCGCGGCAAAGCCCCTTCTGGAAAGGTAAAAATCAGTTCGATGGAACCAGACCCACGTCATCGCTACCAAGATGCTGCCGTAAAGCAGCAGCAGGGCCGGTAGCAGAATTGACTCACCAAGGCGCGTAAAAAAGCCCAGGGGGAAGAGCAGGAATAACGCAATTGCCATGCTCCAAACGAATGGCGCCAGGGGGTAGAACATTTGACGAGGTGGCTCCCAGGGTTCAAAAACTTCACGGCTGATCTCAAACTCCCACGATAGCCGAAATAGTGGGCGATGGATCTGAAGCGGGTTTGGAATGTAGATTTCTTTACCCAATATGGTGGTGTTCTCAGAGCCGAAAACCACTATCCACTTGCTCCTTCGACCAGGAAGGAGTAAGGCTTCGTTGCAGCACAGGAGTTGGGCCGAGTCATAGAGGTACATGCCTGTGATGGCGATCATCAGGAGAAACTCAGGACTGAAGCTCATTACTCCCTCTTGCGTCTGAACAGTGACCCTATTCCGACTACTGCAGCAACGGCTAATCCAGCAAGTACCTTCCAGAATGCGGCGAGAAAGCCTGCGATAACCGCCCAAAAGCCCTTCTTTGTCGCTACCGCAGCGGTGCCGCCAAGAATCAGCGCGGCGAGGCCATACTCAGCAACCTTATCGCCTTGCTTGAACTCTGAGTAACGCTCGCCCGGGACATAGCGAAAATCCTCAAGTGCCGCCCTGAACTGCTCGGTGTCTTCGGGTAAAGATGCGACATCTGATACCAGGACTGCGCTCATTACGCCGGAGCGGCCAAGTAGTCGACTCGTGTAATTCACAAGCATCTTCCCGTCTTGTTGTCTCAGGCGCATTCCCCATTCCAGTCGCTTTGTCTGCGCGTCATAGTGCGGTGCAACTTGCCAGCCATCGGTATATAGCAAAGGCATGCCCAGGCGCTTTCGCTCTTCGTTGCCCGCGCCATCCGACTTTTTTAGCGTTTTCAAGAGCTCGTCGGGATCAATCTTTTCGTCATCCTTGATATAGCCGGTTGGGTTGAAGGAGAAGACGGAAAACCACTTGAGTGAATCCGGGGCAAGGAGATAATAGCCGTCTTTCGGTGGGTTTCCGGCTAACTCAAGGAAGCGGCGCGTATTCTTTTCATCGAGAAAAACGTAGCCTGAGGGTACCGCAATCGTTGCTTTATTTGAAATACGCCCTTCAGTTGGACCTATTTGCCACGCAAGCTTCTTAAAGTCTTCTTCGGGACTCACCGGAGCTTGACTCCAACCAAGAATCGGCCACATCAGCAAGAGATAGATCAAGTAGCGCATGCGCACCTCCATAGAATTGGGTTATGGCAACAAGAAATTGGACGGCGCGATGGCGATAGCTCCAGCCACTCGTAGCCGCGCTGCATTCTTGGAAGGGGTAGAAAGTCAAAGGGACCGACCGACATGCTCCAGGCACGCGATCGCTGGCTGGCGTCCGACGGAATGACCGGTCGCGGGAATAGGCATTAGCGTAGCTAGTACTTAGCTGAAATGCAAGCCCGCCGTTAAGGGGTTAAAAGCTTAAAGGGAGACATGCTGACCGCGCCGCATCGCAAGTTCCAGTAGAGGAGACGACACAAGTGGACGGGGGGCCGAGCCGCTGCGGTAGCCAGGAAGGCTGGCCTAAGGCAGTCGCCGGCGTCGCGGTTTGCCTGAGATGAGAGATGCCCTCGCGTGCAGCTTGGACTCGCGGTCTTGCGCGCCGGAATCTGGCAGCCTGCCGGACTTGACGGCGGAAGACCCGCCAAGCCTCACGATACGGGAAGCAAGTGCCGGATTGGGTAGATTTTCAGTCGTATCGCAAGGTTTTTCTGCCGTTTTTCCCTACGGTGGTTGCAGCTTGGCCATACGCATCAAGTCACACGCCAAGCAAGAGAGACGAAGTGGGTGGAGTTTCTCGAAGGTCGGAGGGTTCAGCATGACAAGTCTCTTTCAGTGGTAGTAGTCGGGGCCACGCAGATGGGCGTGTTCGACGGGCAAACAGGTCCGGGCCGGGGCAGTGACGACGCACTTCTTGTCCAGACCGTTTTTCAGGATCGATTTCAGGCTGCTGCAGGAAGTCGCGCTGATCGTGATGGCCCGCTCGCAGGCCGCTTCCAGACGATCGTCCCCGTAGGCCTTGGCGAAGCGCAGGATGCCCAGGCACGCCCGGTAACCGTGTTGCGGATGTCTGCGCTGCCGCAGAACGCGCTGCACGAGGGCAGCGTTATGCGGCCCGATTCGCGTCGCCCACTCGATCAGGCGTGGCGCATCCCAGCCGAGGACCGCCCGGTGCCCCGGCGTCATGTGCGCATCGACGGTAGTGTGCCGACCGCGAGCATCGCTCCGGACATGGCTGGCGATCCGCACGCCGCGGTGAAACAGTTCGAGGGTCGTCGCCGTCAGCCGATTGTCGACCTTCTCCCGGGCAAAGCGGTAGAGCACCGCGTAGTAGTGGCCAACGACCTCGACGGGATTCGATGCCGACGTGGACCACTTTCATTCGGCAAACTCGTAACGCGTGAGCGGTAACGGCCGCAAAGCGGGCCGGTCCATTTCCGCGAAGGCCGACTGACGAGAGCCGGGCAACTTTCTGAACGGACGGCTATTGAGCGCCGCCATCAGGTCGACCAGGCGGCGGTTCAGTTCATCCAGGCGGAAAAACTGTTGATGGCGCAGCCGGGCCAGGACCCAGCGTTCGAGCAGGCGGACGGCCGCCTCGGCCTTGGCTTTGTCCCGCGGTCGATACGGCCGGGCAGGCAACACGGCCGTGCCGTAATGGGTGGCCAGGTCGGGGTACGTCGGGTTGAGTTCGGAATCACGGAAGCGGGCGGCGGTGACCCCGCTCTTGAGGTTGTCCGGCACCAGGAGAGCCGGACAACGCCGGAGGTGCTCGAAGGTGCGCACATCGCTGCCAATCCAGTCCGGCAGGCTCTGGCTCCAGGTCGCATCGCAGTAGGTGTCGTTCGAAGCGCCCAGCATGGCGAGCAAGATCGCCGCTTGGCGAACTTCGCCGGTTATCGGGTCGCTGATCGGCACCGTCGGGCCGGTGTAGTCGATGAACAGTTTCTCGCCCGGCGCGTGTCTCTGGCGCAGGCTGACCGCGAGCCGGACGACCCACCGCCGATAGTGGGCGCAGAAGCTGCTGTAGGGGTAGCCCGAAGGATGCTCGGCCTTGTTTTCCTGCCACAGCAGGTCGAGCGTGACGCCCTTGCGCCCCAGCTCGCGGCGAACATCCGCCCAATCGGGTTCGGGGGGGTTCGGGGCGAGGATGTCCTCGCCGCCGGGCGGGCTCGCGAGCGGGCCGCAAAAACTTGCCACTCGCCCCAGGCGATTGAGCGCCGGTGCGTGTTGCCCGCCGTCAAGGGTGCACTTTGCCGCGCTTCGGACCAGACCGCTGCGCGGCGGCGCACCGCGCGCGCGGCAGCGAAATCCCGTTTTGCGAACTCGCGTTTGCTGCCATTCGCGGACATAATGCGACTTTCCCCGCGCCACCGTGCAGCTTTATATCAGACCCTTCACATGCGCTCCGAGCCCTCGATCACGCTCGTTTCCCTCCGCCTGCAGCTCGTTTCCGACGGCCTGCGCTTCCCCGCTTTCTCCGGCAGCGTCTGGCATGGCGGCTTCGGTCAGGCGCTCGCCCGCCGCTTTCCGGAAGCCTTTCGCCTGCTCTACGGCGGCCAGGCGGAAACCCGCCTGCACAGCCTGCGCCCGGAGCCCGGCGAGACCTACCCGAGCGGCAGCCGGCTGACCCTCGAACTCTCGCTCTTCGGCCGCGCCGGCGAACATGTCTGTGCCTGCACGCAGGCCATCGCCCAACTCGGCGAAAGCGGAATCGACCCGGCCGGGCATTACCGGCTGACGCACGCCGCCGTGCGAACGCCGCTCGGCGACATCGAATACTTCACTGCCGCCGACGGCTTCACCCGACCGCCGCCGACGACCGACTTCCGCGACTGGCTGCCGGCGCGCCCCGCCCCAGCGGCGATCGAGCTCACGCTGCTCACCCCCTTGCGCATCAAGGAAGGCGGCGAACTCGTCCGCCAGGCGCCCAGTTACGCGCAGCTCCTGCACCGCCTGATCGGTCGCCTCGAACAACTGGCGCACGTCACCGGCGGCCGGGCGCCGTTTACCGCCGACGAGCGGGCGCAACTCCTGGCCGCCGCGCAGGACGTGCGACTGACCGACGCCGCGCTGCGCTGGAGCGAAATCGCCCGCCGCTCGGCGCGCACCCATAGCCAGATGCATTTCGGCGGACTGCTCGGCCGGTTGCGTTTTGCCGGCGAACTCGACTCGACGCTGCCCTGGCTGCTCGCCGGGCAGCACGTGCAGATCGGCGGCAAGAGCGCTTTCGGCTTCGGCGCTTACCGGATTGTCGGAAGCGACGCCGCCGGCGGGCCGGCCGGCGCTGCCGGCACTTGACCAGAACACGGCCGCAGGGGAGGGAATCGATGGCCAAAGCAGCACCGCAACTCGACACCGCCGCGCTGATGCAAGACGTGCAGCGCGCCATGGACGACAGCGCAGCCGTCTGGCAGCGTTACACCTGCCGCTTGCTCACCCCGATGTACGGCGGCGGCGTCGAGCCGGGGGTGGTCGATCGCCTGATGCCGATCCGCGCCACGGCCATCCGCGGCCAACTGCGCGCCTGGTGGCGGCTGCTCAATCGTCGGCGCACCGAGTACTGCCGTGAAGGAAAACCCGACAGCGCTCTGCTCTTCGCCGCCGAGCGGGAGATCTGGGGCGGCCTCGGCGATGAGAAGACGCTGGCGGCGAGCAAGGTCGTCGTGCGCGTCGAGAAGATGCCGCAAGACCTGCGCCTGTCGCCGAAAGACGGCACGGCGCTGGGCCGGATGATCCTCAGCGAAGCGGGAACAGAGGTCGAATGGCTCAGCCGGCGGGGGCCGGTCGAATTCGTCCTCGCCCTGCGTATCGACGCCGGCGGCGAAAGCATCCTGCAGGCGCTGCGCATGTGGGCCAGCTTCGGCGGCCTCGGCGCGCGTACCCGGCGTGGTCTGGGGGCGGTCGAAGTGAGCGACGCGCAGGGAGACGTGCTGCAGGCCACGAAAGACGACTGGGAAGCTGCCGGCGGCACGGTCGGCGGGATGCGCGACTGCTTCTTCGACGACTACCAAAGCGCCGTCCAGGCCGGCGTGCAGAAACTGATCGATTTCCGCCAGGACGCCGGACTCGCGCGCGGCCTCGGCAGCGGCAGTCGCCCCGGCGGCAGCTTCTGGCCGGAAGCGAATGCCGTGCGCCATCTCATGCGCCGCGCGCGCGACAAGAACCGGAACGTGCTCGATCGCGCCCATCCGCCACCGCTTCTTTTCCCACGCGCCTTGTTCGGCCTGCCGATCGTTTTCCAGTTCAAGCCGGACGAAAAGCAAGGCGATCCCGCGCCATGCGCGCTCGAAGTCGCCGACGACGCGGAACAGCGACGCGACCGCTTCGCCAGCCCGCTGATCTTCGCCGCCCGCCGCCAGGTGCGCGGGCTGAAAACCTGCTATCAGCCGATCGTGCTGCTCCTGCCGACGCACCGTCGACTGCGCGCGCAGGGGCTGAAGCTGAAAGGCAGCCAGCGGACGGTCGAACTCGCCGTCGGCGCCTGGTGGCCGGCCGACGCCGACCAGCGGCGGGCGGTCACGCCAGCGGAACTGCGCGAGTTTGCCGACGCCAAGGCCGACATCCTGTCGACCTTCCTCCGCTACTTTCAGCGTGGAGACAAATAATGAGCACCTGGCTCCTCGAAATCGCCATCGGCCCGGTGCAGGGCTTCATCGCCGCCGCGCGGCGCAGTCGCGACCTGTGGGCGGGCAGCCATCTGCTCTCCGAACTCGTCC
>NZ_JAVMKF010000306.1:10155-12895 GCF_031732815.1 Accumulibacter sp. | reverse complement strand
CCGGCGTCCGGCAAGTCCTTGAGGACGAGCGGCAGTCCGGCAGCAACCAGCGTGACGCGCTGGCAGACTTGCGCGACGCGCTGGTTGAGTCGGCCCTGCTCGTCGGCGAAGCAACGTGCCAGCGGATGCAGCGGCACGATTCCCCAGCCGACCTCGTTCGAGACCAGCGTCACTCGCCCGGGCAACTCGCGCAGGGCAGCGATCAAGGCGGCGGTGGCGCCGGTCAGCAACGGGCAGTCGATCGCCTCGCCGGCCTCGGCCTGCACTGCCGCGCGGCCGGCGAAGAGCAGGTTGGAGAGCCAGAGCGTCAGGCAATCGACGATCAGGCAGACGTCGTCCGCCGCCTGTGCGCGCAGGGCGGCCGGCAGTTCGAGCGGCGCCTCGACCAGCGTCCAGTCGGCCGGTCGCCGCGCGCGGTGAGCGGCGACGCGGCGCGCCATTTCGTCGTCACGCGCTTCGGCGGTCGCGACGTAGACCACGCGCTGGCCGCCGCTCTGCGCTTCGCGCGCACGCGCTTCGGCCAGCGCGCTCTTACCCGAGCGCGCACCGCCGATGATCAGTTCGTTCATTCTGGTTGCGCTCGCCGCTGACGGCCTTGACGGTGACGCGCCGAACACCCCGGCCACGTGATGCTGATTTGCAGGCGCTCCCGCGTACGCTCAGCGAGCATGGCGCTGCACGCCGGTGGCTCCGGCGAGCAGCAGGAGGTCGGCGCCGCGCCGGGCAAACAGCCCGTTGGCGACGACGCCGGCGATCTGGTTGATCGTTTCTTCAAGCCGCACCGGATCGGTGATCACCAGGCCATGCACATCGAGGATCAGATTGCCATTGTCGGTCAGGTAACCGGCGCGCAGCTCGGGCGTCCCACCGAGCTTCGCCAGCTCGCGCGCGACGTGCGCACGCGCCATCGGAATCACTTCGACCGGCAAGGGGAAACCACCGAGCAAGGTGACGCGCTTCGAGGCATCGCAAACGCAAACGAAGGTGTCGGCCACTGCGGCGACGATCTTTTCGCGCGTCAGCGCGCCACCGCCGCCCTTGATCATGGCCAGGCCAGCGTCGATCTCGTCGGCCCCATCGACATAGATCGGCAGCGGCAGGCCGCGCTCGACGACCTCGTTCAGTTCGAGCACCGGGATCGCCTGCGCGACCAGGCGTGCGCGCGTCGCTTCCGAACTTGCCACCGCGCCACCCAGGCGATGGCGGATTGCGCCCAGCGCGTCGATGAAGAAGTTCGCCGTCGAACCGGTACCGACGCCGAGAATCGCGCCCGCCGGCAGATGTTCGGCGACATGGTCGCGTGCCGCCTCGGCAACCGCCCGCTTCAGTTCGTCCTGCGTCTTGCTCATGGCAAAGTCCCAAAGTCCCAAAAAAGTCCCAAAGCGCCGAAGGCCTTGTCCTGACAGCGCGCTCGCGCCGGATCGGCGACTGGCCAGCCAGACATCGCACTGCCGGCCGGCAGCCGAATCACGGCCGCTTGTCGACCACGCTGGCGGTGACGGCCGCCAGGCGCGCCAGGTCGCCGGCCATCACCTCGCGGTAGTTCTTCGCGGCAACCACCAGATAGTTGTTCGTTGCCGACGACTCGGACGATCCGAGCACGGCGCCGAGCACCTTCAGCGCAGCACTTCCGGCGGCTTCGGCCGACGACATGGCGATCGGTTCGACGCGCTCGGCAATTGCTCCGGGCAGCGCGAGCGGGCGCACGATGTCGAAGATCGCGCCGCCGCCGTCTTCGGTCATCAGGCGCATCTGGCCGCTGACCGAGGACACGATGCGCGGCTTCACGCTGGCGCTGATCTGGTAACCGCCTGCCGCCCAGCGGTCGGTTTCCTTGTCGAAAGCGGCGAAGTTCAGCGTCAGGTCAGCAATGACGACCGGCATCTTCAGGTAGTAGGCGAAGTTGCGCATGGTGAAGCCGCCGATCGCGCCAGTTCCCTGCGCGTAGACCGAGGTGACGCTGCCCGAGGCGGCAAGCGCTTTCGTTTCGGCGACGGCCTGCCGGTAGTCCGGGTTGTCGAGCAGCTTTTCCTGGGCAACGACTTCGTAGCCCTGCGCCGCCAGCCTGGCGCGCAGCGCCTGATGGAAACCGTTGGTCAGCGCGACCATCGTCTCCTGCTCGACGCCCTGCAGTTTAAGGTTGACCGACTGCGACACCGTCGCCTTGCCCATGAACTGCTTGGCCGTCGCGGTATCGCCGGTGTCGGTGATGAAATTCAGGCGCACCGTGCCAATCGCGATCTGTTTCGCGGCACCGGAATAGGTCTTCGAAACATGGCGCAGCAGCGCGCCGTCGTCGATCATTTGCCGGAAGACTTCGGCCGGCACGCTATCCTCCTTGAGGACGACAGGTTGCGGGCCGGAGCCGGGTGAATCGAACAGGCCGGCGTGTGCATGCAGCGCACTGCAGACGAGTATGCCGGCGACCAACCGGGGCCAGAGCGGGGAGCGGGGTTTCATGTCGGGGGACCCTTTCGTTGTTTTTGTGTGCTGCCTGTTGTTGGAAATGCGCCGACGGTGAACACCGGGCAGGCCGATCGTAGCATGATCGCCGGCAGGCCGTCGCCGGTCAGACTGTTGCAGATTGTTTCGCCGGTGGTGTTTGGCTGACCCCGGTGCGGCGCTCGCTCGCCGCGAGCTTGGCTATACTAACGGGTCATGGCCAAGACCACCTCCCGTCGCACGGCGCTGCCGCCCGGCACGATTCTCCGCTTCTGCCTCGCGCTACTCGCCGTCGTTG
>NZ_JAVMKF010000306.1:0-10055 GCF_031732815.1 Accumulibacter sp. | reverse complement strand
TGTTCGACTTCGGCGCCCGCTCGGCCAAACTCGAAGGCGCCCGCCAGTTGCTTGCCGCCGCGGCGGCGTCGCTCGATTCGACCGTGCAAGGCGTCTTTTTCGCCGCGCTGCAGGCGTATTACGGCGCCCAGGCGGCGCGCGCCGCGCTCGCCGCGGCGCTCGAATCGGAAAGGGCGAGTCGCACCAGCCTGTCGGCGGCAGAGGTGCGCTACCAGGTGGGCAGCGGCACGCCGGCTGACCGCCTGCAGGCGCAGACCGCCTGGTCGCAGGCGACGCTCAACCGGATCAAGGCGGAAGGCGCCCTGCGCAACGCCTACGGCCGGCTGGCCAACGTCATGGGGCTGGACGCACACACCAGCCTGACGCTCGACGAGATCGCGCTGACCCCGCCGGCGTTGAACTTTGACAACGACGTCGCGGCGCTGATCGCCGAAGCGCGCCGCAATCGCCCGGAACTGCAGGCGGCGGAAGCCGAGCTGCGCGCCGCGCAGGCAAACGTCGATTACGCGCGCGCGGCGGGCCGACCAAGGCTCGCCTTGCACGCCGGGCCGAGCTGGCAGGAGGTCGATGGGCTGAGCAGCCGCAGCAGTACGCTCGGCCTGAGCTTGACGCTGCCGATCTTTGCCGGCTATGCGACGACTTACGGTGTGCGCAGCGCGCAGGCGAGAAGCGAGGTGCAGGCCGCCCGCCGCGAGGGAATCCGGCAGCAGGTGGCGCTCGACGTCTGGGAAGCGTATCAGACGCTGGCCACCGCGACGCAGACCGTGCGCACGGCAGCCGACCTGCTGGCCAGCGCCGAGCAATCCGAACGCGTCGCCGCCGGCCGCTACCAGGCCGGTGTCGGCAATATCCTCGACCTGCTCAATGCGCAAAGCGCGCTGGCCAACGCTCGCCTGCAGCGCATCCAGGCGATGCTCGACTGGCACGTTTCGCGCGCCGCGCTGGCGCGCGCGATCGGCACGCTCGACCATCGCCTGCTCGCTGCGGCAAGTTCTGGAGCCCTTGACCGACGATGAACCCCGCGCGTCGCAAATCGCTTTTCGTCGTCGGACTCGGCCTGCTCGCGGTCGGCGGCGTGTATTGGTACCAACGGAATGAAACGCAGTCGGCCGAGCAGCGCTACAAGCTGCAGGCGGTCGAAAAGGGCGACATCACGCAGACCGTTTCGGCCAACGGAACGCTCAACCCGGTCGTTCTGGTCAATGTCGGCACGCAGGTTTCGGGAACGGTGACCAAGCTCTACGTCGACTTCAACGACGAGGTTCGCCAGGGTCAGGCCTTGCTCGAACTGGACGATTCGCTGCTCGCCGCGCAAGCCCGCCAGAGCGCGGCCAATGTACACAATGTGAGCGCCGCGCTCGAGCTGGCGCGCGCCAACGAAACGCGCATGAAGGCGCTCTTCGCGCAGGAATACGTGTCGCGGCAGGAGCTGGAACAGGCGGTGCAGGTGCGCCGCTCGGCCGAGGCGCAACTCGCGCAGGCGAAGGCGGCAGCCGACAAGGATCAGGTCAACCTGCGCTATACGACGATCCGCTCGCCGGTTTCCGGGGTCGTCGTCGACCGCGTCGTCGACCTCGGACAAACGGTCGCCGCCAGTCTGCAGACGCCGACGCTGATCAAGATCGCCCAGGATCTCTCGGAAATGCGCATCGATTCGAGTTTTGCCGAAGCCGACATCGGCAGGATCCGGGAAGGCCAGAAGGTGCGCTTCACCGTCGATGCCTTCCCCAACCGCAATTTTCAGGGCGAAGTGCAGCAGATCCGGCTGAATCCGACGATGCAGCAGAACGTCGTGACGTATAACGTGCGCGTTTCGCTGTCCAACCCCGAGCACATCCTGCTGCCCGGTATGACCGCCTACGTCAGCATCGGCGTCGCCAGGCGCGACGGTGTGCTGCTCGTTCCGAACGCCGCGCTGCGTTTCAAGCCGGCCGAGGGAAGCATCCCGGGCGAGCGTCCGGGCAACGCGCCACCGCCTGCCGCGCGCGCGCCGGCTGATGGTGGCGGCGAGGCGAAAGGCAAAGGCAGGAAACGCGACACCGCCAGCGGCACGGTCTATGTCATCGAGCGTAATGAGCTGAAACCGGTCAGCGTGCAACTGGGAATCACCGACAATCGCAACACCGAGCTGGTCGGCGGCGAGCTGAAGGAAGGCGACCGGCTGGTCGTCGGCGAGAACCTGCCGGCGACCAGCGGCAAGCCAAGCAGCGTCGGGATGAGGCTGTTCTGATGCCCGAGCCGGCCATCCGGGTGGTCGGGCTGGGCAAGTCCTACGCCACGGCAGCGGGCGACTTCCCGGCGCTGAAGGGGGTCGACCTGGCGATCGCCGCCGGCGAGTTCGTTGCCATCATGGGGCCCTCGGGCTCGGGCAAGTCGACCTTCATGAATCTGCTCGGCTGCCTCGACACGGCGAGCTGCGGCGACTATTTCCTGACCGGTCGCAACGTTGCCCGACTGACCGGCGACGAACTCGCTGCCGTGCGCAACCAGACGATCGGTTTCGTTTTCCAGGGCTTCAATCTGCTGCCACGGATGAGCCTGGAAGACAACGTCGCCTTGCCGCTGGTCTACGCCGGCGCCGAGCGCGCCGCCCGGCGCGCCGCTGCCCGCCAGCAACTGGCGCGCGTCGGTCTGGCCGATTATGCCGCCTCGCTGCCCAGCCGGATCTCGGGCGGTCAGCAGCAACGCGTGGCAATCGCACGCGCCCTGGTCAACTCACCGCGCCTGCTCCTGGCCGACGAACCCACCGGCAACCTGGACAGCCACACCAGCGAGGAGATCATGCGGATCTTCTGCGACCTCAACCGCGAAGGAATCACCGTCGTCCTCGTCACGCACGAGAACGACATCGCCGCTTTCGCCCAGCGTCAGGTCCGCTTCCGCGACGGACTGATCGTCAGCGACGCACCGACGCCACGCACCGCCGACGCCGCATGTTGAGCGCGATGCTCGGCGAAGCCTGGCATGCGATGGGCGCCAACCGCATGCGCACGGCGCTGACGATGCTCGGCATGGTGATCGGCGTCGGTTCGGTCGTGCTCATGATGGCCATCGGTCAGGGCGCGCAGTACGCCGTTGCGCAGACGATCAGCACGATGGGGAGCAATCTCTACATCGTGATCTCCGGCTCGACGAGCACCGGCGGCGTGCGCAGCGGCGGGGGTGGCGGTCCGACGCTGACCGTCGCCGACGCCGAGGCAATCGCCGCGCTCGACGGCGTGCTCAACGTCGCGCCGGTGCATCAGGGGACGCAACAGATCGTCCATGGTCCGAACAACTGGAGCTCGACGGTGGTCGGGACGACGCCCCCTTACCTCGAGGCGCGCGCGTGGACGATCACCGACGGCTACCCCTTCGGCGAATCGGACGTGCGCTCGGCAACACGCGTCGCGCTGATCGGACAGACCGCGGCGACCAACCTCTTCGGCGCCGAGGATCCGCTCGGCCAGACGATCCGTATCCGACAGAGCCCGTTCCTGGTCATCGGCGTGCTTGGCAAGAAAGGTCAGAACCTGGACGGACGCGATCAGGACGATACCGTGATCATTCCGCTGACCACCGCCCAGCGCAAGGTGTTCGGCAATCCTTTCCCGGGCACCGTGCGCCTGATCATGGTCCAGGCCAACTCGCCGGAAAGCATGCCGGCGGTCGAAACCAGTGTGACGGCGTTGCTGCGCCAGCGTCATCGGCTGCGCGACGGGCAGGACAACGACTTCTTCCTGCGCAATCTGGCCGCCGCCGCCGACTCGGCGGCCGAAACGACGCGCGTCATGTCGGTCCTGCTCGGCGCGATCGCTTCGGTGTCGCTGCTCGTTGGCGGCATCGGCATCATGAACATCATGCTCGTCTCGGTCACCGAGCGAACGCGCGAGATCGGCATCCGGCTGGCGATCGGCGCGCGCCGCAAGGACATCCTCAGCCAGTTCCTGCTTGAAGCGTTGATGATTTCGGTCGCCGGCTGCCTGATCGGTCTCGTCCTCGGACTGGGCGGCGCCCTGCTGGTCAATTCGCTGACCGACATGGCGATCGTCGTTTCCGGCGCAGCGGTCCTCGTCGCTTTCGGCGTGGCTGCCAGCATCGGAATCTTTTTCGGCTATTATCCGGCTCACCGCGCAGCCGCGCTCGACCCGATCGAAGCGCTGCGCCACCAATGAACCCCGGCCGCGCACGAGCGCGCGCCACCTGAGCGAGGTGCAAACCATGCCCTGCTATTCACTCGGCGCACGCCGCCCGCAGATCGATCCGCACAGCTGGATCGCCCCCAACGCCACGGTGATTGGCGATGTCCGCCTGGCGCGCAACGCGTCGATCTGGTGGAACGTCACTGCACGCGGCGACAATGACCCGATCAGCATCGGTGAAAACAGCAATATCCAGGACAATTGCGTGCTGCACACCGACGAAGGCGTACCGATGACGATCGGCCGCAACGTCACCGTCGGTCATCTGGTGATGCTGCACGGCTGCACGATCGGCGACGGATCGCTGATCGGCATCGGCTCGGTGCTGCTCAACCGCGTGGTCATCGGCCGCGGCTCGATCGTCGGCGCCAACACGCTGATCCCGGAAGGGAAGGAGTTTCCCGACCATTGCCTGATCGTCGGCTCGCCGGGCAAGGTCGTGCGCCAGCTCGCGCCGGACGAAGTCGCCCGCCTGCAGCACAGCGCCGATCACTACGTCGCCAACTGGCAACGCTATCTGCGCGAATTGAGCGTGGCGAGCAACTGAGGCGCCTTGCCGGGCACGCTCAGGGGCGTGCCGATGGCGGGCGCTTCGACAACTCGACGTAGCGGCGCAGGTCGTCGTCGTATTTCTTCCGCACGCTTTCCCTGTCCTTCTTCTTCGATTCGATCACCGACTGCTGGGCACCGATCTCGTAGTCGGCGTCACGCAGACCTTTGGCCACGTCGGCCGGCAGTTGCCGCCCCTTGTAGAACTCGGCCTCGTCCTCGAAGCGCTTGCGCTTGCGACGGATGTCGACGATGCGTTCCTCGGCGGCCTGGATCGCGGCAACGAGGTCGCGGTCGGCGCGGCTGCGCATCGCTTCGATGTCCTTCTCGCTGCCATACGTGTTGAGCAGCGCCTGGTCCTTACGCTTCTGTTCGTTAGCCAGGCGCTCCTGTTCCTTGCGCCGCTGTTCGTCGGCCGCTCTCTGCGCTTTCTGCTCGGCGGTCAGCGGTGCCTCGACGACGCGCGCCGTCGAGCCGGAATCGCCCAGTTCGCGGTAGGCGCGCCCATAACACGCGGTCGGCAGAATGTCGCCGCACACCTGTCGGCCAGTGCCATCAGCGCAGCAGAAGATGCGCGGTCCGGCATCGCTCGCGCCGGCGAGAAGCATGCCGAGCACCAACACGAGGCGTGCGCGCAGCGAAGTGGCCATCTCAGGCAACACCATACGCGCGCCGATAGCGTGCGACCGCGTCTTCGTTACGCCGCAAGTCCGGACTCTGCTGAAGAAAGCGCAGCAGATCGTCGAGCGTCGCCACGGCAATCACCGGAATGCCGTACAGCTGCTGCACTTCCTGGACGGCGGAGAGTTCGCCGCTGCCACGTTCCATGCGATCAAGCGCGATGACCACACCCGATGGCGTTGCGCCGGCGGCACGAATCAGTTCGACCGACTCACGCACCGAAGTCCCGGCGCTGATCACATCGTCAATGATCAACACACGCCCGGCCAGCGGCGCGCCGACGATGCTGCCGCCTTCGCCATGGTCCTTGGCTTCCTTGCGGTTGAACGAGTATGGCAGATCACGTCCACGCCGCGCCAGTTCGACAGCGACCACGGCGACCAGCGGTATTCCCTTGTAGGCTGGGCCAAAGAGTGCATCGACGGCAATTCCGCTCGCCTCGATCGCCTTGGCGTAGAATCCGGCAAGTCTGTCCAACGACGCACCGCGGTTGAACAGACCCGCGTTGAAAAAATAGGGCGAAAGCCGCCCCGCCTTGGTCCTGAATTTGCCAAAGCGCAGCACTTGTTGCCTGACCGAAAACTCGATGAATTCCTGATGGAAGTCCATAAATCTTTTCTACACTCGATTCCGTCAAACATCCTGCAATGCAATGTTACGCATCATTAGCTTAAACCTCAACGGCATTCGTTCGGCATGCCGCAAGGGCTTTCTGGCCTGGGCCGAAGGCAGTGGGGCTGATCTTATCTGCCTGCAGGAGCTGAAAGCACAGCCGGTCGACCTGGTCGACCAGATAAGGCCAGTTGATGGAATGCAGGCCTACTACCATTGCGCCACGAAGAAAGGATACAGCGGCGTTGGCCTCTGGTGCCGTGACAAACCGGACAAACTGTCCAATTCTCTCGGCGACGCAGAGTTCGACGGCGAAGGCCGCTACCTGCGCGCCGACTTCGGCCAGCTCTCGGTCGTGTCACTCTATCAACCTTCCGGTTCGAGCTCCGAAGCCCGCCAGGCAGCCAAGTACCGCTTCATGGCGTTGATCTACCCGCAACTCGTCGAACTCGCAGCAAGCGGGCGCGACGTACTGGTCTGCGGCGACTGGAACATCGCGCACCAGGAGATCGATCTCAGGAACTGGCGGAGCAACCGCAACAACTCCGGCTTCCTGCCCGAAGAACGCGCCTGGTTTGGCCGTCTGCTGAACGAAGCCGGCTGGCACGACGTGTACCGCGAACTCTATCCGGAAAATGGCGCCGAGGGCTATACTTGGTGGTCGAACCGGGGGCAGGCATGGGCGCGGAACGTCGGCTGGCGGATCGACTATCAACTGGCGACCCGGAGAATTGCCGCCACCGCCCGCCGCGCCGAGGTGTTCAAGGAGATACGCTTCAGCGACCACGCGCCGCTGATCATCGATTACGCCTACCCAGCGCAGGCGCCGTTGGTGGCCGGCGAGGCGCATTCGACCGGGCAAGCGAACGCCGTCGGCCAGCCGCCAGCGTAAAGAATCCGGGGGCATTCGCTCACCGATCCCGTTTGCGCATTGATTCCCGCCGACGATTTCTATAATCTGAGCACCGTACCGATGAGTTGAGCCTTACACGCTGCCGTCTGTCCAAACCCTTCTCACTACGAGGTCATCCATGTCCGAAGTTACTGAACTTTCCACCGCCAGCAAACAAAAGCTTGTCTCCGACATGAAGGTTGTGGTCGCCGACGCCGAGGAAATCCTGCGCGCCACCGCCGGCGTCGCCGGGGAAAAGATGGGCGACCTGCGCGAACGCATCGGCGAACGGCTGCGCGATGCCAAGATCCGGCTGGCCGACGCCGAAGCCGCGCTGGTGGACCGAACCAAGGCCGCCGCGCGCGCCACGGACGACTACGTGCACGAGAATCCTTGGCGCGCCGTCGGCATTGCTGCCGGCATCGGGCTGCTGCTCGGCGTGATCATCGGCCGTCGCTAGGCACCCGCCGGCGATGAGCAACGCTCCCGGCGATGCACGCAGAGGTCTGCTGTCGGCCACCAGGAACGGCGTTGCGACGCTCCTGTCGACCGGGCGCACGCGCCTCGAGCTTCTCGGCAACGAAATCCGCGAAGAGAAGCTGCGTGCCGTCCGTCTGCTGCTGCTTTCGCAGTTGGTCGCGTTCTGCCTGATGGTCGGTACGATCGTTGCCGTCGCCTTGTGCGTCATCGTCTTCTGGGATGATCGTGTGGTCGTCCTGGCTTCCTTCATTGGCTTCTTCTTCGTGCTCGGGGGTGCTGCTGCGCTGTTGCTGCGGCACGCGCTGCACCAGCCGAGCAGCATCTTCGCCGCGAGCATCGGCGAACTCGACGAAGACCTGCGGCAGATCAAGGGCGAAGGCGAAGGTGCGGCAGGAACGCATTGATCTCCTGATTCAGCGCGGACGACTGCTCGAGCGGATCAGCATGCAGCGCGCGCAACTGGCGCGCGACGCGCAGCCGATCAGCAGCGGCCTGCAGACGGCCGACAGCATCGTCGCCGGGCTGCGCAGCACGACCCGCTACCTGCAGGACCACCCGCACGTCGTCGGGGCAACGGTCGCCGTACTCGTCGTGCTCAGACCGCAGCGCGTCTGGCGCTGGGGCAAGCGCGCCTTCTTCGCCTGGCGCACCTGGCACCTGCTGCGACAGAAGATCGCGGCGCTCTGAGGCTGCCAGCCGCGATCGGCGGTGCGCGTTGAGCGCGCGGCGCCGCAAGTCGTCTCCCCCGTCGTGCGGCAGCGCGCGCCGCCGGCAGGCGGCAGGCCTCGCCCTGGCCTCTCGCCCGCCCTTATTGCGCGTCCCAGATACCGAGCGCGACGAGTTGCCCGGCGGCGATGTCCGCCCAACCCTGATTGGCGAGCGGACTGGCTGGACTCGGGTGGAGCACGCGCCCGACGCGCACGCCGGTCGCGCTGAGCGCGGCGCGCGCACGCGCTTCGGCAAATGCGCCAACACCGATCACCCAGGCCGGCCGCAGGATCGCCGCCAGCGCCTGCAGGTGCGCGTCGCAGACGGCGTGCAGCGGTGCGGCCTCACGCGCCGGAAGCTTGTCCGGCGTCAGGTTCCGCCCGCCGTCGAAAAAGGCCAGAGGACAATAGTTGGCGACGAAATGCTCGGCAAAGAACGCCTCGGGGCAACCGAAGCGCGCGCGAAACAGCCCCCACAAGCGCCGCCCGCTGACTTCTGAACGCTTGCAGGCGAATCCCTCGACCGGTCGCCTGGGGTTCTCGGCCAGCGGTTGGCCGACGCCGGTTGCGATTCCCAGCCAGTCGCGCACTGCGGCAACCTCGCCAAAAGGCACACCGGTTTGCGCCATACCGAAAGGCCCCGGGTTCATGCCGAGAAAGATCACGCGTTTGCCGTTCGTCGCATAGCGCCGCAGGTAGGCCTCATGCGCCTGCCAAGCGTAGTTCAGCGGATCGTAGACGTGGCTGACCGGCGGCCCAAAAGACAGTTGCGCGAGTTGCGCGGACAACTCGCGCGCGGCTGCGATCAGGCTTTCGGCGACGGCGCAGCTTCGTTCCATGGAGCCACCTTGAACAGCAGGAGCATGCCCGGCGCGGCAAGCGCGAAGCACAGGATGAAGAAGCTGACCCAGCCCATCGCTTCGACGAGCGCACCGGCACTGGCGTTGATGAAGGTGCGCGGAACCGCCGCCAGGCTGGTGAACAGGGCAAACTGTGTCGCCGTGAACGCCGGGTTGGTCGCCCGCGCGATGAAGGCGGTGAACGCCGCCGTACCCAGGCCGACGCCAAGGTATTCGGCAGCGATCACGCTCGCTAGGGCGGCCCGATCGAAACCGTCGATCACCGGCTGCACGCCGCGCCAGGCGAGCCAGGCAAAACCGAGGATGGTAAACATCTGGACGAAACCGAACAGCCATAGTGCGCGGTTGATCCCCAGGCGAACCATCCACAGGCCGCCGAGCAGTCCGCCAATGACTGCCGGCCAGAGGCCCGCGTGTTTGGCGATCACGCCGATGTCGGTCTTGCTGTAGCCGAGATCGAGATAGAACGGCGTCGAGAGCGCTGTCGCCAGCGAATCGCCGAGCTTGTAGAGGAAGATGAAAGCGAGCACCAGCAAGGCGCCGAGCCAGCCCTTGCGCCCGATGAATTCCTGAAAGGGTTCGACGACCGCCTGGCGCAGCGTCTTCGGAGCGCCAGGCGCGGCCGGTTCCGAAACCAGAAGCACCATCGCCATTCCCGGCAGCATGAAAGCAGCGGTGATCCAGAACACCTGCGCCCACGGCAGGAGATCGGCCAGAATCAGCGACAGCGAGCCGGGAACCAATCCGGCTATCCGATACGCGTTGACATGCACCGAGTTGCCCAGACCGAGTTCCTGCTCGTTCAGTATTTCGCGCCGAAACGCGTCGAGAGCAACATCCTGCGTCGCCGAGAGGAAGGCAAGGACGACCGACAGCCAGATTACGGGCTGCAGATTGCCGGCCGGCGAGAATCCCCCCAGCCAGCCGATCGCCAGCAGCAAACCGATTTGCGAGACGAGCATCCAACCACGCCGTCGCCCGAGCGGCAGGTGATAGCGATCAAGCAGGGGGGCCCAGAGGAACTTCCAGGTGTAAGGAAACTGGATCAGCGCGAAGAAGCCGATCGTCTTCAGATCGACACCCTCGCTGCGCA
>NZ_JAVMKF010000305.1:0-13063 GCF_031732815.1 Accumulibacter sp. | reverse complement strand
AGCACATGCAAAGCAGCGGACTCTTCAAACCTCGCATCATCGATGTGCAAAGCCTGTCGCCGGTGCATGCCAGAGTAGTCATGGAACCGTTCGAGCGCGGCTACGGCCACACTCTGGGCAATGCACTGCGGCGGATTCTGCTCTCCTCGATGCCGGGTTACGCGCCGACCGAGGTGAGTATCGACGGGGTGCTGCACGAGTACTCGACGATAGACGGTGTCCAGGAGGATGTCGTCGATATCCTGCTCAATCTGAAAGGCGTCGTCTTCAAGCTGCACAACCGCGATGAGGTCGTGCTGCACCTGCGGAAGGAAGGGAAGGGCGTCGTCCGGGCAGGCGACATCGAGGCGTCACACGATGTCGAGATTATCAATCCGGAGCATGTGATCGCGCACCTCTCGGCTGGCGGCAAGCTGGCCATGGAGTTGAAAGTCGAGAAGTCGCGCGGCTACGTTGCCGGCAATCTGCGCGAGGTCGGCGACGGCGGCAAGAGCATAGGTCGACTGGTTCTCGATGCATCGTTCAGCCCGGTGCGCCGCGTGAGTTATGCGGTGGAGAGTGCGCGCGTCGAGCAGCGGACCGACCTCGACAAGCTGATCATGGATATCGAGACGAACGGTGCGATAGAGCCGGAAGAGGCGATCCGCACGGCAGCGCGAATCCTGATGGAGCAGTTGTCGGTTTTTGCCGACCTTGCGGGTACGGCGATGCCGGTCGAGTACCAGAAGACGGTGCAGGTCGACCCCTTGCTGCTGCGTCCGGTAGACGACCTCGAGCTCACAGTTCGCTCAGCCAACTGTCTGAAAGCGGAGAACATCTACTATATCGGCGATCTCATCCAGCGGACCGAGAACGAGTTGCTCAAGACACCGAATCTGGGGCGGAAGTCGCTCAACGAAATCAAGGAAGTGCTGGCTGCCCGCGGCCTGACACTGGGCATGAAGCTGGAGAACTGGCCGCCGGCCGGACTTGAGCGTTAGGCAGCAGGACAAGAAGAGGAAGGAATCGATATGCGTCACCGTTTGGGTCTCCGCAAGCTGAACCGTACCAGCGCGCACCGTCTGGCGATGTTGCGCAACATGAGCGTTTCGCTGCTGCGCGAAGAGGCGATCAAGACCACGTTGCCAAAAGCAAAGGAATTGCGGCGAGTCGTTGAACCGATCATCACGCTCGGCAAGAATCCGAGCGTGGCGAATCGCCGCCTGGCGTTCAGCCGCCTGCGCGATCGCGATATGGTGGTCAAGGTGTTCGACGAGTTGGGGCCGCGCTATGCAGGTCGCGCCGGGGGTTACCTGCGGATACTGAAATGTGGCTTCCGCGATGGTGACAATGCGCCAATGGCTTATGTCGAACTGCTTGACCGGCCGGAGATCGCGAGTGGCGAAAGTGCTGCCGTCAGCGGCTAGACGGTAGTGCACAGCCTTGCGCCGCCCATGTGCGTGACGGGGCTGTGGCGAGCGCAGGATGGCCAAACAAATTTTCCGCAAGAGCCAGGTGCGCCCTGGCTTTTTTGTCGGCGCAAGTCCCAGGGCTACCCGCTGCGGGTTTTCCGTCCCGTGTCGGCGAGCAGTGGGCGCGCTGTGCGCGGGCTGCGGCGGGTGATCAGCGGTCAGGCTGAGCGACTGGCGGAGCGACCTTGAAAACCTCCGCCAGAGTGGTGATGCCAGCGGCGACTTTCATCGCGCCGGAAATACGCAGGGGTTTCATCCCTTCGCGGAACGCCAGATCGCGTACCTTGGCAATGTCTCTATGGTCGCTGATCGCGAGCTTGACGTCCGGCGAGAGAAGCAGGATCTCGTACAGTCCAACGCGACCAAGGTAGCCGGTCATTCGGCAGTCGAGGCAGCCGATTGGACGGTAGAGCTGCGTCGGGCGATTGGCCTTCCACGGCGCGACCAACTGATCCCACATGTTGGCGTCGACCACGCTTGCTTCTTGCAGCACCTTGCAGTGCGGACAGAGGATTCGCACCAGACGCTGCGCCATGACGCCAAGCACGGTCGCACTGAGCAGGTAGGCTGGGATGCCGAGATCAAGCATGCGGGTGATGGCTGAGGGCGCATCGTTGGTGTGCAGCGTGGACAGCACGAGATGGCCGGTCAGTGCCGCTTGGATCGCCACCTCGGCCGTTTCCAGGTCGCGGATTTCGCCGATCATGATGATGTCAGGGTCCTGACGCATGAGCGCACGTACACCCTGTGCGAAACCGAGGTCGATGACGTTCTGCACCTGCATCTGGTTGAATGATGGTTCAACCATTTCGATCGGATCTTCGATCGTGCACACGTTGACTTCGGGTGTGGCGAGCTGCTTGAGCGTCGAGTAGAGCGTCGTCGTCTTGCCGGACCCGGTCGGCCCGGTGACGAGGATGATTCCGTCGGGTCGTTCGACCATCTGCTTCCAGCGCAGCTGATCGTCGTCGGTGAAGCCGAGGTCGGTGAAATTGCGCACCAGCACTTCGGGGTCGAAGATGCGCATGACGAGTTTCTCGCCAAAGGCGGTCGGCAATGTCGATAGACGCAGTTCAGCCTCCTGGCCATCGGCTGTCCGCGTTTTTATTCGACCATCCTGCGGGCGGCGCTTTTCGACCACATCCATTCGGCCGAGGATCTTGATCCGGTTGATCATTGCCGCCATGACGCTGGTCGGAATCTGGTACACCTGATGGAGAATTCCGTCGATGCGAAAACGTACGATGCCGAGCTCACGCCGGGGTTCGATGTGGATGTCGCTCGCCCGCTGATCGAAGGCGTACTGCCATAGCCAGTCGACGATGTTGACGATGTGCTGGTCGTTCGCATCGAACTGGCGGTTCGTTCGACCGAGTTCAACAAGTTGCTCGAAGGATGACAGGTTACCGCTGGGGCCGCCAAGCTGCGCCGCTTTCTTGACCGAGCGGGCCAGGTTGTAGAATTCGATAAGATAGCGCGCAACGTCAACCGGGTTGGCCACGACCCGGCGGATCTCCTTGCGAGCGATCGCCGTGATTTCCTTTTCCCAGTCGCGCAGGAAGGGTTGCGTCGTCGCGATCACCACTTCTCGTGTCGTCACCTGAATCGGAAGGATGCCGAAGCGTGTGGCGTAGGCGCTCGACATGACTTCGGTGACCGCCGAAAAGTCGACCTTCAGTGGATCGATGTGCACATAGTCGAGTCCGACTCGCCGCGCCATCCAGGCGCCGAGTTCTTCCAGCGTCAGGGGGCGATGCGGCTCACGCAGTGACTTCCATTGCTGGTCGGCGATGACCACCAGCGGGTGCGCGGAAATGCGTTGCAGACGGCTTTCCTTGAGCAGCGAGTCGGACTCTTTGGCGGCAACCAGTTCGTCATCGACGAGCCAGCCGAGGACTTCGGCGAGCGTCAGGCGATGTTCGAAGGTATTGGCGGCCGCTGCTTCGCGCACCGATCAACTCTTGGTCAATGGAGGTGGTGTCTGCCGCAGGTGTCGACCGCGTACGCTGCCGAACGGCACTCAGGAGGGCAGAGGTTCGGCGTTGCCCAGTGCCGTGGTGTTCAATCCGCCATCGACATACATGATTTCGCCGGTGATTCCGCTGGCCAGATCGGAGAGCAGAAAAGCCGCCGCGTTGCCAACTTCATCGATCGTGATATTGCGCCGAAGCGGCGCGTTGTGTGCGTTGTACGCCAACAGACGCGAGAAATTGCCGATGCCCGATGCGGCGAGCGTCTTGATCGGTCCGGCCGAGATGGCGTTGGCGCGGATACCTTGCGGACCCAGGCAAAAGGCCAGGTAGCGGGTGGCCGCTTCGAGACTTGCTTTGGCCAGTCCCATCGTATTGTAGTTGGGCAGCGTGCGCTCGGCGCCCAGGTAGGAAAGCGCCAGAAGGGCAGGCTGCCGGCCCTTGAGGAGCAGCGGGCGAGCCGCCTTGGCGAGCGCCGGATAGCTGTAGGACGAGATGTCGTGCGCAATACGGAAGGCGTCGCGCGTGATGCCATCGAGAAAGTCTCCTTCGATCGCCTCGCCGGGGGCGTAGGCGATTGAATGAACCAGCCCGTCGAGGCCATCCCACTCGCTGGCAAGGTCGGTGAAGAGCTGTGCAATCTCCGCATCGTCGGAAACATCGCAGCGGTAGATGAGGGTGCTGGCGAATTCGCGGGCGAACTTGGCAAGGCGGTCCTGGAAGCGTTCGTTCTGGAAGGTAAACGCCAGTTGCGCGCCTTCGCGATGGCAGGCGCGAGCGATACCGTAGGCGATCGAGTGTTTTGACAGCACGCCCGTGATCAGGATGCGCTTGCCGGCAAGGAATCCCATTGCTTCTCCCGTAACGAAAATTTTGCAAGGTTTGCAGTTCCTGCGCGAATCTGCTTCGCTCGCGCATTATAAAGGAACTGCTCGCGACACCGGCGATTGTCGGTTGCACGCCCATGAGGGCGTCCCGGGGTCGGCGGTGCAGCCAAGATCTGTCCGTTCGCGCTACACTTGCCGCATGTGGTTCGTGCGCATCGTCTGCCTGTTCCTGCTCCTTCTGATTTCTGCCTGCGGCAGCGAGCAGAACGATCCTTATCCGGTGCGCGAGCGTGGACTGAACATCCTGTACTCGGCTTTCACCGAACGGCCGAAGCACCTTGATCCAGCGCAGTCGTATACCGAGGATGAGATCACGTTTACGGCGCAGATCTACGAGCCGCCGCTGCAGTACCACTACCTCAAGCGTCCGTACACGCTGATCCCGGCGACCAGTGCGAGCGTGCCGATTGCCCGTTATACCGATGCGCAGGGCCGGGATCTGCCAGCCGATGCGGCGCCCGAGCAGATTGCCTACAGCATCTACGAGGTGCGCATACGGCCGGGGATTCGCTACCAGCCGCATCCCGCCTTTGCCCTCGATGTGGACGGACAGCCGGTGTACGGCGCCCTGAAGCGCGATCACTTGCGCGACATCGAGACGATCGCGGATTTTCCCAGCGTTTCCACGCGGGAACTGGTCGCCGACGATTACATCTATCAGATCAAGCGGCTGGCGCATCCTCGTTTGCACTCGCCGATTTTTGGCATGATGGCCGAGCGCATCGTCGGCCTGCGTGAACTGGGCAAGGCGCTGCACGAAGAGGCGAACCGACTGCCGGCGACCGCCTGGCTCGACCTGGATCGTTTTGCGCTGCCCGGAGTGACGCGCCTTGACCGCTACTCGTATCGAATTACCTTGCGTGGCAAGTATCCGCAGTTCGTCTACTGGTTGGCGATGCCGTTCTTTGCGCCGGTACCACGCGAGGTGGACCGCTTCTACGCGCAACCGGGAATGGCTGAAAAGAACCTGACTCTGGACTGGTATCCGGTGGGTACCGGCCCGTTCATGTTGACCGAGAACAACCCGAACAGCCGCATGGTTCTCGAACGGAATCCGAATTTTCATGGCGAGACCTATCCCTGTGACGGCGAAGCCACCGATCACGCAGCCGGCCTGCTGGCCGATTGCGGCAAGCCGCTGCCGTTCATCGAGCGCGCCGTTTTCTCCCGGGAAAAGGAGAGCATTCCCTATTGGAACAAGTTCCTGCAGGGCTACTACGACGCGTCCAGCATCTCGTCCGACAGCTTCGATCAGGCGGTACGGCTCGGTGTTGGCGGTGATATCGAACTGAGCGACGAGATGCGTGGCAAGGGGATCAGGCTGTTGACCAGCGTGCGCGCGTCGATCTTCTATCTCGGCTTCAACATGCTCGACCCGATCGTCGGCGGCTTGAGCGAGCAGACGACCAAGTTGCGCCAAGCTCTGTCGATTGCCATTGATCAGGAGGAATTCATCTCGATCTTCATGAACGGGCGCGGAATCGCCGCCAGCAGTCCGCTGCCGCCGGGAATCTTTGGCTACCTCGACGGTGAGGCGGGAAGCAATCCGGTGGTTTATGACTGGGTCGACGGACAGGCACGGCGAAAGCCCTTGAGTACTGCCCGCAAGCTGCTGGCTGAGGCCGGCTGGCCGAACGGAAGGCACGTGGCCACCGGCGAGCCGCTCGTGCTGAACCTCGATACGACGACTGGTGGCATGGGCGACAAGTCACGTCTCGACTGGCTGACCCGTCAGTTTGCCAAACTGGACCTCCAGCTTGTCGTCCGTTCGACCGATTTCAATCGCTTTCAGGACAAGGTGCGCAAGGGCGCCGTGCAACTCTACTACCTTGGCTGGAACGCCGACTACCCCGATCCGGAGAACTTTCTCTTCCTCTTGGCCGGAGCAGAAGGAAAAGTGGTGAGAGGTGGCGAAAACGCGTCAAACTACGTCAATCCCGAGTACGATCGCCTGTTTGAACAGATGAAGAACATGGAAAGCGATGGGCCGCGCGCGGCCGAGCGGCTGCGGATCATCCGCCAGGCGGTCGCCGTTCTGCAGCACGACGCGCCCTGGATTTATGGCTTCCATCCGAAGAGCTATACCCTTGGCCACGCCTGGCTGCACAATCGCAAGCCTACCGATGTTGGCAACAACATTCTGAAGTATCAGCGGATTGATGGCGGCGAGCGGGCACGCTTGCGGCAAGCGTGGAATCGGCCGGTGCTCTGGCCGCTGTTCGCTGTCGCACTGCTCGGGGTTGGTCTGTTGATGCCCGCCGCTCTCGCCTATCGCCGGCGCGAGCGCGGGACAGCCCGCTGATGCAGCGCACGATGGTCTGCGTGCGGCGCGCGGCTGCCCGGGTTTGACGAGCGGGAGTCGAGCATGCTTGCCTACATCGTCCGCCGTCTGCTCTATGCGTTGCCCATTCTGATCGGCGTCAACCTGATCACCTTCGCGCTTTTCTTCGTTGTCAATACACCCGACGACATGGCGCGCATGCAGTTGGGCGTCAAACGCGTGACGCCCGAGGCAATTGCCAAGTGGAAAGCCGAGCGCGGCTACGATCGGCCGTTGTTCATCAACCCCGCAGCGGCTGGCGTCGGCGTCGTCACCGAGACGATTTTCTTCGCCAAGTCGGTTCGCATGTTCGCTGGCGACTTCGGCCGCGCCGAGGATGGCCGTGACATTGCGCGGGAAATTCGCTTGCGCATGGGACCGTCGCTGGCGATTGCAGTGCCGACCTTCGTTCTCGGTTTGCTGGTGAGCGTCTCGTTTGCCCTGCTGTTGACCTTTTTCCGTGCCGGAGCGCTTGATTTCTGGGGAGTTGTCGTCTGCGTCGCGATGATGTCGATCTCGGGTCTGTTCTACATCATCGGCGGTCAGTATCTGGTCAGCAAGCTGTGGCGGCTGGTGCCCATCTCAGGCTACGCGGGCGGCGTCGACGCCTGGAAGTTTCTCATTCTCCCGGTGGTGATTGGTGTCGTTTCCGGGATCGGCGCATCGACGCGCTGGTATCGAACGATGTTTCTCGAAGAGATCGCCAAGGACTACGTGCGCACGGCGCGTGCCAAGGGACTGTCCGAAGTCGTCGTTCTCTTCCGGCACGTTCTGCGCAATGCCCTGATTCCGATCCTCACCGGCGTCGTTGTCGTCATCCCGCTGTTATTCATGGGATCGCTGCTCAGTGAATCGTTCTTCGGCATCCCGGGACTTGGCAGCTACACGATAGACGCGATCAACGCGCAGGACTTTGCCGTTGTGCGCGCGATGGTCTTCATCGGATCGGTGCTCTACATCGTTGGCCTTATCCTGACCGATCTGTCGTACACGCTCGTCGACCCGCGCATACGCTTCGCCTGATGGACTTCCTTCCCGTCCTTCTCTGGTCCGATCTGCTCATCTGGGGGCTGGTTGCCGCCTCGCTTGCGCTCGCCTGGCTTTCCGCCCGCAGCCCGCTGCTGCGCTCGGCCTGGCGGCGCGTCGGCAGCCACCGGAGCGGGATGGCTTCGGCTACCGTGCTGCTCGTCTTCGGCGCGATCGGTCTGCTCGACTCGCTCCACTATCGCCCGGCCCTGGTCGCACCATCCGCTGAGTCGACGGCTGCCGCCAATCGTCAGGGCACGGCGTACTCAGTCGAGGTGCTTTCGCTGCTCGACTGGCTGGTCGCCTCACTGCGCGCGCGCAGCGAGAAGACCTATTCCGAGCCGTTGGCAACGCGCGCCTATGCCAAGGAGGCGATCGATCTGCGCACGGCTGACGGCCGTGTTCGTCAGGTTCGCGACTATCCGCGCCTGAAGTTCGGTGGCGCTCATCTGGGTGACGACGAAGCGCGGCGTGACGCCGACATCGCGCAGCGTTTGCTGCGCGCACTGGCTCTCGCGGCGGCGATCTGGTGTGCCCTTGCCGGCGTTGCGGTGGCCGCACTGGCACGAGCTGGAAACTGCACGCTGCTCGCCGCCTGGCGTTGTATCTGGCGCGGTCAGACCGAATTCGCCTGGAACGCGGTGCTCATTGCGCTGGCCTGCGTGCTCGCCTGCGCCTTGTCCTTGGCTGGCCTGGCCGACGACTATCATATCTTCGGGACCGACAAGGTAGGGCAGGATGTCCTTTACCAGATTCTCAAGAGCGTTCGCACTGCTCTCGTCATCGGGCTGGTGACGACGCTTGTCATGTTGCCGCTGGCTGTCGTGCTGGGCGTCATGGCCGGCTACTTCCGCGGCTGGGTCGATGACCTGATCCAATACCTCTACACCACGCTCAGTTCGATTCCTGGCGTTCTGCTGATTGCCGCGGCGGTGCTGATGATGCAGGTCCTGATTGATACGCATCCGCAGTGGTTTGCCACCGCGGCTGAACGCGCCGACCTGCGCCTGCTGGCTTTGTGCCTGATTCTCGGCCTGACCAGTTGGACCGGCCTTTGCCGCCTGCTGCGTGGCGAAACGCTGAAACTGCGCGAACTCGAGTTCATCCAGGCCGCGCAGGCTTTTGGCGTTGCCGATCTGCGCATCATCGCCCGCCATATCGTGCCGAATCTGATGCACATCGTGATCATTGCGCTGGTCATGGATTTCTCCAGCCTGGTCCTGGCCGAGGCGGTGCTTTCCTACGTGGGCATTGGCGTGGACCCGACGATGATCAGCTTTGGCACGATGATCAACAACGCGCGCATGGAACTGGCACGCGAGCCGATGGTGTGGTGGTCGTTGAGCGCGGCCTTCAGTTTCATGTTGGTGCTGGTTCTGGCGGCGAATCTGCTCGCGGACGCCGTGCGCGAGGCGTTTGATCCGCGCCTGGCAGGTTCCGCATGAGCGCCGCGGAGAAGCACGGCGTGCGTGCCATCGACGGCGCGGTCCTGCTCGAGGTGCGCGGACTACGCGTGGCGTTTGCCGCGCAGCGCGCGCTCCTCGCGGCGGTCGACGGCGTCGATTTCCGCGTCGCTGCAGGCGAGACGCTGGCACTCCTTGGCGAGTCGGGCTGCGGCAAATCGGCGGCGGCACTCGCCACCTTGCGCCTGTTGCCGCCAGCCGGTCGAATCACGGGTGGCGAGGTGATTTTTTCCGGGCGCAGTCTGCTCGACTTGCCCGAAGCAGAGATGCGCGGCGTGCGCGGCGGGGGCATCGCCATCATCTTTCAGGAACCTGCGACCAGCCTCAACCCGGTATTGACCGTCGGCCGGCAACTCGCTGAAGTCCTTGCCCGTCATCTCGCGGTAACCGGGCAGGCGGCCCAGGTGCGCGCGCGCGAGTTGCTCGAGGCGGTCGGCATCGCCGACGCGCAGCGCCGCCTGAGCGAGTACCCGTTTCAGCTTTCGGGGGGGATGAAGCAGCGGGTGATGATTGCGATGGCGCTGGCGGGCGAGCCACGCCTGTTGATTGCCGACGAACCGACGACCGCACTCGATGTCACCATTCAGGCGCAAATCCTTGATCTGTTGCGCGACATCCAGCGCCAGCGGGGTATGGGCGTTCTCTTGATCACGCACGACCTGGGCGTCGTCGCGCGCATGGCGAGTCGCGTCGCGGTCATGTATGCCGGTGAAATCGTCGAGGAAGCGCCGCGCCAGGCTTTCTTTTCTTCGCCTCGGCATCCGTACACGCAGAGCCTGTTTGCCGCCTTGCCCGATCTGGCCGGGCGTGGCGGACGTCTGGCGACCATACCAGGTCAGGTGCCGCCACTTTCGGCGATGCCGCCCGGTTGTCGCTTTGCCGAGCGCTGCGCGCATGCCTGGGCGCTGTGTAGGGCCGAAACGCCACGATGGACCTCAGTCGACGTCGACCACCGTGTGCGCTGCCATCTTGTCGGTTTGGCTGAATCGCCTAGCCGCGCGGGCGCGGCCAGCAGCGCAGCGCCCGCGTGCGCTGACCGCCCGGAAGAGCCCATCGAGGGGGTCGCTCCGCTGCTCGTTGTGCACGACCTGTGCGTCCATTTTCCCATTCGGCGTGGCATCCTGCAGCGTACCGTTGGCCACGTGCGCGCGGTCGACGGCGTCTCGCTCCGCCTGCAGCGCGGGCGCACGCTGGCACTCGTCGGCGAGTCAGGTTGCGGCAAGACGACGGTCGGCAAGGCGATTCTGCAGCTTGTCGCGCCGACCAGCGGCGCCGTCCGGCTCTCCGGGCAAGACTTGTGCGGCATGTCGGGCGCCGCGCTAAGACCTTTCCGTCGCCGTATGCAGATGATTTTTCAGGACCCGTTTGCCTCGCTTGATCCGCGCTCGTCGATTGGCGAGATCATTGGCGAAGGGCTGCAGGCACTCGCCGCACCGGCGGCAGGCGCAGGTGGCGAGGCAATCGCCCAGGTTCTGCAGCAGGTTGGCCTTGATCCGGCGGTCATCCAGCGCTATCCGCACGAATTCTCGGGTGGTCAGCGACAACGCATCGCAATCGCACGCGCCCTGGCGGTCGAACCGAGCCTGGTGGTTTGCGACGAACCGACTTCGGCGCTCGACGTCTCGGTCCAGGCGCAGATTCTCAACTTGCTGGCCAAATTGCAGACCGATCTGGGTCTGGCCTACCTGTTCATCACGCACAATTTTGCCGTCGTCGACCATTTGGCGCACGAGGTCGCAGTGATGTACCTTGGCCGAATCGTCGAAAGCGGTACGGTCGACGATGTGCTTCGTTCGCCGCAGCATCCCTACACGCGCGCCTTGCTTTCCGCCGTGCTCAGTCCGCGGCTGGGCGAAGAGCGGGAAGCCATTCGCCTGGCGGGTGAACTTCCTTCACCCGCCAAGCCACCGGCAGGCTGCCATTTCCATCCGCGTTGCCCGCAAGCGAGCGCTTCATGCCGCGAGCAATACCCGGCAGCGACTGCTTTGAGCGCGACGCACACGGTCAACTGCCATCTCTACGGCTAGCGCTGACAGCCGCTCCTGCCTGTCGCATGCGGCGCGGCAGGCGAGGGCAGTGCTGCCCTCACCGCTTAGAGCGTGTTCTGTACGAGCTGGATGGTCAGGGTCTGCCCGGCTTTGATCGAGCGTGCCGGCAGGCGGTTCCAGCGCAACAGGTCGTCTTCGTCGACCCGGAACTGGCGCGCAATCGAAGCCAAGGTATCGCCGCGGCGAATGGTGTACTGGGCCAGCCGGGCCGGCTTCCGGGCGCCAGTATGCGCCGCCGCCGTGGTCGCTTCGGTCTTGCGGCTGGTCTTCGCTTCGTTCTTGCTGTCGGGTTTCCTGCTTTCCACCTTGGCCAGCGTCAAGCGGGAATCGGCAGTCCGCGCACGCCGGTTGTCGTTCTCGGCGAGCTCGGCTGGCGGGCGCCCCGCTGCGCTGCCGCCTGGCGTAGCGATCGCGAGCTTGGTACCCGGAACGACATGGTCGTTACGAATCCTGTTGAGCTGTTTCAGTTCACTCAAGCCGATGCCGTAGCGCTGTGCGACCTTGAGCAAGGTCTCGCCCTTGCTGACCGTGTGCGTTCTACGCACTTCGGTTGTGACGGCCGGCGTGCTGCGCGCGTTTGGAGATCTACTTTCAAGCTCGGCTGCGGCGACGCGTTGTGGCTCTCGGCTGGCAAGTTTGCTGCTGGCGGCAGGAACGACAACCGTCAGCCGCGTTCCTGGAGTCACCTTGTCTGCGCGCAGCTTGTTGGTGTCCTTAAGCTCAGCCGTCGTCATTCCGTACTGCTGGGCGACCTTGAACAGCGTTTCACCCTTGCGCACGACGTGCACACGCGGTGTCACTGTCGGCGTCTGGACGTGGACGGGCTCCGGCTGGCGCGGCTGGACGAGTGGGCGTGGCGGCTCGCTGCTCGCCGCAGCAATCGCCGGCGGTTCCGGCAGGCCAGCCAGGTCAGCAGCGTCAGCACCCTCCTTGCCCGCGACCAGCAGGGGCTGGCCCGCCGCCACCCTGGCTTTGCCGTTGATTCCGTTAACTGCCTTGAGTGCGGCTACCGTCATGCCGAAGCGCGCAGCCACCTGCTCGAGCGTTTCGCCTGGTCGCAGCGTGTAGGCTTGCCAGGAAGCGAGAGGCTGCTCGCTTTCCTCATGCGCCTCCAGGTTGTTGATGAAGCGGTCGACCTTGTCGGCCGGGATGACCAGCGGCGTTTCCGACTTGATGACTGGGCGGTTGTGCGCCGGATTCAGCGCAACGAACTCCTGGACTGGCATTTCGGCCAACTTGGCGGCCAGCTTGACGTCGATGTTTGCCGTTTTCGTGACCGTGGCGAAATACGGCCGGTTCGGGACGCCGCGGAGGTTCAGATTGGTGAGTACTTTCGGATTGCTGAAGATGTTCTTCAGCGCCTGCAGTTTTGGCACATACTGCCTGGTTTCGTCGGGCATGCTCAGGCTGAGATAATCGGTTGGCAGCCCCACCGCCTTGTTCTTGTTGATGGCGCGGCCGACGGCACCTTCACCCCAGTTGTACGAGGCCAGCGCCAGGTGCCAGTCGCCGTGCAGTTCGTAGATGTACTGCAGGTAGTCGAGCGCCGCAGCGGTGGACGCGATGATGTCGCGGCGTGCGTCCAGCCACCAGTTTTGCTCCAGTTTGTACTGTTTGCCGGTGGCCGGAATGAACTGCCACAGGCCGGACGCGCGGCTGCGCGAGTAGGCCGTCGGGTTGTAAGCGCTCTCGACCATCGGCAGCAAGGCAAGCTCCATCGGCATACCGCGCTTTTCAATTTCCTCGACGATGTGATGCAGATAGCGACTGCTGCGCTCGACCATGCGGCGCAGCGATTCAGGGTGGTTCAGATACCATTGCTGGTGATGCAGGACCGAGGGGGTGTTGATGTTCGGCATCGAAAAGCCCTGCCGAATTCGCTGGTAGAGTTCCTCGGG
>NZ_JAVMKF010000304.1:25526-70102 GCF_031732815.1 Accumulibacter sp. | reverse complement strand
TTGCCGGCACCGCAGCGCAGGTGGTCGATACGCGCAAGACGGTTCCCGGCTTGCGCCTGGCGCAAAAATATGCGGTGCGCTGCGGCGGAGGCGGCAACCACCGCCTTGGACTCTACGACGGCATTCTGATCAAGGAAAACCACATCCTTGCCGCGGGCAGCATCGCCGGTGCAATCGATTCGGCGCGGCGGGTTGCCGAGCAGGCGGTCGATGCTTGTCAGTTCATTCAGGTCGAAGTCGAGACGCTGACCGAGTTGCAGCAAGCGCTCGCTGCCGGGGCGACGATGGTCCTGCTCGACAACATGACGCTCGACCAGATGCGCCAGGCGGTGGCGCTCGCTGGCGAGCGCGCCGTACTCGAGGCGTCGGGCAACGTCAGTCTAGACAATGTACGTCAGATCGCTGAAACCGGTGTACATCGGATTTCGATCGGTGCGCTGACCAAGGACGTGCACGCGCTGGACCTGTCGATGCGCTTCCAGGTCTAGCTTGGCGTGCCAGCGACGCGCGGATGGCCAGCCGACCGACGCTGCGGCAGCCGCTGATCGCCGGCGCCGCGTGGCGGGTGCGGGAAATCCGCCGGTGACAAGCTGGCGTTGCTGCGCTTGCCGGTCGCGCCTTTGCAGCTCCGCCGGCGTGCTGCTGGGCAGGCGGCAGCCGCGCTCGTCGGCGCCGGTCGGCGTCAAGGAAGAAAGGGTTGTCTGATGCTTTTCGCGCTGTTCTACATTCTGGCCATTTCGATTCTGATCATGCATTTCACTGGCTTTCTGGCACGCCACAAGCTTGAATGGCTGGTCCTGGTGCTCGCCGCGGCGGTCTTTCCGGCAGTCATCTATCTCAGGTGACAGACGTCCGGATGAGATGGTCGAACGCACCGAGTGCGGCACGCGCTCCCTCACCCATGGCGATGATGATCTGTTTGTAGGGCACGGTCGTCACATCGCCGGCAGCGAAGACGCCGGGTAGCGAGCTTGCTCCGCGCGCGTCGATCTCGATCTCGCCGCGTGGCGAGAGGTCGATCGTTCCCTTCAGCCAGTCGCTGTTCGGAAGCAAGCCGATCTGTACGAAAACGCCTTCCAGATCGATGCGTTGCTTCTGGCCGCTCGGCCGATCAGTGTACACCAGGCCATCGACCTTGCCACCAGTGCCGGTGACTTCATTGGTCAGGGCTGACGTGAGGACCTGCACGTTGGGCAGACTGAACAACTTCTTCTGCAGGACGGCGTCGGCGCGCAGCATCGCTTCAAATTCGATCAACGTCACGTGGGCGACGACGCCAGCCAGATCGATCGCCGCCTCGACGCCAGAATTGCCGCCGCCGATCACGGCAACCCGCTTGCCCTTGAACAAGGGTCCGTCGCAGTGCGGGCAATACGCGACGCCGTGGCCGCGGTATTCCCTTTCGCCGGGAACATTCATCTCACGCCAGCGGGCGCCAGTGGCAATGATCACCGTCTTGCTGCGCAGCGTTGCACCGCTCGTCAGGCGTACGGTGTGCAGTCCGCTGGCATCCGCCGGCAACAAGGCCGCCGCCTGTTGCAGGTTCATGATGTCGACTTCATATTCGCGCACGTGCTGTTCCAGTCCGGCGGCGAGGCGCGGTCCGTCGGTTTCCTTTACCGAGATGAAGTTCTCGATCGCCAGCGTGTCGAGTACCTGTCCGCCGAAGCGTTCGCTGACGACGCCGGTACGGATCCCTTTGCGTGCCGCGTAGATCGCGGCCGCCGCTCCGGCTGGCCCACCGCCGACGATCAGCACGTCGAAGGGCGCGCGCGCCGTAATCCTTTCCGCTTCGCGTTGCTGGGCGTTTGTGTCCAGGCGCCCGACGATTTCCTCCAGCGTCATCCGGCCCTGGCCAAAGTGTTCGTCGTTGAGCAGGACGGTCGGTACGCCCATGATCTGGCGCGCCTCGATCTCGTCCTGAAAGAGCGCGCCGTCGACCATCTCGTGACTGATCCCCGGGTTGACCACCGCCAGGAGGTTGAGTGCCTGGACGACTTCCGGGCAGTTATGACACGAAAGGGAAATGAACGTGGTGAAGCGGAACGTTCCCGGGATGGCCCGGATCGTCGCGAGCAGTTCGGCATCCGCTTTCGGCGGGTGGCCGCCAGTTTGCAGTAGCGCCAGGACGAGCGAAGTAAACTCGTGCCCCATGGGGATTCCAGAAAAGCGAATGCGCGCTGCTTCGCCCGGCTGGCCGACCGAGAACGACGGTCGGCGGTCTGCCGCAGCGTCCTGTCGCAGGCTGATCTTCGGTGAAAGCGCAGCGATCTCCTGCAGCAGCGTCCACATCTCGTCGGCTTGCTCGCTTTCATCGAGGGCCGCGATCAACTCGATGGGCCGCTGCAGCTTTTCCAGATAACTGCGCAGTTGATTGGCGATGTTGGCGTCCAACATGTCTGTTTTCCTTTACGAGTGGCGTGAAAAAGGGGCCGGCAGGCGGCTCGCCCGCGCGGCCCCTTTGCGCTGCAGCATTCGCCGTGCTGCCGGAACGCTTCCGGCAGCACGGACGCAGCGCGCTCAGATCTTGCCGACGAGGTCCAGCGACGGCTTCAGCGTCGTTTCGCCCGGCGTCCACCGGGCGGGGCAGACTTCACCCGGATGGCTGGCGACGTACTGCGCGGCCTGCACCTTGCGCAGCAGTTCCTTGGCGTCGCGGCCGATTCCGAGGTCATGAATCTCGCAGACCTTGATGACTCCTTCCGGGTTGATCACGAAGGTGCCGCGCAGCGCCAGACCCTCTTCTTCGATCATGACGCCGAAGTTGCGCGTGATCGTTCCGGTGGGATCGCCGATCATCGGGTAGCGAATCTTCTTGATCGTATCCGAGGCATCGTGCCAGGCCTTGTGCGTGAAATGCGTGTCGGTCGATACGGCATAGACCTCGACGCCAATCTTCTGGAAAGCGTCGTACTGATCGGCCAGGTCGCCCAGTTCGGTCGGGCAGACGAAGGTGAAGTCAGCCGGGTAGAAGACGACGACCGACCACTTGCCTTTCAGGTCAGCGTCGGACACCGGAGCAAACTTTCCATTGTGGAACGCGGTTGCCTTGAAGGGCTTGATTTCGGTATTGATCAAGGACATCGTGAGCTCTCCTTTGAGTTCAGTGAAGGAAACGAATCGTCATGCGACGGAACGCATCGTAGTCGAGTTGCGATAATTGTTCCAATTGATTCTGGTAATTCGTCAGATAGCGGCTGGCTATCGGTACGTCCGCGCGCGCCGGATACCGTCGTCGCCTCGGGGCGCGCTATCGGTTCAGTGTTTCCAATGAGTTGTTGCCATTCTCATCCGCCAGTGGGCCTTCGTCCTTGAACAGTGCCATGTCGCGCACGTTCTTCTGAACGGCGACTGAGGCAAACAGGCTGAGCAGGAAGGCCATCGCGTAGAAGCCTTTCTCGCTCATTGCCAGCGTCACGTTCCACAGACCGGCGGTGAGCAGGAGAATCGCCATGCCGACCGCCAGCCAGGCGAGGCCGAAATAGAGGTTGGTTACCGGAATCCCTTCCAGGCGGTCGCGCACCGCCTTCTGCAGCGAGACGGCGGCGAATAGCCCGAACATCAGAACGGTAAAGTAGTAGCCCTTTTCATATACCGGCATCTCTGCATTCCAGAGCCCGGAAATGAACCCGGATGCGCCAACCAGCAAGGCCAGCCAGGAGGCACCGATGAATGCTGCCGTGGGTTTCTGCGGCTGTGGTTTCATATTCTGCCCCTCAAGGGTTTCGCTGCGTCAAGCGATGGTGAACAACGTCGCGTCCATTGCGCACGCTGTTTTCTCCTTATAAAGGAAGGGGTTCAGGTCGTCAAGGGGCGGGCGTTCGGGGTCTCGCCGTCGATCATCGCGCACCGCGTGCTCGCCTGCCGGGTCAGCGAATTCGTTCTGTTTCGCGGTTTGGCGCGCGGCCGCTGGTTTGCCAATTCCTGCCGGCGATCACGCCAGGCTCTTGCCGTGATCCGCGCACAGTCGTTACCATGGCTCGATGAGCAATCGATACGTTCCGCGGGGCTGAAATGTGTGCCAACGCCTGGCTGCAAGGGCGCGGCGTGAGCGCGTCGCTGGTGCGCGCGATGATCAGCGGCCCGCCAGTCCCTGGCGTTCGTTCGCTGCCTCGTGCCATGGTTCCGGCTTGCCAAGCCGAGCTGTGCTGGCGCTTGCCTGCCGTGTCGGTCTGCGCGGCAGTTACGCCGCTGGTTGTCGGTGCCTTCGCCCATGCCGCCTGAAGCCAGCGATCCGCAGCCCGCCCAGGGCAGGGAGGCGCCCCGGCGGCGCGGCGCGGCCGGTCAGACGCCGGCCTTCGGCGATTGCCTGGTCAGCGATCGGCGTCGGTTGGGCGCGCTGGCGCGCGATCTTCGGCACGTTTTCGGGGTCCGCCGGGAGACCTTGCTGGCCGAGCGCGAGACTCTCCTCGCGCGCTCGCGCAGTGCCTTTGCCGAGCGTCGCGCGCGTTTGCCGAAGCCGGAATTTTGCGATGATCTGCCGGTCAATGCCCGGCGTGACGAGATCGCCGCACTGATCGCCCAGCAGCAGGTGGTCATCGTCTGCGGCGAGACCGGTTCCGGCAAGACGACGCAGATCCCCAAGATTTGTCTTGCACTTGGGCGCGGGGTGAGTGGGCTGATCGGGCATACGCAGCCGCGCCGGATCGCCGCGCGCAGCACCGCGGCGCGGATCGCCCACGAACTGCATAGCGAACTCGGCCGGCTGGTCGGCTACAAGGTGCGTTTCAGCGACCGCAGCGCGCCCGAGGCCTACCTCAAGCTGATGACGGACGGGATTCTGCTGGCGGAAACGCAAAGCGATCCCTGGCTGGAGCAGTACGATACGCTGATCATCGACGAGGCGCACGAACGCAGCCTGAACATCGATTTTCTGCTCGGCTACCTCAAGCAGTTGTTGCCGCGGCGGCCCGATCTGAAGCTGATCGTCACCTCGGCAACGATCGACGCGGAGCGCTTTTCCCGCCATTTCTCCGGCGCTCCGGTGATCGAGGTTTCGGGGCGGCTGCATCCGGTCGAGTTGCGCTATCGACCGCTGGATACGAGCAACACGGGCGAGGCGAACGCAGGCAACGACGAGGAGCGCGACCTTTACCAGGCGATCGCTGAGGCGTGCAGCGAGCTGCATCGCGGCGGACCGGGCGACATTCTCGTCTTCCTTCCCGGCGAACGCGAGATTCGCGAAGCGGCCGAAGTGCTGCGCAAGCAGCATCCGCCGCATACCGAAATCTTGCCGCTTTTTGCCCGGTTGTCGGCCGAGGAGCAGGGACGCATCTTCAAGCCGCACGTGGGCTCGCGCATCGTGCTGGCGACGAACGTCGCGGAGACTTCGCTCACCGTGCCGGGGATTCGCTATGTCGTCGACAGCGGCCTGGCGCGCGTCAAGCGCTACTCGTATCGCTACAAGGTCGAGCAACTGCACATCGAGAAGATCGCGCAGGCGTCGGCGAACCAGCGCGCGGGACGCTGCGGGCGGGTCGCCGCTGGGGTCTGCATCCGCCTCTACGACGAGCCCGAGTATCTGGCCCGAGCGCTCTACGCCGAGCCCGAAATCCTGCGTTCATCGCTCGCCGGCGTCATCCTGCGCATGAAGGCCTTGCGTCTGGGCGCCATCGAGGAGTTTCCCTTTCTCGATCCACCACCGCGCAAGGCGGTGGCCGACGCTTACCAGTTGCTGCTCGAGCTCGGAGCAGTGAATAGCGAGTACGCGTTGACGCCGATCGGTCAGGCATTGGCGAAGATTCCGCTCGATCCGCGTCTGGCGAGGATGGTCGTGGCGGCACGCGACGAAGGCTGCCTGCGCGAGGTGCTGATCATCGCCGCCGCGCTGAGCGTCCAGGACCCGCGCGAGCGGCCGCAGGAGCGCCAGGGAAGCGCCGATGCGGCGCACCGGCAACTGGCCGACGAGCGCTCCGAGTTTCTCTCCTGGCTCAAGCTCTGGGACTGGTATGACAACGAGATCGAACATCGGAAGTCGCAACGCAAGCTGCACGCCGCCTGCCGCGAACGCTTCCTGTCGCCGCTGCGCATGCGCGAATGGCGCGACATCCACGCGCAGCTGCACGCCTTTGCCGCCGAGCAGCAATGGCGGGAAAACCAGTTGCCGGCGACCTACGAGGCGATCCATCGGGCGCTGCTTGCCGGTCTGCTGGGCAATATTGGCTGCAAGTCGGAAGATTCTGCGCTCTATCTGGGCGCGCGTGGAATCCGCTTCGCGATTCATCCCGCTTCGGCGTTGCAGAAGAAGGCCGGCAAGTGGATCGTCGCCGCGGAGATCAGCGACACGACGCGACTTTATGCCCGTTGTGTCGCGCGCATCGAAGCCGAGTGGCTTGAACGCGTCGGTGCGCATCTGCTGAAGCGGAGCTGGTTCGACCCGCATTGGGAAAAGTCGGCCATGCAGGTGGTCGCTTTCGAACGCGTCACGCTCTACGGGATCGTCGTCGAGCCGCGCCGGCGGGTGCATTTCGGTCCGCTCGACCCGGCGGCGGCGCGCGACATCTTCATCCGCCAGGCGCTCGTCGCCGGCGAGGTCAGTCCCGAATACGCACGGCGCTGGGGCTTCTTCACGCACAACCAGCAACTCGTCCTCGACATCGAGATGCTTGAACACAAGTCGCGCCGGCCCGATGTCCTGGTGGACGATGAACTGATCGTTGCCTTCTACGATCGCCTGCTGCCCGTCGGCGCCTACAACGGTGCGAGCTTCGACGACTGGCGACGGGACGCCGAGCGCGAACACCCGCAGTTGCTCTACCTGCAGCGCGCCGACCTGATGCGGCACGAAGCGGCCGGGGTCACGACCGAAACTTTCCCGCACGCGTTGCGCATCGCCGGCAACGAGTACGAGCTCTGCTATCACTTCGAGCCCGGCAGTCCACGCGATGGCGTCACGCTGACGCTGCCGCTCGCCCAGCTCAATCAGCTTCCGGCGGCGCGCTGCGAGTGGCTGGTGCCGGGCTTGCTGGCACAAAAGGTCGAGCTTCTGTTGAAGACCTTGCCGCAACGGATTCGCGCCAAGCTGGTGCCGCTGCCCGCCTTTGCCGGCGAGTTCGTCGCCCGGGTCGAGCCGGCTGACAAACCTCTGCTCAGCGCGCTGATCGGCTTCATTCTGCAGACGCGCGGGCTGAACGCGCGTGGCTGGGAGATTACCCCCGACGCCTTTCGTCCGGATGCCTTGCCCGCCCACCTGCAACTCAATTTCCGCCTGGTCGACGACGGCGGGCGACAGATCGGCATGAGCCGCAAGCTGGCCGAGTTGCGCAGCGAGTGGGGCCGGGCGGCGAAGGACGAGTTTTGCCAACTGCACGAAACCCCGGGCGAGTACCGCCGGATGGCCGATTGGGTCTTCGGCGAACTGCCGGAAATGGCCGAGACGGTCGGCAGCGGCGGCCAGCCGACGGTCGGCTATCCGGCGCTGGTCGACGAGGGCGACAGCGTTTCACTGGTCGTTTTCGATTCGCTGGAAGAAGCGCAAGGCCAGCACCCGGGCGGCTTGCGCCGACTCTGCATGCTGCAGTTGCGCGACCAGGTGCGCTATCTCGAAAAGAACCTGCCGGGCTTGACCCAGATGGCGATGCAGTTCATGGTGCTGGGAACGCTCGACGATCTGCGCCGGCAGTTGATCGAAGTCACTTTTTCCCGCGCCTGCCTGGGCGAGCCGTGGCCGACCGACGAGGCCGCTTTTCGCCGGCGCTGCAGCGAGGCGAAGCCACGCCTTGCCTTGCTGGCGCAGGAGATCTGTCGGCTGGTCGGGCAAATCCTCGGCGAATGGCAAATGGTGCAGAAAAGGCTGCCCGCGTGTCGGGCTTACCGCAGCGTGCTGCAGGATGTCGAAGAGCAACTCGGGCGACTGATCGGCAAGCGCTTCATCGCCGACACGCCGTTCGTCCGTCTGCAGCACTACCCGCGCTATCTGCAGGCCATCGCGCTGCGCCTCGACAAGCTGAAGGCGGCCGGCGCGCCGGGCGCTGCGCGCGACGCTCGCTTGTTGGCCGAGTATGCGCCGCTCTGGGCCAACTACCAGCGGCGCGCGACGCTGCGCGCCAAACAGGGCGTCCGCGAGCCGCAACTCGAACAATTTCGCTGGCTGCTCGAGGAGTTGCGCGTGCAGCTCTTTGCCCAGGAACTACGCACGCCGGTACCCGTTTCGAGCAAGCGTTTGCAGAAGATGTGGGAGACGCTGTGAGCGCGACCCCTGCCACCCACGAGAAAGGAAATTCGATGACCTTCGGAGCCCTGATCATTGGCGACGAGATTCTCTCGGGGAAGCGGCCTGATCGCCACTTTTCCGCCATCGCAGAACTGCTGGCGGCGCGTGGCCTGCGCCTGTCGTGGGTCGAGTATCTGGGTGACGAGCGCGCGCGCATCGCGGCTACGCTGCGCCGCAGTTTCGCGGCGGGGGACATCGTTTTCAGCTTCGGCGGCATCGGCAACACACCCGACGATCACACGCGGCAGGCAGCGGCGGAGGCACTGGCCGTCGACCTCGTCGTGCATCCGGACGCCGAGCGCGAAATCCGCGCCCGTTTCGGCGACGAAACGACCGCCGTTCGCCTGCTTCTCGGCACCTTCCCGCGCGGCGTCGACATTGTGCCCAATCCGTTCAACCGGATTCCCGGCTTCCACGTGCGCCAACACTACTTCCTACCGGGTTTTCCGCAGATGGCGCATCCGATGGCGGAGTGGGCGCTGGACAGCTTCCATGCCGACCTGTTTCCTCGCCAGCCAAAGGTCGAGAAAGCGTTTCTGTTGACCGGCGCCAATGCCTACGAAAGTGCGCTGCTCGACTTGATGCAGAGTATCGTTGCCGACTACCCGAGCCTGCGGCTGTTCAGCCTGCCGTCGATGGGCGACGATGGCCAGCGGCGGCATCTCGAGCTGGGCGTCGAAGGTGAGCCGGCGCTGGTCGATCGGGCGATGGACAGCATTCGGCAGGAAGTGGAACGGCGGCAGATTGTCTGGCAGTGGCGCGCTTGACCGTGCGCCGGCCGGCCAAGCAAAAACCCCGGCGAGTGCCGGGGTTGGTCAGGCGTGACGCGCTGCGCGAACGGCCTATTTCTTGGGCGTCAGCGCTGCCGCGGCTTGGGCAGTTGCGCTCGTCGCTGCCTTGACATTGGTGTCGACGATGTCGGTCATCTGCTTGGCCATCTGCGAGATATTCTCGAAAGCGGTGGTCGAGGCGTTCATCATCTGCTTCATTGCGGCGCCGAAAACTTCGCCGCCGACCGGGCTGGCAAGGCCCGTCTTCTCGATCAGGCCGGAAGCGTTATGGCGCACGTTGTTGTACTGTTCTTCCATCACCGTGGTGATTTCGCGCTGCATGTTGGCCGCCAGTTCGTACAGGTTGCGCGAGTACTCGAGCAGCTTGTCGACGTTCGGCCGGGCAACCGATGCGGCAACATCCTTCAGATCTTCCGGGCTTCTGACGTTCAGCAATTGCTGAGCGCCGCTGGTGCTGGAATTGAACAGCTCGCGACTGGCCGCGAGGTTGAGCGCCGACAACTGCTCCAGGCCATGAAAAGCGGTGCGAACCAGCGTCATCATGACCTGGGCGTTGGCTTTCTGGCTCTGAGCCAGTTGTTCGAGATCGATATTGCTCATGAGTCTCTCCGTGAATGACAAGCGTGACCGGACTTACTTCTTGACGCTGGCAGCCGTTGCACCGACCGCCTTGACCGTTGCGTTGGTCGCCGCGGCGACGTTCGCTTCGGCGATTTCGGCAACCTGCTTGGCCGCTTTGTTCATGCTGTCGAAAGCTGAAGTGGCGGCCGAAATGGCCGACTTGACCGCTGAAACGGCGACATCGGAGCCGGCCGGCGCGTTCTTCGTTGCCTTCTCGAGCAGCGCCAGCGTTTGCTTCTGGAACTCGGCGAACTGCGCTTCGAGCAGTTTCGACATTTCTTCCTTCGACTGCGCGGAAATCTCGTAGACACTGCGCGTGTAGGCGACCGCCTTTTCCAGGCTGGGTTGGGCAAGAGAAGCCTGCACGGCGAAGAATTCCTGCGCATCCTTGGCGCCGAGCATCGCTTTCGCATTGGCAACGCCGTCTTCCAGCATCGAGCGGGCGGTGTTGAGGTTCAGCGCGGCGATACGCTCAGCGCTTGCCAGGGCGGTATTGGCAAGGGTCAGCATGGCGTCAACGGAAGCCTTGTTGGCGGCGGCGAATTGCTCGGGGGTGGTGAACATGGTCAATCTCCTTAAGAAAAGAGGCACAACACAACAACGGCAGGTCTCGTTTGCCGATGCCCGAATCAGGGGCCAAGTTCTTTGCTGCACTGCACCATGACGGCGATTATAGACCTCTTCTGCCGCTTGTCAAGCCTTTTTTGTGCGCCGCACAAAAAAGGGTATGCGGTTAATAAAAAGGACTATCCTGTCCTTGTCCGGACTTTTTATTGCGGCAAAGCGGGATGTTGCTGCGCGACAATACCGGCCGCCTGGCGGCCCGCGTCGGTCTAATCGCTTCTGGGCGCTACGTTCGTGGCAGGCTTGAGGAGCAAGGGCTCAGCCTTCTGGGTGCCAGGGGCCGCCTCCGCCTTTCCCTTGCTCTTTGGCTGAATGACTGCCCGCACGCGGGCTGGACTGCCTCCGCCGGCGTTCTTTGCTGCACCACCGGTCGTTGCCAGATAGGATTCGTTCAGCCCATCGTAGGAGATATACTGGCCACGCACTTCGTCGAGCCCGCTGCGTACCCAGGCACGATTGAAGAACTCGGCCTTTTCGCTGCGTGCATCGTACTCGATGCGCTCGGCTTCGCCTTCGATGTATTCGTCGCGACCGTCGCGCTTCTGCCGAAATCGCGCCAGCCCGTTTGACCCGCCCGTTGCCGTTCCTTTCTGGAAGCCATCAGCATCCTGCGTGACGACCAGGTGGTTGGTCCGGATCTCGATCGTTCCCTGAATCAGGACGACCCGTCCTTCGAGGACCTGGACCTTCTTGATGTCGTCTATGCTCATCCGGTCCGCTTCCAGGTGGATCGGCTTATCGCGATCGGCGCGCTCGGCGTGCGCTGGCAAGGCAAGGGCGAGCAAGAGACACGAGGCGAGGCTGGCACAGTAGTTGATTTTCATGTTGATGTTTCTCACTTGACCCTATGGCTGTCGATCAGCCCGTTGACCTGCGCTTCGAGGACGAAGGTTCGCAGCTTGTTGTCGACCTGCATCCCGACTCCCTGAATCGACGATTTTCCCTGAGTGATCACCACTTTGCTCTTGGTAAAAGCCTTTTCCTCGTCGGGCAGGACGGTCAGTTCGGTGGTGCTGACCAACAAGGCCTCATGCTTGCCGTCAGCCTCGCGGTGGACTTCGACATCCTCACGCAGGTCGACGCGCTCGGCTTGCGAGGTGAGACGGCCATGCGCCGCTTTGACGGTCAGTCGCGGCCTTCCGGGCTGCACGTGGACCAGCGTTGGTTTGATCAACTCGGTCGAGTCGTCGTCCGGATAATGGCGCAGTTCCTCGGCAAACAGCGTGTGGCGCAGCATTCCCGTCTTGTCAAGCTTGCGTACCGTGACCTCGCTGACGATATAGTCCGGGTCGTGACGGTGCTTGCCGTCGGAATGGGTATCCGGGAATTCGGTGGCGTAGCGTAACCAGAAAGTCAGCGCGGCCAGCGTGAGCAGGATGCTCAGCGGCAGGACTGCCGTACTCCATTGTTTCACTGGCGGTCCTTCGGCAGAAACGGGGCCCAGGCGGCGGCCAGCTTGTCCTGCGCCGCGAGGATGAATTCGCATGCTTCGCGTACGGCGCCGCGGCCGCCAGCGCGTGCCGTGGTCAGTCGCGCATGCTGCCTGACGATGGCCTGTCCGTCACTCGGCGTTGCCGAGAAGGCACAGGCGCTCATCACCGGCAGGTCGATCAGGTCGTCGCCCATGTAACCGGCTTCGGCCAGGCCGAGGCCGACTTCGTCGAGCAGTGCGCGCATGACTTCCAGCTTGTCGTGAACGCCTTGAAACAGATACGGGATGGCAAGATCCCGCGCACGCAGCTCGACGCAAGGCGCGCGTCTGCCGGTGATGATGGCAACGCCGATTCCCGCCTGCTGCAACAGTTTGAGGCCCAGCCCGTCAAGCGTATTGAAGGCTTTCAGTTCGATTCCCTCGTCGCTGTAGATGAGCGAACCGTCGGTCAGCACGCCGTCGACGTCAAAGGCCATCAATCGCACGCGGCGCGCGCAATCGACCGCGTGCGTGTGTCTCGCGACCTGCCTCATCTAGATCACCTTGGCCTGGAAGAGATCATGCATGTTGAGCGCGCCGAGCAGCCGGCCGCTGCCGTCGACGACGGGCAACTGGTTGATCTTGAATTGCTCCATCATCTCCACTGCCTCCACAGCCAGTTTGTCCGGGCCAATCGTGTACGGCCGCCGGCCCATGATGTCGGCAGCGGACAAGGTGCGCAGATCCAGGTTGCGCGCAAAGGCGCGGCGCAAGTCACCGTCGGTCACGATGCCGATCACCCGTTGCTGCTCATCGACGACTGTCGTCATGCCGATGCCGCCACGCGACATTTCAAGGATGGCTGCCGACAGCGGCGTTTCCGGATATACGTGCGGTGTAGCCGGGCCGCTGCGCATGACATCGCGTACATGCGTCAGCAGGCGCCGGCCGAGCGAGCCGCCGGGGTGCGAACGGGCGAAATCCTCGCGCCCGAAGCCGCGCGCATCAAGCAGCGCAACGGCCAGCGCGTCACCCATTGCGAGCGCTGCGGTCGTGCTCGCGGTCGGTGCCAGGTTGAATGGGCAAGCTTCCTGCGCGACGGCTGCGTCGAGATGAACATCGGCGGCGAGCGCCAGCGACGATCGGTCGTTGCCGGTCATGCTGATCAGCTTGCCGCCCTGGCGCTTGACGATCGGTACGATGGTCAGCAGTTCGGCGCTCTCACCGGAGTTCGACAGGGCGATCAGCACGTCATCGCGCGTGATCATTCCGAGGTCGCCATGACTGGCTTCCGCCGGGTGGACAAAATACGCCGGAGTTCCGGTGCTGGCCAGCGTCGAGGCCAGCTTGCGGCCGATGTGGCCCGACTTGCCGATGCCGCTGACGACGACCCGTCCGCGGCAGTTCAGGATGAGCGCCAGCGCGTCGAGGAATGCTCCGTCGAGCCGCTCGCTCAGCGCCAGTACGGCCGCTGCTTCGATGCGCAGAACCTGGCGGGCAAGGTCGAGTGCCTTGGCTGACGGCAAGGGTTGACTCATGAGCGTGCGGCGCGTGTCATCCGACGAGTATAGCAGAAGCCTCTGGCTGCCTGATCCCGAGCCCGTCCTGCCGTGATGCCCGGTGTGCTCGGTCGAGCGCGCAAAGAAAAGCTGCTGCACCGGTGGGGCAGCAGCTCGTGCGGGGCAAGCCTGACTCGCGTGCGCAACGCGAGTCGGCGCAGACGGTTACGGTTGGCTTAGGGCTGGTTTAGGGCTGGCGCATCGTGTCCCGCGTCAGAACCCGGCGCAGACCGTGTACGACGAGCCATCGACGATGGCCGCGGTGGCGACCGCCGCAGTGCCACGGGCTGCCGTGTCGAGAACGGCGCGCACCGAGCCGGTTGCCGTGTTGCCGTCATCCATCGTCGAATCGATCTGTTTGACGTAGCGCCCGAGAATTCCGCGCGAGCAGACGAAGAACGAGCCGCGCATGGCCTGGATCCAGGGAGCCGCGGCACCGGCTGCGTTGACGCCGCTCTCGATACCGACGAAGCCGCCATCGGCGTTACGCATCCGGTAGCCGACATCGGTCAGGACGGTCGGACCGCTGGCCAGATTGGCCAGGCGTACGTGTTGCCAGAAGAGAGAGCTTTCCTCGGTGGCGACTCCGGTTCCGGTGGCGCCGCCCGCGTTCCAGTTGCCGTCGATGCGGCCGTTGTTCTGCGCGCACAGACCGGCTGCGGCGGGTGCGCACGGGGTGGCCGCGGCAGCGGCGCCGAACGCGTCGGTGAGCTGCGCCGCCGTCTGGTCGCCCGGGAAGGCCTTGAAACGATCCTGGTAGGCATAGACCAGACTCGAGACGGTGCGGAAATCATTCACCATGTTCTTGACTTTGGCGCTGTTGATCAGCTCCTGGCCCTTCAGGACCCCGCCCAGAAGCAGGCCGATGATGACGAGTACAATGGCAATTTCGACCAGGGTGAAGCCCGACTGCTGTTTGCGCAACTGGTTCATCTTCTTCTCCGTATTGTTTCGAGACATCGTGACCCGCACAAAGGAGCATGTTCCATGCCAGCCTTGGCAGGCAGATTGAGCCCCGCAAGAAGCGGCATTTGTCCATATTCCGACACTCGTGTCGAGAGTCCGACTGCCTTCGCCGTGTGCACTATGTCACATTCGGGTCGTACCGGGCGCCGCGCGTGACCGCTCTGCAGCAGTTGGGGACGGCCCTGCACGAACGCCAGCGCTGGCTCGTCACGGCCTTGCTCGCGCTGCTCCACTTGGCCCTGGTCAGCCGTGCCGATGCTGCGATCAGCCTGTTGTGCTGGTTGGTCGACGTCGGGCTGTTCATTCTCTGGCAGCCCTTCGTCTATGCCGAGCGCAAGATCGATCTGGGTGGGCTGACGGTGATGGCACTCGTCCTTGGTGGCGGCATCATCTGGTATGGCGACTGGCTGCTGATCGTCTGGGTGGTCATGCTCGCCGCCCTGGTCGGTGGACGTGTGATGTTCATCGATCATCGACCAACGCGCGTCTTCTATCTCGCCGCCTTTGCCTACCTGTTGGCTGCTCTGCTTTTCGAACTGGTCCCGCGCGCCGTGCCCGAGAGCACGCAATTGGGGCCGTCGCTCGATCGAGAGTTCGCCTGGGGGATGCCGGTGGTTCTGCTGCTGATGACCCTGCTGCCGTTTTCCGGCGTCAGCGACCGGTGCAGCGGTGGCATGATCGACCTGTTCTACAGCCTTTTCATCTTTCTGTTGATCGCTGTTCTGGTCCTCGGCAGTCTGGCTTTCATGCTCTTCGAAGGGATCAGCTACCTGGCGGCAGTGGTCGATACGCTGCTCGCCATGGCCGCCGTCCTGTTCCTCATCGGCTGGGCCTGGAACACCCGACCGGGCTTTACCGGCATCGGCGTCTTCTTTTCACGCTACTTGCTGAGCATTGGCCTGCCGTTGGAAAACTGGCTCCATCGTCTGACTACGCTGGCCGCGCAGGAGATCGATCCCGATAAGTTTCTCGCGCAGGCGCTGGCTGAGATGCTCGATCTGCCCTGGGTGGCAGGTGGCGCATGGAGTGCCGGGGCGCGCCGCGGGACCTTCGGCAGTTCGTCCCGCTTCAGTCATGATTTCGCCAGCCAGCCCCTGCATTTGAGTCTGTACACGCGGCACCGCCTCAGCCCGGCGCTCGTCTGGCATTTTCACCTGCTCGCTCGTCTGGCCAATGAGCACTATGTGGCGAAGTTGCGCGCACGCGAACTGCAACAGCTTGGCTACATGCGGGCGATTCACGAAACGGGTGCGCGGCTGACGCACGACGTGAAGAATCTGCTGCAGTCGCTCAACAATCTGTGTTACCTGGTGCAGGCGAGCCGGGACGACGGCGAACGCTGCGACCTTATCCTGCAACGGCAACTGCCGCAGATCACGCAGCGCCTGCAGCATGCGCTGAACAAGCTGCGCCAGCCGCACAGCGAGCCCGGCGGTCTGCTGTCGGCAGAACTATGGTGGCGGATTCAGCAGCAGCGCTACGCGCATTCGCCGGTCGGCTTCACGGCAGTCGACTTCGCCCGCGATGCTCTGGTGCCGGCCGTGCTCTTCGACGCGGTGCTCGACAACCTGCTGCACAATGCGCTCGGCAAAGCGAGCCCCGGCGGCGATCTGCACGTTCGCGTCGTGCTTACCGCGGACGCGTCGCTGCTTAGCGTCTGCGACAACGGTGAACCGATCGGTGACGAAGTGCTGGCTGATCTGCTGCAGGCGCCGGTAGCCTCGGCCGGCGGTCTGGGAATCGGTCTTTATCAGTCGGCGCAGGAAGCGGCCAGCTGCGGTTTTTGTCTGCGCTTGGCGAGCAACGTTCGCGGTCGCGTCTGTTTCGAGCTGCGCCGCGCATCCAGGCCCGTTGGCGATGATTGCTGCACCATTGCTCAGCCCTGATCGTCGGCCGGCGTGCGGCGACCGATCAGGCCGTAAACAACCATGTTTCCCTTGCCCTTGACCTGAATCGCGCGCGGTTCGTGAAAGGCGAAGTCCTGGTGCAGACACTGATAGCTGCGCGCGTCGACCTGAACGATACCCGGAATTGCTTCGCTGGTCACTCGGCTGGCGATGTTGACCGTATCTCCCCACAGGTCATAGATGAACTTCTTCTTACCCACGACGCCGGCAACCACCGGGCCGCTGGCGATGCCTATGCGCACCGCCAGGCGCCGGTCGTTGATGCTGAAGTCGTGCTGCAGGACCGAGCAGATGGCGAGCGCCATGTCGGCCAGTGCGGCAAGGCAATTGCCGCTTCCGTCAAGGCCGCCGGCAACCATGTACGCGTCACCAATCGTCTTGATTTTCTCCAGACCGAAGCGCTCGGCCAGTTCATCGAAACAGGAAAAGATCTTGTTCAGCATGGCGAATACCTGCTGGGGTGTGAGTCCTTCGGCGACCCGGGTGAAGTCCACGATGTCGGCAAACATCACCGAGACCTCCGGGAAGCCGTCGGCGATCGGCTGATCGCTGTTCTTCAGACGTTCGGCAATCGCCCCCGGCAGAACGTTGAGGAGCAGTCGCTGCGAACGCTCCTGCTCACACTGCAACAGGCGATGCGCTTCGCGCAGGCGCTCCTGCACGCGGTGCTTTTCGCTGTCGGAGTGGCGCAGCAGGAGATAGATGATGGCCGACATGGCGCCGAAGTTCAGGGCAAAGAAGAACGTGCTGGTCTGCGCCGGAACGCTTTCCGTGTCCGTTGCCCAGGCGTCGATCAGGTAGTACTCCACTCCACCCGAGGCGACTGTCAAGGCGACATAGGCGAGGAACCAGACGACCGACTGGCGTGGCCCGACGAAAATGACCGCACCGATCGGGGCGAGCAGTGCCCACAGGCTGATCCCGCTGGCGTCGGTGAAGCTGCCGATACTCCATTGCGCGACGAAGGGGATGATCAGGAAGAGGCCAAGCTGGGTCGCCCGGAAAACGCGAAAGTTGAGCGTGTGGACGTAGATGAGCAGGTTGCCGACGAGCAGCAACTGAACGCCAAACGGGAGGTTGGAGGAATACTGCGGCCCGATCAGTCGATAGATCAGCAGCCAGACCATCGAAGCCAGTGTGATCAAGCCGGTGGCGAAGAACAGCAGGGACTTCTGCAGCCGCAGGTCATCGGAGTCTTCCGGAGTCGTGCCAGCGCTGCGCAGCCGGGCCAGGAAGGTCGATTGCGGACTCATTACATCGTCAACGGGTGGCGGAGCAGGGCATCGGGCTATTGGACTCCAGAATCCTCGCCGGCGTCAATGCGAGCGAGCGCCGCCGGTTTGCTGTCAGGGCTGGCGGCGGTGGCGCATGCGGTGGCTCACGGCAGCCTGCCGGCTGAGACCATCCGGTTGATCAGAATGAACGGAGAAATCCAGACCAGAATATCGTCGAACTCACCGCCGCCCGCTGGATTGCTCGAAGGCAGACGGGCGAAGAAATTGTTGGTCGGCGGTGTGGCTGCGTTGACGTCCTCGTCGAGATTGGTTGCCGAGCCGTCAGCCAGGGGAGTCCCATCCTCGCGCGTACCCCAGTTGTTCCGGCCATGCGAGAAGACGACGGCCGGCGCGCACGGCGAGCAGCCCCCGGCGCTGCCGATCAGGAAACTGGTGTTGCCGGCTGCGTCGCGTGTCTGCACCCTCTTGTTGCCCGCCGTCGTCAGCGTGAACGCCGCGTTGGCGTAGGCCGGCGTGACGCTGTAACGAATGATCTTGTTCCACGCGTCGCTCTTCTTGACGCCCAAGGTCGTCCACGGGATGAATCCCGTGCACGCCGCGTCGTTTGCACAAGGGGCAGGGTTTTCGAGGCCATCGGCGGCGCTTGTCGCCGGACGCGGCAAGCGGCCGTTGAGCATCGCGAAGCCGTACAGCGCCTCGCGCACGTCGTTGATCTGCTGCTGCGTTTCGTTGTACTGGCGCTGCTCGAGGTGGGCCGACAGCGGCACGATCACGCTACCGAGCAGCAGCCCGACGATGACCAGGACGACGGCCATCTCGACCAGCGAGAAACCCTGCGCGAGCCGCCGCGCGTGTGCCTGGCCGCGGCGAGCGATCATCAGGCCGGGCGGCGACTTCAAGGGACGACGTCCAGCGTGGCGTTGCCGATGGCGATGCGCACGAGGTCGGCGTTCACGCGCTGATAGGCGATCAGCGGCAACCAGGCGTTGTCGCTCAGCCAGGCCTGCGCCGGCATCATGTTCAGCTCGCGGTAGGGCAAGCTGCCGTTCGCCTCGCCATTGTCGGCAAAACCGTCGCCGCCGCTGTCCGCCCAGGGGAACGCCCCTTGCTCGGCGCGGTACCGGCGCAGGCCCGCGGTCGTCGGCGAACCGCGAACCTCGGCGAGAACCCGCCGCTTGACCGGGCGGAAAAGGTCCTCCTGGGTGATCGCCAGGGCGGCATCGTTGAACGTCGGCGACGCGCGAGCTGAGGCGTAGGCAGTGTCGCCGTCGGCGTTTGTGCCGTCGAGATAATCGGCCAGGGCATTGCTCGGCCGCCCGTTCTGGCCGGCGAGCGAACCTCCGGCAGCGAAGATGATGGCCGCAATATTCGGCCTGCCGTCGAGCGAGAGTTGCGCCGTCTGCTGCGCGTTTATCGGCTGCGCGCTCGGGTGGTCACGCAGGTTGGCGGAGAGCGCGTACCACAGACGTTCGCCGTTGCCGTCCAGCGCTTCGGGAATGTCCAGCGTCTTCCACGGCAGGCGGCCGACGTAGGCGCGGCACTGCACACCAGCGAACATCTCGCTGTCGCCGTCGTTGTCGGTGTCCGGACAAGGCAGGCTGCCGGGTCGATTGTCATCGCTGGCAGCGCGCCCGAGGAGCGCTTCTTTCGCCTGAGCAAGAGCGGTGCGCGTCGTGCGGTCGACGGCGCCACGCGCGCTGGTCGCCGATTCGCCGCCGCGCTGCTGGATCACCCAGCTAGAGGCAGCGAGAAAGGCGAGCAACATCAGGAGCAGGAGAGCCGCTCCGTGTTCGCGGCCGTGCGCCGGGTGGCACGGCTGTTTCGGGCAAGCGTGCCCCATCTAGCGCGCAGCGCCTGGTCGGGCGCTGATTCGCCCGCCGTTCAGGCCATCCGTCACCTCGCCCGTCTGCCGGTTGAGGGTGTCGCCGACGCGTGCGCCGACGGTGCGTGCATCGCTCGTGCGGACGACTACCCTGCCCGGATCGGTCGCCTGCGGCCGGATTGTCACCTTGCTCCCAGCTTGCCGTTCGTCTTGCGGGATCCCATTGACCCAGGTCGTCCGCCGACCGCTGCTGCGCAGCACTACGCCGTCGATCGTCAGGCTGGGTTCGGCGGCGACTTCCTTCTGCTCGAGGATATTCATCTCTCGCCGGCGGTCCAACTGCTGTCGTTGCTCGGCGCTGAAGAACAGGCGCCCAAGCGGTTCAGCCGCTGCGCCGGGCGAGCCTGCTGCAAGCGCCAGGGCGAGGGCGAGCCAGCGCCCACCTCGGCTCATCGGAAGGCCTCGGTCAAACGGGTGCTGCTTCTGCCCGTCAGGGGCAATAGCGCGTTGCCATCGGCCTGCTTGGTTCATCGCGCGCGCCTATCTCGCTGCACTGTCGCGTAGCGTCAACCAGTCGATTTCGCAGTCGGCTGACAAATTGGCCAAGCCCTTGCTGCGTTCTTCGGTTTCCGCGGACAACCGTGCCAGATTGCAGATGCGGACCCGTATCAGCGCTCTGGCATCCCTGCGCAGGTCGCCGATCAGGCGGGTCAGATCTTCTTCGTGCAACAGCTTGGCGTGCAGTTTCATCGAGCTGGCGTAGAAGATGAAGCCGCCCGCCGGATTGCCCTCGAGCTGACGCTGGGGCATTATTTCATACTGCAGGTCGGCCAAGCGGTACTTGCCGCGCAGGTCCTTGAGGAGTTCGACCCATTCCAGGCGCTGCTCGTCGCCGATCACCCCGCGCGCCTCCAGGGCCTTGAAGACGAGCGAACGTTGCCTGATGTCGGCCTCTTCCTGGCGTACCTGCTGCAGTTTACCTTCTGCCTCGTTGCGTTCCGCGATGGCGGCATCCCTGGCTGCCTGGGCCGCCTCCCGGTTGGTATGCGAGAGATAGACGGCGACCGTGCCGGCCGCCAGCATCAGTGCCGCTGCCATCAGGCTGAAGCGAAGCTTCGGGAAATCAGCGCGGCCGAGTTTCATGCACCGGCTGCCCGACTGAGCCGGACGCTGAAGCCGCGTGGCTGGCGGTCATCGAGGTCGGCGCTGCTGCTCTTCAGTGACTTGCCCGAGGCGACATCGAAGGGTTGCCTGAGGACGACCACATCCAGCCCGGAGTTGCCGCGCAGCGCGTTGACAAACGTATGCAGCACCTGCAGCACCTGACGTGGATTGCTCGCCTCGTCCGCGCCTATTCGGCCGTGCACGACGACTGTCTCGCGCTCGCCGCCAGGCTCTCGGCCGCGCTCTTCGAGCCCCTCGCTGACGCCTTCCGCCGATGCTGGTGCTCCACCCATCTTCCATTCGATCGCTTCCAGCTCGACCGGGCCGGCGAGCGCCAGCGCGCGGCTGATCATCCGGTATGCCGCCTCGGGCAGCGGGCTGTGGCGTTCGAGCTCGGTGTAGCGCTCGACCACCGCGCGCAGGTTGTCGGTGGTCGTGGGAATCGGGGGGAAGGTTCTGACGATCTCGTCGTAGCGCCGGCGCGCTGCTTCCGTCTCTTCCTGCAAGCTGCGCATCTGGTCGTGCAAGGAGTAAGTGTCGAGCACCTCGGTGCTGGCGAGAAGCAGGCAGCCGGCCAGGGCAGCGGCGCCGGCGCTGCGCAGGATCGAGCGTAGCAGCCAGAGGTGGTAGTCGTGCCGCTGTTCATCGTTGGCAAATTGTTCGCGCGGTGGCGCGTTCGCCAGCAGGCCGAGGAAGATCGTTTCGCAGCGGCTGTCCGGTGGTGCCGTCTTGAGCTTGCACTTGCGGGCCGTTTCGTCGCTATCGAGGATGACGAACGACAGCGAGCCGGTGTCGATACAACGGCGCTCGATCGCTCGGCGCGCGTCGGCGTGCGCGAGCAGATAGGCGGTGATCGGCTGCTGCCGCGTCAACAGGCGCTGACTGACCAGATACTGCTGCAGCTTGAGCGTTTCGCTGGCAAAGCTTTGCGCGACCTCCTCGACATCATTGCCGTGCAGCGGCGTCAGTCGGCTGAAGTGCAGACGTCCGTTCTCCAGATAGCTTTGGCGGATGCTCTGATCCTGAATGCTCAGCAGGAGGCAGCGTTCGTCGCCGATGGCCAGCGCGCGCAACAGTAGTGGTCCGAGCAGCGGCAGCGAATGGATGCCAGCGAGGGGTGCGCCGGCGGCAGCTATCCTGGCCAGCCACGGGGCAAGGAAGGCGTGGTCGGTGAGCGCGGCAAGCAGGACTCGCTCGTCCTTGCGCCGAGCCTTGGCGTAGCCGAGCGACAGCGAAGTCGTCAGTGGCGCGTTGAAGAAGATCTGGCCAAGCTTGCGCTCGACGATCGCCCGGCGATCAGCCTGGCGCAGGAGCGGAATCGTTTCAGTCTGAAAGCCCTCTTCGGCGACGTTGACCAGCAACAGGTAAATGCTCCGCGCGTGGTCGGCGAGATGATCGGCAAACTGCGCATGTCCGCTGTCGCTCGCCGGGAACGATTGTACTTCGCCCAGTCGGCCGCCTTGCCAGGCGAAGACGACGGCCTGGTGTGCAGTGAGGTAGATCAGGCGGCGACTGGGCATGGCGTGCTCAGGGCCTGATCCGGCTGATGACCTCGTAGACCGGGCCAAGCACCGAAAGCATGATCCAGCCGAGCAGACAGCCCATGACGACGGTGAGCATCGGCTCGATCAGTTGCTGAATCCTCTGAACCGACTCGTGCACGTCGCGCGTGTAGAAGTAGCTGACGTTGGCCAGTGCCTCGTCGAGTGCGCCGGTATTCTCGCCGACGCGCAGCATGCGGATGACCAGCGGTGGAAAGAAGCCGGTCTGCTGAAACGCTCCGGTCACATTGTTTCCTTCGCCGATCAACTGCTCGACGCGCTCGAGGCCTTTCCGGATGACGAGGTTGCCGACGACGCCCTGCGTGGCGCGGATCGATTCGATGATCGGTATGCCGGAAGCAAAGAGCAGGGCGAAGGTGTTCGCAAAGCGCGAGAGGATGATCTTGCGCTGGATTTGACCAACCAGGGGCAGTTCGAGCAGGATGTGGTCGAAGTGGTAGCGCGCGTGCGGGTTCTTTTGCAGGACGAGGCGCAAGGCGAGAATGGCAAGGGCGAGGACGAGCAGCAAGGCGTACCAGTAGCCGGCGAGCAGATCCGAAACAAAAAAAAGGACCTGTGTCTGTGCCGGCAGGGTCTGCCCCATGTTCTTGACGAACAACTTGAGCTGGGGAACCATGTAGATCATCAGGAACGCCGTAGCGGCGAGGACAACTGTCCCGACGAAAGCCGGGTAAGCAATCATCTTCTTCGTCTGGGCGGCGAGCTCGTCCTCCCAGCGCAGCGATTCGTGCAGACTCTTGAGGACTTCGGGCAGCCGGCCGCTGGTCTCGCCGGCGCGTACGAGGCTGACGAAGATGCCGTCGAAGACGCGCTGATGCGCTTCCATTGCCTGCGAGAGCGTCTGGCCGCCCTCGATCGCCTCGATCAGGCTGGCGACGACTTCACGAAAGCGCGGCTGGTCGACGCTGTCGCGCAAGTCCGACAGCCCTTCGAGCACGGGAACGCCGGCGCGCACCAGTTGCTGGAGGTGAAAGCAGAAGTGGATCAGTTCCTGGCGTGGCACACGGTCGCCGGCAAACAGGCGGCGGTTGCCGACGGGCGCGCCGCGCACCAGGTCGAGCTCCATTCGTCGCAGGCGCATGTCGAGATCGACCAGGTTGACTGCGTCGATCCGTCCGAGAACGGTGCGTCCGTCGGGGTTGACCGCCTTGTAGCTGTACAGTGGCATCGACCTACATCCGGTCGGTCAGGTCGACGACCCGGCCGACCTCTTCGAGCGAGGTTGATCCGTCGAGCACGCGGCGCAGGCCGTCGTCGGCGAGTGTCGCGAAACCCTGGCGAATGGCGAGCTGGCGCATTTCGCGCACCGTGCTGCGGCGCGCGATCAGCTCGTCCATGTCGCCATTGACGCGCAGCAATTCCATGATGGCCATGCGGCCGCGATAGCCCTGAAAGTCGCAGCGCTCGCAGCCGCTCGGTCGGTAGATGATCGGCCGCGCGCCGTCGGTCAGGCTGCCCAGCAGGTGTGCTTCGTGCGCTTCCGCCTGGTAGGGGACCTTGCAGCGTAGGCACAGGCGGCGGATCAGACGCTGCGCGATGATGCCTATGATGTTGCCGGCCATGATGTCGGGCAGGACGCCGATGTCGAGCAGCCGCGGAATGGCGCCGATCGCCGAATTGGTGTGCAGCGTCGAGTAGACCTGATGTCCGGTCATCGCTGCCCGCAGAGCCATCGCCGCAGTGTCCGCGTCGCGAACCTCGCCGACCAGGATGATGTCCGGATCCTGGCGCATGATCGAGCGGATGCCGCTGGCGAAGTCGAGCTTCAGCGACTCGCTTGCTGAAGTCTGGCGGACCAGCGTCATCGGGTACTCGACCGGGTCTTCGAGGGTCATGATGTTTACCCCATCGGAGTTGATGTGGTTGAGTATCGAGTAGAGCGTCGTCGTCTTGCCGCTGCCGGTCGGCCCGGTGACGAAGACGATCCCCTCTGGCCGGGCGATCATCAGCTTGAGCTGATCGAGTTGCCGATCGGCGAGACCCAGCCCGTCGAGCGGCACGATGCCCTTCTGCCGGTCGAGAATGCGCAGGACGATGTTTTCACCGTGGATCGTCGGCTGCACGGAAACGCGGAAATCAACCGGACGGCCACGCATGTTGAGCGAGATGCGACCATCCTGCGGTGCGCGCGTTTCGGCAATGTTCATTCCCGACAGCACCTTGATGCGCACTGCCATGGCCGGCCAGTAGGTCTTGTGCAGCGAACGAATCTGGCGCAGCATTCCGTCGATACGGTAGCGAATGCGCAGAAAACCCGCTTCCGGCTCGAAATGGATGTCCGATGAGTCGCGCTTGACCGCGTCGGTGAGGATGGAGTCGATCAGGCGAACGACCGGCTGGCTGTATTCATCGGCGGACGATTGCAGGCCGCGAAAGTCGATTTCTCCGGTTTCGATCTCATGCAGAATCCCGTCGATCGACAACTCGTGCCCGTACGACTGATCGATCGCACGATCGATTTCCGTCTCGCCAGCGAGCAGCGTGTCGATCTCGATCTCGTCGCCAGCCAGTCCGCGCAGCTTGTCGAGCGCGACGATGTCGTTGATGTCGGCAATGGCGATCGTCAGCCGTCGACCGTCCGGATCGTAATCGAGCGGCAGCAGATGGTGGCGCTTGGCCAGTTCGCGCGGGATGAGCTTGAGACCGGAAGCGTCCACGATCGCGTTGCTCAGGTCGATGCTCTGTTTGCCCAGGCTTTCCGAAAGCGCGTCGCGCAGCGTTGCTTCGGAGACGAAACCCAGCGAGACCAGCAGCTTGCCGATCGGCTGGTTCGATTTCATCTGCTCGAGCAGCGAAATGCGCAGTTGGTCTTCGCTCAGGATGCCCTTGTTGATCAGGACCTGGCCGAGCGGCTTCGCGTGGCTCTGCGTCGGGGAGGGCTTCATGCGCGGATCAGCCGCTGGTCAGCGTCGGTGAGGGCAGGGCGTACGCGGGGCTCACGGCTGTAGCTCCTGGATTCGCCGGGCGGCAAGGCTCTTGTCGAAAGCGCTCGGTTGCTTGTCGGCAGCAACCAGCGCCATGCCGTAGTACTGCGCCGCAAGCTTCGTCTGGCGCAAGTGGTCGAGGCTGACCGCCAGGTTGTAAAGATGGTCAGCGTTCTCGGGCTCCAGCCGGCAGGCGTCGAAATACGCTTGCTGCGCTTCGCCCCAGCGGCCGCTACGCGCGTAATGGTTGCCCAGGGCGAAGTGCAGCGCCGCCGCCTCGGGCTGGCTGGCGAGCAGGGTCTTCAGGCGGCTTTCCGTCTGGCCGCTGTCGCCGGCTCCACGCAGATTGACCAGGGCGGCTTGCGCGGTCGCATCGCTTGGGTCGGACTCGAGCACGCGCAGGTAGAGTTGGTGCGCGCGTTCGTTCTGACCGCGGCGGAGAGCGATCGCCGCCAGGCCGCGCAGCGCGTCGGCGTTCTTCGGGTCTGCGCGCAGGACCTGCTCGTAGGCGCGTTGTGCGTCGTCCAGGCGATCGGCCAGCCAGGCTTCGTAGGCCAGCGCGAGCATCGTCTCGGCGGGCTCGGGTGGCCGCGCTGCACTTGGGCGCAGGTGTACGCGGGCGGCGTGCGGCACTGAGGGACTCATCTCCCGGTCAGCCGCATCGAGCCGGGCGGTGCTTGTCGGCGCGGCTGTTGACGACGGGCGTACGCGCGGCGCCGCGGTCTCGGCCGTCGGCAGCGCGGCTGCGCTCGTGTTGGGCACACTTGCTTCTGCCGCAGGCGGCGCGCCAGCGGGAACGGCTGGTGTTACCGGTAGCGCCGGTGGCGGTTCGCTGGCGGTTGTGCCGGGCATCGCCGGGACGGCGGTTGGCGGAAGCGGCGCGGGTATCGGCGGCTTGCCGTCAAGCGTCTGCAGTTGCCACCAGAAATAGCCGCCGATGATCAGCGCGAACGCTGCGAGCAGGCCGAGAATCGGCCATAGCGCCGGACGTGTGCGGACCGACTGCTTGGCAGCGAATACCTTGCGTGCCGTTGCGCGCGGGTCGCTCGCCTCGGCGCCCTGAGTTGGCCGGCTGGGCGTCCTGATTTCCGCCGCCGGCGGACGTTTGCTCTGCGACTCGGCGGCGGCCGCCAGATCGGCGTCGACCGATTCCAGGTGGCGAGCCAGCGGCGGCAGCCTTGGTTCGGGTTCAGGCGCGGTTGGCTCCAGCGGGTCCAGGCTGAGTTCCGGCGGTGCCTCGGCGGTCGCCGGCCGGGGAGTCGAGCCGATCTGCCGCTTGGCTTCTTCAGCTCGCCGCAGGGCATCCATCAACAGGCTCACTGCAGCGGCTCCGGCGTCGTTTCAGGCAGCGAGAAGGGCTGGAAGACCGGGTTGCTGCGGAAGAAGTCCTTTTTCGGAAGGATGTCCCGGAAATTGCTGAAATCGCCTTCCAGCGAGGCGTCCCTGATCACCGTCGGGCGCAGCAGGACGACGAGTTCCGATTTCGCCGACGAGTTGGCGCGATTGTTCAGGACTTCGCCGATGAACGGCAGGTCGCCGAGACCCGGCACCCGTCCGGTGCGGTTGTCCAGGCGGTCTTCCATCAATCCGCCGAGGACGGCGATGTCGCCGCTCTCGATGCGCAACACCGACTCGATTTCGCGCGTGCGGATTTGCGGCACCAGATTCTTGATGTTGTTCTTGGCCAGGTCGGGATTGGGATCCTGCTTCAGCTCGGCAATGCTCGAGATCGACGGACGAACGTTCAGGGTGACCGTTCCGCTATCGCTGATCTGCGCCGTCAGGCTCATGAAGAAGCCGATCGAAACCGATTGCGGCGTGGTCGTGGTCGTCACCGTTGCATTGGTATTGGTATTGCCGGGGACGATGTCCTGTTTGACACTGAAGTAAACGAAGTCCTCGGACACCTTGAGCGTCGCCGTCTGATTGTTGAGCACCGCCAGCTTGGGGCTGGACAGCACCTTGACCGTGCCGAAGGTGCGCAGCAGCTCGACCGTGGTCATCAGATTGAGCGGATTCGTGTTCCCGTACTTGATGATGTAGGGCGTTACGGCGCTTGGTACATTGGTCGTCAGCACCGGCTTGTTGACCGTGAAACCGCTGTTGTCGCTGCGCAGGCGACTCCATTCGATTCCCTGCTGGTAGCCGTCGCTCAGCGTCACCTCGATGATCGTTGCTTCAATCAGCACCTGGCGGCGGGCGCTGCCCATCACCCGATCGAGGAACTCCTGGACCTTTTCGTGTTGTCGGCTGGTCGCCCGCACGGTGATCACGCCACCTTCCGGGTTGGCGATGACCGACGCGGCTTCGCGGAAGGTCAGGCGCTTGACCACCGTCGCCCCGCTGTTCTGCAAGGTCGCGGGATTGGGACTGGCCGCCAGCGTCGGCTGCACCGGGCTGCCGCGTGGCGCTCTGACGACTGGTGCCGGGGCGCCGGTACCGGTGGTGCTCTGCGTCGCCGCCTGCTCGGTGACCGTCTCGGTCGAGCCCTCCGGAAATACCTTGTCGGTCTCGTGCAGCAAGTCCTTCAGGTTCTTTTCCAGCGACTCCCAGAAGCGGTTCTTCGACTTGTTTTCGATCTGCAGGCGGGACGTATTCGCATTCGCCGCGCCGCCGCCTCCGGTGGCCAGCGCGCTGGTCGAGATCTGCGTGTTGGTCGAGATCGTGCCGGTCACGTCGCGCGCGATGTTGACGTAATCGACCGTGTAGTTCTTCAGGTACGGCGTGTCGGGCATGACGACCAGGTTCGGCCCGTCGAGTTCGAAGCGCATGTCGATCTGCTTGGCGATGCGCACGAGCAATTGCTGCAGCGTCTGGTCGATCGCGTTCAGCGTCACCTCGCCGGTCAGACCCGGATGAATGTCGACGTTCAGCCGCGCATCGCGCGCCAGGGCAAACAGCAGGTCATGCACGTTGACGTTGTTGACCACGACGCTATAAGTCTCGGTCCTGCCGACGGCGCGCGGCCGGGGCAGCGATACGCTTTGTTGGACAGGCTGCGGGATCGGTCCGCTGGGGCGGGCGCTGGTTGCCGAATCCTGCAGATGGCCGCGCGACGGCCCACCGCTCAGTGTCGTCGGCGTGCACGCTGCCAGCAGAAGCAGGGACAGGACGACGCCTAAAAATGGCGCGAACACGCTCGACTCACCTCCGGGTAGACGATGGGGTGATGATACCACGCTCAGGCGCGCGCACAAGTTCATGATTTTTAGCGCTTGAAACTCACTTCCGGGAGTCTTCGCGGAGTGGCTGGCGCAGCTTGCCGACCGAGCGGACGTAAGGCTTGCCGCTTGGCAGGTTTTCCGACAGCGCCGCAAGTACGGCGTTGGCCGCGCTCCGCGTCGGGTAATCGCCATAGATCACGCCCAGGCGATTTCGTCCTCCCATGGTCGCGCGATAGACGCGAATCTGGCGGGCATCGAGAACGCCGGCCTGGCGGCCGATAAAGCTGTCCACTTCGCGCTCGTTGTCGGCGTCGGTGAGCAGCAACTGGATGAACGAGTGACTGTCGGGCGTCTTCTGCAGCCACTCGTCGGTCGCCGCAATGCGCTCGGCGAGCGACATCGTCGGCCGGGGGGAGGCAGACGCCTCGAGATTGCCGGCTGCTGCGGACGGCACGCGGGTCGCCGACCCCGTGTCGGTCGACGCCGGGAGCAGGTGACGCAGTTCGCTCTGCGCGGCGATCAGTGCGCCCAGGCCGATGATGGTGGCGACTGTTGCTCCACCCACCCAGATCAGGCGGGAGGTGCGGCGACCGCCAAGCGGCCTGAACTCGGCGTCCTGGATCGCCGCCATGGCCTCTCGCCGGCCGATCTCGTGCTTCCCCTCGGAATACGCCGCGAGCAGCGCCTTGTCGGCGAGGATATTGATTCTTCGCGTCAATCCCTCGGAAGCCTGGCTGATCAAGCGGACCGCGGCGGGCGTGAACGGGGCGGGACCGTGGTAGCCGGCGGCGCGCAGGCGAAAGTCCAGGTAAACGCCGACATCGTCGCGCGACAGCGCGGCGAGGCGGAAACGGTGCGTGATGCGTTCGTTGAGCTGGCGCAGGTCCGTCGCGCTCAGGCGTTGATCGAGTTCGGGCTGGCCGAAGAGGACGATCTGCAGCAGCTTGTGCTGTTTCGATTCGAGGTTCGACAGCAGGCGGATTTCTTCGAGCGCTTCCGGCGGCATGGCCTGTGCCTCGTCGACCAGAACGACGACCTGTCGTCCTCCGGCGTAAATCTCCAGCAGACGATCGTGCAGAGCGCCGAGCAGGAGTTGGCCGCGCTCCAGCGGCAAGGGAAGAGCGAGTTCGGCGGCAAGCGCCAAAGGAATCTCGTCGCGCGTCAGCATCGGGTTGGCCAGGTAGACCGTTTCGACGTTCGCCGGCAGCCTTTCGAGCAGCATTCGGCAGAGCATCGTCTTGCCGCTGCCGACCTCGCCGCTGACCTTGACGATACCTTCGTCGTGCGTAATGGCGTAGAGCAGTGCGTCGAGTGTGGCGCCGCGGTTGGCACCCGAAAAGAAGAACTCGGTGTGCGGCGTGATGCGGAACGGGGGTTCGCGCAGACCAAAGTGATCGAGATACATCAGTCCTCCCGCGCTGAGGATTCCATCCGATTGTAGAGCGTCGTCCGGTGCAGGCCGAGCAGTCGGGCAGCCTGACTGACGTTGCCGTGCGCCAGCTTGAGCGCAGCTTCGATGTAGCCGCGTTCAGTCGCTGCGAGCAGACGGTCAAGGCTGAACGGTTCGCGTTGGCGCAGGCGCCGCGTGGCGGCAGCGACGATCGCCTCGCTCGTCGTTTCGCCGCCGCTTGCGCCGTTCGGCGCCGCACTCGCCAGTGGTTCGTCGGGCAGATCGAGTTCGCTTTCCAGGCGGGCCAGATCAACCACCTGTCCGGCATGCTTGGTCGTCAGGCGGATGACGATGTTGCGCAGTTCGCGAACGTTGCCCGGGAAATCATAGGCGAGCCAGCGAGCGGTCGCCTGATCGTTCAGGGTAAAGGCGGCCTGCTGCGCCTGTTCGGCGTAGATCCGGCGGAAGTGGTCGAGCAGGACGATCTTGTCGTTGCCCATTTCGCGCAAGGGTGGTGCGCTGATCGAACAGACCGACAGGCGGTGGTAGAGGTCGGCCCGAAAGGCGCCCGACTTCACCTCCTGGCGCAGATCCCGATTGGTCGCTGCGATGATGCGGGCCTGGCTGACGCGCCGCTGGGTTTCGCCCAGACGCTGGTAGTCACCGTTTTCCAGCACACGCAGCAGCTTCGCCTGGACTTCAAGCGGCAGTTCACCGATTTCGTCGAGAAACAGCGTGCCTTCGCCGGCGTCTTCGAAGTAGCCCGGTTTGCTTGCGATGGCGCCGGTAAAGGCACCGCGGGCGTAGCCGAACAGGGTCGCTTCGACGAGGTTGGGTGAAATCGCGGCGCAATTGAGCGCCAGGAACGGTCGATTGCGTCGGCGCGTATCGTGATGCAGGCAGCGCGCCGCGATGATCTCCTTGCCACTGCCCGACTCGCCTTCGATCAGCACCGGGAAAGGCAGCTCGGCGTACTGGCGCAACTGGACCCACAGCTTCTGGATGGCCGGACTGCTGCCGATCAGCGGTGACCCCGCGTCACCAGCACTGCCCGCACCGCTGGCGCCGGTAACCGAGTGGAAGGCGAGCGCGCGTTCGAGCACCTGTTGCAGTTCTGCCGGATGACATGGCTTGCCGACGAATTCCGCTGCGCCGAGCGTGCGCGCGTGGCGCGCGTTGCCCTCGTCGCTTTGTCCGGAAAGGACGACGATGCGCATCCCGGGCGACAGCCTGAGCAGTTCGGCGATCAGCGCAAAGCCCTCGTCCGGGCGATGTGGCAGCGGCGGCAGGCCAAGGTCGATCAGGGCCAGATCGGGTGCTCTGCGCAACTGCCGGAGCAACTGCAGGCAGGGTGAACGCGCCTGGCTGGTGACGACCTCGAAGCGTCCGCTCAGGGTCAGACTCAAGCCGTCGCAAATCAGCGGATCGTCATCGACCAGCAGCAGGAGAGGCTTGTCGAGGCTTGAGTGATTCGGCAGTGAGCGCATGTAATGCCTGTCCGCACAGGAGAAAACGATAAATGTGCATTATTCCACAATTATATTAGCGCCAAGTAATTCACGTCGACGATGAATGCGCTCAGGTATAATGCACGGTCCTTTTTGCCGGAAATGCGCAGTGCCTGCCGACAACCTCGTCGAGATCGAGAACCTTGATTTTGCTTACGACGACCGGGTCATCCTGAACGGAATCAGCCTGGCGATTCCGCGTGGCAAGGTGGTGGCCATCATGGGCGGCTCAGGCTGTGGCAAGACGACGCTGCTCAGACTGATCGGCGGCCAGCTCAGACCCAGCCGCGGCGAGATTCGGGTCGACGGCCTGTCGGTTCCGGCGCTGAGCAGTGCCGATCTCTATGCCTTGCGGCGGCGAATGGGCATGCTCTTCCAGTTTGGTGCCCTGTTCACCGACATTTCGGTTTTCGACAACGTCGCCTATCAGATGCGCGAACATACCACGCTGCCGGAAGAACTGATTCGCGACATGGTTCTGATGAAGCTCAACGCGGTCGGCCTGCGCGGGGCGCATGGCTTGATGCCGGCCGAACTGTCCGGAGGCATGGCGCGCCGCGTCGCGCTGGCGCGGGCGATTTCGCTCGATCCGATGCTGATCATGTACGACGAACCCTTCGCCGGCCTCGACCCGATTTCGCTCGGCGTCATCGGCCAACTGATCCGCAAGCTGAACGACGCGCTCGGCGCGACCACGATCATGGTCACTCATGACATTCAGGAATCGCTGCTGATCGTCGATTTCATCTACTTCATGTCGGACGGCAAGGTCGTCGCCCTCGGCACGCCCGACGAGATCCGGGCCTCCCGCCATCCGTTCGTGCATCAGTTCGTCTTCGCCGAAGCGGACGGGCCGGTTCCCTTTCACTATCCGGCCACTCCGCTGGCCGCCGAACTGCTGGCGGACGGTCGCGCATGAACCAGCCGCCGCGTCAGCCCTGGTCATTGCCGGCGATCATCGGCGGCCTTGGCCGAGCGGTCAACAACGCGCTGCAGCGACTGGGTTTCGCCAGCCGCTTCTTCGTCATGCTGCTGTTCTGCTCCGGGCAGTCGTTCCGGCGCTTGCACCTGACGCTGCGCGAGATCTACTTCTCGGGCTTCCAGTCGCTCCTGATCATCATGGTCTCCGGCCTGTTCATCGGCATGGTGCTCGGCATGCAGGGCTACGAAACGCTGCAGCGCTATGGCTCGGCCGAGGCGCTCGGCGTTCTCGTCGCCTTGTCGCTCGTCCGCGAACTCGGTCCGGTGGTCGCTGCGCTGCTTTTCGCTTCGCGCGCCGGGTCTTCGATCACTGCCGAGATCGGACTGATGAAGGCAACCGAGCAGCTCACGGCGATGGACATGATGGCGGTCAACCCGATCGCCCGCGTCGTTGCCCCACGCTTCTGGGGCGGCGTGCTGTCGATGCCGCTGCTCGCCGCGATCTTCTCGAGCACCGGCGTCTTCGGCGGCTATCTGATCGGCGTCGTCTTCATCGGCGTAGACGAGGGTGCTTTCTGGTCGCAGATGCAGGCCTCGGTCGACTTTCGCTTCGACGTCTGGAGTGGCATCGTGAAGAGCTTCGTCTTCGGCATTGCCGTCTCGCTGATCGCCGTCTTTGAGGGCTACGACGCCGTACCGACGGCGGAAGGCGTTTCTGGCTCGATCAAGAGCACTGTCGTCAAGTCGGCGCTCGCCATCCTGGCGCTGGACTTCGTGTTGACCTCATTCATGTTCCGGGAGGCCTGATGAGTCGCAAGGTACTCGACCTCTGGGTCGGTTTTTTCGTCGCCCTGGGAATGGCTGCCCTGCTCGTGCTGGCGCTCAAGGTGGGCAATCTGTCGGGGGCAAATTTCGCCGAAACGTATGCGCTTACCGCCAAGTTTGCTAACATCGGCGGTCTCAAGGTGCGCGCCCCGGTGAAGAGTGCCGGCGTCGTCGTCGGGCGTGTCACCGACATCCGCTTCGACGCACAGAGCTATGAAGCCGTGGTGACCATGCAGATCGATGGCAGCTATCGTTTTCCCAAGGATACGTTTGCCTTGATTCTCACCGCCGGACTGCTGGGCGAACAGTATATCGGCCTCGATCCCGGCGGCGATGAGAAGATGCTCGCAGCCGGTGACGCCATTGCCAAGACACAGTCGGCCGTGGTGCTCGAAAAGCTGATCAGCCAGTTCATGTTCAACAAGGCGTCCGAAGGGCCTGGCGGCAACTGAAGGAGGGAGGGAATCCAGTGAAACAAGGCCAGTCAACTCCACTTGCCGCTGTCGTGATGGTGCTCGCTTTGTCTTGCGGCGGTTGCGCAACGACTGCGAATAACCCGAAAGACCCCTTCGAATCGTTCAATCGAGCGATGTTTGCCGTCAATGAGGGGATCGATGTCGTCGTCAAGCCGGTCGCGCAAGGCTACGATGCGGCCGCTCCCTTGCCGCTCAAGGTGGTCATCGGCAACTTCTTCGGCAACATCTGGGACGGCTGGACAGCGGTCAACAACCTGTTGCAGGGCAAGCCGGAGCAGGCGGTTTCCGATGTCGGGCGCGTGCTGATCAACTCGACAGTCGGCATCGGCGGCGCTTTCGACGTCGCCAGCGAAATGGGGCTGGCCAAGCACAACGAGGAGTTTGGTCAGACGCTCGGGCGCTGGGGAGTGCCCGACGGCCCTTACTTCTATTGGCCGATCATCGGTCCGCGGACGACGCGTGATACGCTCGGCTGGGGTGTCGACATCTTCTACGATCCGGTGGCGCGCATCGAGCGCGTTCCCCTGCGCAACAGCCTGATGGGAACGCGCATCATCGATGTGCGGGCGGGCTTGCTGCCGACCGACAAGGTGGTCGAGGAGGCCGCCTTCGACAAGTACAACTACATCAGGGACGCCTATCTGCAGCATCGGCGCAGCGAGATTTACGACGGCAACCCGCCGCGGTTGCGCCCGGAGGAGTGATCGTTGTCGTCGTCCGTCACGGCGATGCTGCGTTAAGCCACTAGCCTTTCTGGTTGGGAACCATCTCATGAAATCGTTCTGCTCGCTCCTTGTCGCCCTTTTTCTCAGCCTGTCTGTCGCCCTGGCGCAGGAGGTGTCACCCGATGCACTGGTCCGTCAGGTGACTGACGATGTGCTGAGCATCGTTCGCCAGGACAAGGACATTCAGGGGGGCAACACGCGCAAGGCGATCGACCTGGTTGACAGCAAGGTCTTGCCGTATTTCAACTTTCAGCGCATGACCGCGCTTGCCGTCGGGCGCGACTGGAACAAGGCAACGCCGGAACAGAAGAAGCGCCTCGCCGACGAGTTCAAGACGCTGCTCGTGCGGACCTACTCGAACGCGCTGACCTCGTACAAGAACCAGACCGTTGCCTACAAGCCGAGCAAGCTGCAGGCGGGTGAGAGCGACGTCCTGATCAAGACCGAAATCCTGCAGCCTGGCAGCAAGCCGGTGCAACTCGACTATGCTCTGGAAAAGCAGGGAAATACATGGAAGGTCTACGATGTCATCGTCGCCGGCGTCAGCCTGGTGACCAACTACCGTGACACCTTTGGCCAGGAGGTGCGCAACAACGGAATCGACGGCCTGATCCAGATGCTGGTCAACCGGAACAAGCAGCTTGAATCCGGAAAGAAATGATTGCTCGCGACAACGACACGCTGCGCGTCAGCGCCCCGATGCTCATCGGCAACGCGGCGGACCTGCTCGCCGCCGGCCGTGACAGCCTGCGTTCTGTGCCGCCGAGCGAACGCGTGCTGATCGACCTCGGTCAGGTGCAGGAGGTCGATTCGTCAGCCCTGAGCGTTGTTTTCGCCTGGTTGCGCACGGCCGCCCGGCAGGGCGTCGGCGTGCGCCTGGTCAACCCGCCAGCCAGCATGCTCAGCCTGGCCGAACTCTACGGAGTGTCCGAACTCCTGCCGCTCGCCTGATGGCGCCAGGTGGCTCCGTCGACTCCCCAGGCATGAACGTTGCCGTATCGATTGATCGGGTCGAGAAGCGCTTCTCTTCGTTGCAGGCGCTGGCCGGCGTCTCGCTGCAGATTGGCGAAGGTGAGTTCTTCGGTCTGCTGGGGCCGAATGGCGCCGGCAAGACGACGCTGATTTCCTGTCTGGCCGGTCTCGTCCGTCCCGACGCCGGCCGACTCGAGGTTCTCGGCCATGATGTCGTCAGCGACTACCGCGCTGCCCGCCGGCTGCTTGGCGTCGTGCCGCAGGAATTGGTTTTCGACCCCTTCTTCTCGGTGCGCGAAACCTTGCGCATCCAGTCGGGCTACTTCGGCATTCGGCGCAACGACGACTGGATCGACGAGATTCTCGCCAACCTCGACCTGACCGGCAAAGCCGAAGTCAACATGCGCCGCCTTTCGGGCGGCATGAAGCGTCGCGTTCTGGTCGCCCAGGCGCTGGTCCACAAGCCGCCGGTGATCGTCCTCGACGAGCCGACGGCGGGCGTGGACGTCGAGTTGCGCCAGGGTCTGTGGCAGTTCATTCGTCGGCTCAATCGCGATGGGCACACGGTCATCCTGACGACGCACTACCTCGAGGAAGCGGAAGCGCTGTGCAGTCGGATCGCCATGCTGAAGCAGGGGCGCATCGTTGCGCTCGACACGACGAGCAACCTGCTGGCCCGTTTTGCCGGGCAGACGCTGACGGTACGCCTGGCTGGTGCGACGCGGCTGCCGCCCGAACTGCACGCGCGGGCGACTGGCGGCGAGGGGAGCTGGAGCTTCCACCTCAGCCGCCTGGGCGAGATTGAGCCGGTTTTGGCGACGTTGCGCCAATCCGGCTGCCTGATCGACGACCTGCGGCTGAGCCAGGCCGATCTCGAAGACGTCTTTCTCGGCGTCATGCAAAGCAGTAGCGACAGTGGCGGGGCGCGCGCAGCATGATGATCGGTTTCCGCACACTGCTCTACAAGGAGGTCTTGCGCTTCTGGAAAGTCAGTTTCCAGACCGTTGCCGCGCCGGTGCTCACCGCTTTGCTCTACCTGCTGATTTTTTCGCATGTCCTCGACCGGCACGTCGAGGTTCACGGCGTACCCTACACGGCTTTCCTGATTCCCGGTCTGGTCATGATGTCGGCGCTGCAGAACGCCTTTGCCAACACCTCATCGAGTCTGATCCAGTCGAAGGTCACCGGCAGCGTCGTGTTCGTTCTGTTGCCGCCGATTTCCTATGGCGAATTCTTCCTTGCCTACGTCGTCGCCGCCATCCTGCGCGGCCTGCTGGTCGGCATCGGCGTTCTCCTGGTGACCCTATGGTTTGCCGTTCCCGATTTCGCCTCGCCCTTATGGATTCTCGTCTTCGTCGTTCTCGGTGGCGGCATCATGGGAGCGCTGGGAATGGTCGCCGGAATCTGGGCCGACAAGTTCGATCAACTGGCGGCTTTCCAGAACTTCCTGATCATGCCGCTGACGATGCTCTCGGGCGTCTTCTATTCGATACACTCGCTGCCCGCCTTCTGGCAGAACGTTTCGCGCTTCAATCCGGTGTTCTACATGATCGACGGTTTCCGCTACGGCTTTTTCGGCGTTTCCGACGTGCCGCCCGAAGTCAGTCTGGCAGTCGTTCTCACCAGTTTTCTGCTGGTCTCCGCGGCAACGCTGGCGTTGCTCAGAAGTGGTTACAAACTGAGGTCCTGAAACATGATGCTTCCCGAAACCATCCACGCCATCATCGCCGAAGCGCTGCCTTGCGAGCATCTGCAGGTGACCGGTGACGGCCAGCATTTCGCCGCCCTGATCGTCAGTGCGGATTTCGCCGGCAAGAGCCGCGTGCAACGGCAGCAGCAGGTCAACCAGGTGCTGCGCGCGCATTTCGACAGTGGCGAACTGCACGCACTGTCGATGACCACGCGCACGCCCGAGGAGTGGAGCGCCTTGAATGGATAAGCTGCTGATTCACGGCGGTACTGCGCTGCGCGGCGAAGTCGCCATTTCGGGCGCAAAGAACGCTGCGCTGCCCATACTCTGCGCCAGTCTCCTGGCGGCTGAACCGCTCTACCTGAGCAACCTCCCGCAGCTCAGGGACGTGTCGACGATGCTGCGGCTACTCGAACAGATGGGCGTCGAAGTCGTTCGCCACGCGCCCGACGAGGTGTCGCTGAACAGTCGCGGCTTGCACAACCCGCTCGCTCCGTACGACATGGTCAAGACGATGCGGGCGTCGATCCTGGTCCTTGGCCCCTTGCTCGCACGGCACGGTGAAGCACGCGTTTCGCTGCCCGGCGGGTGCGCCATCGGCGCACGCCCGGTGGAACAGCATATCAAGGGCCTGCAGGCGATGGGCGCGGAGGTCAACGTCGAGCACGGTTACATCCATGCGTGCTGTGCAGCGGACAAGGGCCGCCTGCAAGGCGCTTGCATCGTCACGGACATGGTGACGGTGACCGGCACGGAAAACCTGATGATGGCCGCCGTGCTGGCCGAGGGCGAGACGATCATCGAAAACGCGGCGCGCGAACCGGAAGTGGTCGACCTGGCCGATTGCCTGATTTCGATGGGGGCGCAGATCTCAGGCGCTGGTACCGACAAGATCCGGATTCGCGGCGTCGAACGCTTGCACGGCGCAAGGCACTCGATCATGGCTGATCGCATTGAAACCGGTACGTATCTCTGCGCCGCGGCGGCGACCGGCGGTGAGGTCAGGCTGACCAGAACCTCGGCTGCCTACCTCGACGCCGTGGTCGACAAGCTGCTCGACGCCGGCTGCGACATCGTCACCGAACGCGACGCCATCCGGCTGAAAGCCCCTGCCCGACTGAAGGCGGTCAGCGTCCGCACCTCGCCGTATCCGGCCTTTCCCACCGACATGCAGGCGCAGTTCATGGCGATCAACTGCGTCGCCGAGGGCTCGGCAGTCATTCGCGAAACGATCTTCGAGAATCGTTTCATGCACGCCGTCGAACTCATCCGCCTCGGGGCGGACATCAGGATCGACGCCAACAATGCGATGGTGACCGGTGTCGAGCGCCTCGATGGGGCAACGGTGATGGCCACTGACCTGCGCGCTTCAGCCAGCCTGGTCATCGCCGGGCTGGTCGCGCAAGGCGAGACCGTGATCGACCGGATCTACCACCTGGATCGCGGCTACGAAAAAATCGAGGAGAAGCTGAGGCAGCTTGGCGCGCGCGTCGAGCGGATCCGCTGAACGGTGGCGCCGCGAGTGGACGGCGAATTGAAACGCCGCCGCTGCGCTGCGCCGGCGGGGCGTTAGTCTGGCGGCTGCCGGCCTTGTCGTTCTAGGCCGGGACGGCTGCCGCTGCGTCCTGGATGAGTTGCAGGTCGTTGTCCTGGGCGAAATGCAGGACGAAGCGATAGGCCATCGGTTCGATCTCGTACAAGCGCCCATCGACGAAAACCGCCTTCTCACCCTTGTGGTTGCGCGGCCCGACGTAAGGCGAATAACGCATTCTCTTTTCGGCGCCAAAAGCCGAGAGAACGCCACAGAGTCTCTCGGCCCAGTCGCTGGGCCGGAACCGCTTGCCGGAAGTCGTCACACCGACGATGATGAACGAGGAGTGCGTTGTAGTGGTCATGTCCTGGTGAAGTCGTAACGCGGCGCACCGCAGTGGTCTCAATGGCGCGTCTTGCCTGCCGTCGTTCGGCCGGAAACAGCATCGAGCGCCGGATTCTACCAGAAAGAATGGCCGCTCACCGTCTCATGCCGCCTGGACGGAACGCGCGCCGGAGCAATGCCGGTCCGCGGCTCAGCCGAAGAGTGGCGCGACCAGCCGCATGACGCGCGCCGGCAGATCTCTCGCCAGGCAATCGACGACCTGTGGCCGCAGCGTATTGGCCAGCCAGGTGATCTGGCGCTTGGCCAGTTGGCGCGTGGCGTAGATCCCGCGCTCGCGCAGTTCATCGCGTGGCGCTTTCCCCTCGATGACCTCCCAGACCTGTCGGTAGCCGACGCAGCGCATCGCCGGCAGCTCGCCGTGCAGTCGATAGGTGCTGCGCAGACGTTCGACTTCGCTTTCCAGACCCGCCGCCAGCATGCCGTCGAAGCGCTCGGCGATGCGTTGATGCAAGTCGCTGCGCGCGCTCGGGAGCAGACCGACGGCGAGACACTGGTGCGTCGGCGGTGGCCGTTCGCGCCTCGCGAGCAGCGCAGATAGCGGGCGTCCGGTGAGCTGGAAGACTTCGAGCGCGCGTTGAATGCGCTGCGCGTCGGTAGTCGGCAGGCGTGCGGCGGTGGCCGGGTCGACCGCGGCAAGCTCGGCGTGCAGCGCCGGCCAACCGTGCGCCGCGGCCTTCAGATCGAGCGCTGCGCGCAGCGCGGCGTCGGCCGCCGGGAGTTCGGCGAGGCCGTCGAGCAGCGCCTTGAAGTACAGCATCGTTCCGCCGACGAGCAGCGGCACGCGTCCGGCCTGGCTGATTTCGTCCATCGCCGCGATCGCATCGCGCCGGAAGCGCGCCGCCGAATACGCTTCTTCCGGGCTGATCAGGTCGATCAGGCGATGTGGAAAAGCGGCCAGCGTTGCCGCGTCGGGCTTCGCCGTGCCGATCACCATGTCACGGAAGACCTGCGCCGAATCGACGCTGATCAGCTCGACCGGAAAGCGGCGGGCAAGCTCGAGCGCGACCGCGGTCTTTCCGGCGGCGGTCGGCCCCATCAGCAGGATCGCCGGCGGCAGCGCCGGAGCAGGCGGCGCGCCCGCGTTCATCGGCCGCGCAGGAATTGGCGGTCGAGATCGGCCAGCGTCAGTTGCATCCATGTCGGGCGGCCGTGATTGCAATGGCCGGCGCGCTCGGTGGCTTCCATCTGGCGCAGCAGGGCGTTCATTTCGGCCGGTGCAAGCTGGCGCCGGGCACGCACGGCGCCGTGGCAGGCCAGTTCGGCGAGAAACTCGTTACGCCGCGTCGTCATCAGTTGCGTCACGCCGTGCGTGCGCAGTTCGCCGAGCAAGGTGCGCACCAGCGGCGCGGGATCGGCGCCGACGAGCAGCGTGGGCAGACTGCGGACGGCAAGCTGGCGTGGTCCGACCACCGCCAGATCGAAACCCAGCTCGCGTAGCGTCTCGGCGTTCTCGTCGGCTGCCGCCAGATCAAGTGGTTCGAGGTGAATCACCGCTGGAATCAGCAGCGCCTGGGTCGCCAGCTTCTGCCCGTCCAGCGCCTGTTTCAGCTTCTCGTAGAGGATGCGCTCGTGCGCCGCGTGCAGGTCGACGACGACCAGCCCCTGGCTGTTCTGAGCCAGGATATAGACGCCGTGCAACTGGCCCAGCGCGTAGCCGAGAAGCGGCGTCGCCGCCAGTTCCGGCGCGCCGTCGCCGTTCGTCGCATCGGCCGGCGCGCGGGCGAAGGCCGCGTAATCGGCCGCCAGCGGGGGTTCGGCGGCGACCGGCGGTGTGCTGAAGGTCGGTCGCTGGCTGCTCGAGGCGGCAGAACGCCCGGCAAATGGCAGACTCGCGGCGCGCTCGGGCAGCGGCTTGAACGGACCACCGAAAGCGCTGCCGAAGCGGGTGCCGAAAACGCCGGCTGACGCCCCGAGGACCGGGTTTGCGCGAGCAGCCGACGAATCCGACGTGGCGGCCGAGGAAGCGTCTGGCGCGCCAGGGGTCGCCAGCGCGCGCGCAGCGCCTCCGCCATCGGCCAAGGGGCTGGCGAGGACGCGCTGTACCGCGTGATAGACCAGTTGATGGACGCTGCGCGGATCGCGGAAGCGGACCTCGGTTTTCTGCGGGTGGACGTTGACGTCGACGGTCGCCGGGTCGACTTCGATGAACAGGCAGTAAGCTGGGTAGCGGCTACCGTGCAGCAGGTCCTGGTAGGCTTCGCGCACGGCGTGCGCGAGCAGCTTGTCGCGCACGAAGCGGCCGTTGACGTAACAATACTGTGCGTCGGCGCGGGCCCGCGAATAGGCGGGCAGGGCACAGTGGCCGGCGACGCGCAGGCTGGCGCCGGCGACGTCGACGGAACGCGATTCGGCGAGAAAGTCGTCGCCGAGGATGGCGCCGACACGCTCGCGCGCCTCGCCGGCGGTGAGCCGGAAACTTTGCCGGCCGTTGTGCGTCAGCGTGAAAGCGACCGCCGGATGCGCCAGCGCGGTGCGCCGGACGATTTCCGCGCAGTGCGCGAATTCGGTGTTGTCCGACTTGAGGAACTTGCGCCGTGCCGGCGTGTTGTAATACAGGTCGCGCATTTCGACGACCGTCCCGGCGGCCAGCGCCGCTGGTTCGAGCGCCGCGCCGGGCTGGCCGGCGAGCCGCCAGGCGTGCCCGCCGGCGTCGCGCTCGCCGCTTGACCGGCTGGTCAGCGTCAGGTGCGCAACGGCCGCTACCGAGGCTAGCGCCTCGCCGCGAAAACCGAGTGTGGCGACGCGTTCGAGGTCGTCCAACGAAGCAATTTTCGACGTTGCGTGTCGAGTGAGCGCCAGCGTCAGCTCGTCGCGCGCGATTCCGCAGCCGTCGTCACTGACCCGGATCAGCTTGACGCCGCCTTCCTCGAGCTCGATGCGGATCGCCGAACTGCCGGCATCGAGCGCGTTCTCGAGCAGTTCCTTGAGCACCGAAGCAGGCCGTTCGACGACCTCGCCGGCGGCGATCTGGCTGATCAGCAGCTCGGGCAGCAGATGAATGCGGGGTGCGGCGGGCATGCGCGGATTATACCGGCAGGGCCACAGACGCGCCGTCGGTCCGCGTGCCGGGCTGCCGGCGATACAATGCGCGGCGCGAAGTCGGTTCGCCGGGAACCCGTCCGGCGGCATCTCGCTCAGGAGGAGAAGTCGATGGAACTGAGTAGCGCCCCCGCACAGCCCGAGGCCGAGCAGCGCGTGCGACACTTCCGCCAGATCCTGCTCTGGCCGCTGCAACTGATGCCGCTCGCCGACGACGCACCGTTCACCGAGCCCTACGAGCTGCTGCTCGCAGGCGGCCCCGACAATCCCTGGCGCGAGTTGCTCGACGAATTTTCCGGCGACGCGCAGGCGTTTCAGCAACGCCACTACAGCGAATTCGTCACCTTCCTGCCCTACGTCCAGCGCTTCCTGTATGGCGAAAGCGGCGGCGAGGCGGGCGACCGGCGCGCCGGCGAGTCGCCGATCCGTGTCTTTCGCCGCTACGACATCGCGTTCGCGCGCATGAGCTTCAAGGACAGCGAACAGCCGCTCGATTTCACCGTCGTCCATCTCGACCTCTATTTCTTCTACGACATCGACGTCGTCATCCTGGCGCTCGAAATCGCCGCCGACGATCTCGGCCTGGCGCGCGTGCAGGACACGCTTTTCCGCTTCGGGCGCGCCTATCCGCCGTACTGGGACGAAGATGGGAGCCGCGGCCATTGCCTGCGGCGCAGCGAATGGATCGCCGCCGACGGGCGTGTGCTTGCCGTTTCCGACTACGAGGAACGGCAGAAATACCTCGCTTTCGTCAGCCGCTTCCGCGCTCCGTGCATCGCCGCGCACTGGGAATTCCTTCTCCGGCCTCTGGTCTTTCACCACTCCGACGAAGCGGGCCCGGTCCGTTACCGGCAGATCGAATACCACCGCATGCCGCTGCTCGCCTACCTGGCGCTCGACGACCCGGCAAGCCTCAGCCGGGGCGATTTCGCTCGTCTGGTATTCGTCGCCGGGCCTGGCCGCAAAGGCTCGCTGCCCTATTCGGACCAGCATCTCGCCGGCTTCGAAGCGCGGTACTGCCACGATCGCTACTGGCACCCGCAAGCGGCCGAACCGGGTACCCGGCTGCTCTCCTGCGGGCACGCCTTCGTCATGGTCGGCAGCGCGCGCGACGCCTACTTCACCGGCAGCGAGAACGGCCTGCTCGGCCAGTTTCGCCACCAGTTCTTCCTGCTCGCGCTCATCCCGCACTTCCACAAGGCGGCGCTGCTGATGCTCTCCGACCGTCTGGTCAGCGAACTCAACCGGCTGCAGATCGGCAACGCCGAGTCGGTCAAGCGCTTCAAGCGGGCGATTCGCCAAATCCTCGAAGTCTTCCTGCGTTTCACGCATCGCTACTGGTTTACCGAGATCTCCGACCAGGCGCAGGCGCGCGCCATTTTCACGATGACGCGCGACCATCTGGGCAGCGAGCAGCTCTACCGCGAACTGCGCGAAGAAATCCAGGACATGAGCCAGTACCTCGACAGCGACAGCCTGCGCCGACAAGCCAATACCGTCGTCCGCCTGACCGTCGTCACCACCGCCGGACTGGTCGCAACGATCACCACCGGTTTCCTGGGAATCAACCTGATCGACGCTGCCGCCTCGTCCTTGCTCGAAAAGATCGTCTTCTTCACCGCCGTCGCCATCCCCTCGGCTCTGCTCACCGGCTTCGCCGTCGTCAAATCGAAGGCGCTGTCCGACTTCCTCGAAGCGCTTTCCGACGAACGCCTGACGCAGCGCCAAAAGCTGGCCTCACTGCTTGCCGTCTGGGGGAAGAAAGGGCGCCGCACGCTGCGCTGAGCGCGCCAACCGGCAGCGTCGCGCGCGCCGTGCTAGCATCGAAGCTGCAGCGGATGAACGGAGCATGCACGCATGACGGCTTTGCACAGCCCGCACGATCGCTTTTTCAAGGCGGTGTTCGGACGTACCGAGGTGGCAGCGGAATTTCTGCAGCGTTTTCTGCCGGTGGCGGCGAGTGCAGCGCTCGACTGGAAGACTCTGCGCGCGGCCAGGGACTCGTTTCTCGATGTCGATCTGGCGCTGCACCCGGCCGACCTGCTGTACGCGGTCGATCAATGCGCTGGCGGGGTCAGCTTTGTGCATGTACTGTTCGAACACAAGAGCTACCTCGAGCCACGCATCAGCCTCGACCTTTTGCGCTACCGCGTCCGCATCTGGGAACAGTGGTTGAACGCAGGGAATTCGGGCCGTCTGCCGCTGGTCTTACCGGTTGTCGTCTACCATGGCGCGACGCGCTGGCGCATCAGCCGCCAGTTTGCCGAGGAGGTGGACGCCGTGCCGGGATTGCAGGCGTATGTTCCGGCGTGTGTGTACGAACTGGTCGACCTGAGCCAGTACCGCGATGACGAACTGCAAGGCGCGGTCGTCCTGCACACTGCGCTGCTCACGCTGAAATACGTCCTGCGCGACGAGTTGCGCCAGCGCCTGCCGGGAATCCTGGCGCTGCTGCGCGACTTGGCGCAGAGTTCGAGCGGGCTGGACTACGTGCGCACGCTGCTGCGCTACCTGGCGCAGGCGGCGAGCGTCGATCGCTTGACTGGCGACGAGTTGCGCCAGGCCGTGACGCAAACTTTCATCGATGGAGGACAACTGATGCTGACGATAGCCGAGGAATGGGAACAGCAGGCCAGAGAGAAGTGGATTCGCCAAGGCATCGAGCAAGGCATCGAGCAAGGCATCGAACGAGGCATCGAACGAGGCATCGAGCAAGGCATCGAGCAAGGCATCGAGCAAGGCATCGGGCAGGGTCAGGCACGGCTGCTCAGGCAGTTGCTGAATTGCCGTTTCGGTGCTTTGCCGCCCTGGGTCGAGACCCGCCTGGCCGACGCCGAACCGGCGCGGCTGGAGACCTGGGCGCGGCGCGTGCTCGACGCAGCGAGCCTGGAGGCGGTGTTCGACGAGCGTGGCTGAGCGCCTTCGGCCGCGCTTGCCGGCGACGCCGCCGAGGCTGTCGCAGGAGCCCGCCGCGCGCCCTCTTCGCTCACGTCTTTCACCATGTCATAGGCGTTCAGGCACCACCTCTCGCTGCTTGTATTCTGGGGGAAGAAAGGGCGACGCACGTTGCTGCGCTCCCTGGCGCAGGCGGCGAGCGTCGATCGCTTGACTGGCGACGAGTTGCGCCAGGCC
>NZ_JAVMKF010000304.1:0-25426 GCF_031732815.1 Accumulibacter sp. | reverse complement strand
CGCGTGCTCGACGCAGCGAGCCTGGAGGCGGTGTTCGACGAGCGTGGCTGAGCGCTTTCCGCAGCGCTGTGGGCGGCGGTGCCGGGCTTGTTGGCGACGCCGCGCCGGCGGCAAAATGGGCAAGGCCCGAAAAAATTTCGCGCGGGGCGCTGCGCGCCCCGGAACGCCGCTGCGCGGCGACAGAGAGACAGAGCAGCAGAGAAACAGAGATCAGCGTTCCGGTGGGCAGCGGTTCAAAAGGATGGGGGACACACACACCACCCGAACGCCAAGGTCGAGGTTGCGGTAGCCGGGATGGTAGGGGCAGCGGTAAGCACAGCGCGCGAGGCCGCGGAGGTTGACCCAGGAGCCGCCGCGCACCACGCGCCGGGCGTCGCCATCTTCGCTCACATCCTTTGGCGTGTCGTAGGCGTTGAGACACCACTCCCAGACATTGCCGGCCAGATCGAAGACGCCGTGCACCGACTGGCCCGACGGGTAGACGCCGACCGCCGTCATGCGGCCAAGCTGGTTTTGAAAGGTGTTGGCGCATCCCGCGCGCCATTCGCCCCAGGGGTAATCGCGCTGCGCGTCGCCGCCGGTCGCCGCCTGCTGCCACTCCCATTCGGTCGGCAGGCGGACCTCGTGGCCGGCGACGCGGGTGAGCCAGCGGCAATAGGCGATCGCTTCGAAGCAGGTGATCATGACCGCCGGCTGGTTGGCGCGCCCGCGCTGCGGGTCAGGTTCCCAGCCGCGCACCCGGCGCACCAACGCATCGTAGCCGTCGTCGGCGTCGACGAAAGCCTGCCATTGGGCGACGGTGATCGGGTAGCGGGCCATGTGGAAAGGCTGGACCTTGAAGCGTCGCCGTCGCGCCGGCGCCGCCTCGTCGACTGCGAGCACCACCTTGCCGCCGGGAATCGCCTGCCAGACGAGGTCGGGAACGCCGTCGGCGGTCAGGCCGACGCCGGGGCGCGGGTCGCCGTCGGGCAGCAGCGTCAGGCGGTCGCCGATCCTTGCCCGTTCACCGTGCGTCGTCGCCGGGTCGGCGAGACGGGCGAGCAGCTCGTCGGCGGCGAGCGGGCCGAGGAAGCGGCGCTCGTTCTCGCTCAGCGCGAAGCGCGTCCCCAGCCGGCGCAGCATCGGCGCCGTTTCGTGCATGACCCGCTCGTCCGACCAGCGATGTGAATCGCCGTGCGTCTGCCAGGCCTGTGCGGCACGCTCGATCTCGCGTCGCTGGTGCAGGTCGGCGCGGTTTTCAGCCAGCCAGTCGACCAGGCGCGGCCAGCGCCGGATCAGCGCTTCGTGCGCGACTTCGACCGTCTCCTCGCCGCGCGCCGGGTCGTTGCCGACGACGAGCAGGCGCTTACTGGCCAGTTGCTCGATGAGCGGCTGTGCGGCGGCGGCGAAATCGCCGCGCCGCGCCCGCCGGCGCGTGTCTTCGCTGTTGTCGCCCAGTTGCACGAGCTGCAGGAAGACGTCGCGCACGAGGTCATGGCGCTGCTGCGCGCCGCCGGGTGCGAGTTCGTCGAGCACGCCGTCGGCGTAGCGGACGATGGCGCCGGCGACGCCGCCGAGCGCGTCGTAGGCGCGGTGGCACATGCGGCCGGCGGCGTCGCGCTGCGCGAAAAGCTGCGTCAGGCAGAATTCGAGCAGCGGCAGGTTGCCCGGCTCGTCGCCGACGTCGTCCAGCATGCGGCGGACGAGGCCGTCTTCGAAAGCGAAGCCGGCGACCTCGGCCGGGCCGACGATCGCCCGCTCGCGCTCGCTGCGCGTCATGCCGCCGAGGAAGACGGTCGCCGCCTGCAGGCGGTCGCGCAGCGGGCGGTGGTCGACGGCGTGGTGCGTGAAGTCGGCGCGCAGCGTGAGGACGACGGTCAGCGGCGCCTGCTGCGTGCCGGCGATCAGCGCGTCGGCGAAGCGTGCGGCGGTTGCCGCCGTCGCTGCTGTCGGCGCGCTAATCTCGTCGCCGGCGGCGTCCTTCTTCTCGTAGGTGTACAGCTCCTCCCATTGATCGACGAGCAGCAGCAGGCGGCGGCTGCCCGGCTGGCCGGCGAGGATGTCGGGCAGCAGGTGACGCAGCGCGAGCTTGCCGCCGTCGGCGCCCTTTGCCAGTTCGTCGGCCAGTTGGCCGATGACGAGCTGGCGCAGCGCGCCGGCGCTATCGGCGGCGTCCGCCCGACCCGTGGCGGCCAGATCGTGCAGGCAGCCGGCGAGGCTGCGCCAGGGTTCCTCGCCCGGCCGCAGCACGCCGACCGCCCAGCCGCCGCGCCGGCGTAGCGCCGGAATCAGCCCGGCCTGGACGACCGACGACTTGCCGCTGCCGGAAGCGCCGACGACAGCGACGAAAGGGCTGCCGTCGACGGCCTGCAGCAGCTCGCGCGTGAAGCCCTCGCGGCCGAAGAAGAACGGCGCGTCGGCGTCAGTGAAGGCGCGCAGGTCGCGGTAGGGGCAGTCGATCAGCGCGGGCGGCGGGCCGGCCGGCGTAGGGGCAGTGGCGCCCGGCGCGCCGCTGCTTGTTGCGCCGTCCGCTGCGCTGCGGCGCGGGTGGCGCTTTTCGTGCGCGACGAGCGCCTGCGTCAGCAGCCCGGCGAGGTCGTTGGCGGTGGTGAACGAGCGGCTGCTGACACGCTCGCTGCGCAGCCGCTGCTTGAAGGCGGCGAGCAACTCGCCGTCCTTGCCCTTGTCGACACGGCTGGCCGGCCACGGATGCTCTTCGTCCATGAAGAAAAGCAGGCGCGGTTTGCCACCGTCCCTGGCGCGCTCATGCTCGATCTCGCAGATTGAAACGGCGCTGCCCGCTGGCTTCCAGCCGTAGCGGAAGGCGTAGACGCCGACGAAGATATCAGCGGCGTCGACTTCGCGCAGGCAGACGGCTTCGGCGTCGGCGTCCTGCGCCGGCCAGTATTCCATGCCGACCGGGAAATAGCCGAGGCCGAGGCAGGCCGCGACGACCTCCCGGCGATGCTCGGGCAGGTCGATCGAGGTGCTCGAAATGAAGACGCTGGGTCGAGCCGGCGGTTGGGACATCGTTCTCCCCTGGACGATGGGCGCAGGCGCGATTATACCTTGGGAGGTCACGATTGAATCTTCTGGAAGGTTTGGAAGTTCAGGGTCAGTAGGGACTGTAGCGCATTGGCGTGGATGGTGTGGGTATCTTGCAAGCAGCGTTCGATGGCGGTGGTGAACGAAGGGAAGTCGGGGTAGTACTTGGCGTACAGGCACTGCCGTTTGACGAACTTCCACAAACGCTCGATGAGGTTCAAGTTCGGCGAGTAGGTCGGCAGAAAGAGCAACTCAATGTTGAGTTGGTCGGCGCAGGTTTTCACTAACGCACAACGTTGATAGCGGGCGTTGTCCAGTACGACCGTAATGGGCAGCGTGGGCCGCGAGGCAGCCAGTTTTGCCAACAAGGCGCACACGCTGATTGAATTGATGTAAGCGGAATTGACAACGGTGATGACCTCTTTGCTGACGGCATCGATGGCACCCAACACGTTGAAGCGCTGCCGGCCAGAGGGTGCCTTGATCCAAACCCGAGCAACGCACCATACCACGGACATGAAGGCTCCCAACACAAAGTGCGCGGCGTCTACGAAGAACACGGCACGTTGGCCCGCTTCGGCTTCCGCCAAACGCGGTTCAAGTTCTTTTTTTTAAACGCTTCCTGGACATCTGGATCCGCCTTGGCCGGCAGCGTGCCGGTCTTCAGCCGTTTCATCCCGCACTTCTCTCTCAAGAAAAGCCGCACCTGAGTCGGCGAGCGGCTCAAACCCGTAAGCGTTCTGATCGCATCCACTGCTTCATTGATCGAAGCTGGCGGATGGGCCAAAAGGTAAGCCGTTATCGTCTCCTGATGCGCCACCAGTTCGCTCTGCGGCCGACGAAAATGTGTTTCCCTCAGTCCTGCAACGCCGCCCTCCACATACTGCCGGAGGTAGGTGCGAAGAGTCTTGCCGCTCACCCCCGCGAGCCGCGCAATGTCTTGGTGCGCAAGCCCCTGGCTTTTCAGCCACAGCGCTTCCATCTTGCGTCGCACGTGTGGATGCGGATGCTGAAAGCGTTCGTCTTCTAAGGCTTCGGCCTCCGCCTGGGTAAACGTCAGTCTCAGCATTGCAGCAGCTCCATGTAGAACGCAATAGTCCAATTCTACATCCTCTTGCACCAACTATTTTAAGTCCTTTGTGACCTATTCCGGTATATCTCTCGCCGGGCGTGTCGGCGGGAGGGAGATTGTCTGCCGGCCGGGCGCCCGGCAGCGGCGCTCGCTGGTCGGCGGCCGCCGCCGGGCAGAGCGGGCCGGCTTCCGGTAGAATCCCGCCTGCGCGCCGGCGCTTGCCGCCGTTCCGGCTTCATCCCTTCCTACCTACCTTCCTTCCCTCCTTCCTTCCGTTCCCGGCCGTTCATGGATTACCTGCTCAGCTTCATCGACATCGTCCTGCATCTCGACAAGCACTTGGCTTTGCTTGTCCAGCAGTACGGGCAATGGATTTACGCCATTCTCTTCGCGATCATCTTCAGCGAGACGGGTTTTGTCGTGACGCCTTTTCTGCCCGGCGACTCGCTGATTTTCGTCGCCGGCGCGCTGGCGGCGCTCGGCGGAATGGACATCGGCATCCTGCTCGCGGTACTCAGCGCGGCGGCGATCCTCGGCAACATGGTCAATTACCAGATCGGTCGCTTTCTCGGACCGAAGGTCTTTCATTGGGAGCAGTCGCGCTTCTTCAACAAGGCGGCGCTCGACAAGACGCACGCTTTCTACGAGAAGCACGGCGGCAAGACGCTGGTCATTTCGCGTTTCCTGCCGCTCTTCAGGACTTTCGCGCCCTTCGTCGCCGGGATCGGCGCGATGGGCTACGCGCGCTTCACGTTCTTCAACCTGATCGGCGCGCTGGCCTGGGTCGGCTCGCTGACGCTGGCCGGCTACTGGTTCGGCAATCTGCCGTGGATTCAGCAGAATCTGACGCTGGTCATCGTGGCGATCATCGTCATTTCGCTGCTGCCGGTCGTCTACGGCTGGTGGCAGCATCGGCAGGCGGGAGGACAAGCATGATTTCGCTCGTCATCCTGATTTCCGGGCGGGGCAGCAACATGGCTGCGCTGCTGGACGCCGTCGGGCGCGGCGACCTGCCGGTACGCATCGCCGGCGTCGTGGCGAATCGGCCGGATGCGGCCGGTTTGGCGACGGCCGCCGCCGCCGGCGTGCCGACCTGCGTCGTCGATCATCGCGCTTTCGCCGGGCGCGCAGAGTTCGACGCCGCGCTGGCCGAGGCGATCGACGCTTGCGCGCCGGATCTGGTCGTTCTCGCCGGCTTCATGCGCATCCTCGGCGAGGCTTTCGTGCAACGCTACGCCGGTCGTCTGCTCAACATTCATCCGTCGCTGTTGCCGGCCTTCCCCGGTCTGCACACGCACCGGCGGGCGCTCGCCGAGGGCGTGCGGATTCACGGCTGCAGCGTGCATTTCGTCACCGCCGACCTCGACCATGGGCCGATCGTCGTCCAGGCAGCCGTTCCGGTTCTCGACAGCGACGATGAGGAGACGCTGGCCGCGCGCGTTCTCGCGCAGGAGCACCGGATCTACCCGCTCGCCGTGCGCTGGTTCGCCGAAGGTCGTCTGCAGTTGCGCCAGGGGCGCGTCGTCTGTGCCGTCGAACAGGCCGCGCATCCCTGGCTGATCGTTCCGGCGAGCGCGGCCGGCTGACCGGCGGGCCGATGCCGCGTGGTTTGCTCGTTGCTCTGCTCGTCTCGCTCGTGCTGCATGCGCTGGCGCTCTTCGCGACGCAGATGAGCTTGCCGCGCGCGGGCGATCCACCTCCGTTGCTCGCCGAGTTGCGTCCGTCGCCGCAGACGGGCGGTGCAGCGCCGGCGCAGCTCAGCAACCCGCCGCCGGTAAGGCGCGCGGCGCCGCGGCCGCCGCCGGCGCGGCCGCGTGCGGCGCGTCCGTCGCCGCTACGTGACTCGGCAATCGTCGCCTCGCCGCCCGCGAGCGCACCACCAGAGGTCGCGCCGGACGAACCGGCGCCGGCCGAGGAGCTTGGCGATGCGCCGGCGGCGGACGATCAGCCGGAACGGGCGGCAGAGCAGCCCGCTGCGCCGGACGAAGTGGGCGATGTGGCGGGCGCACCCGGGATGGGCAGCGTTCCCGGCATACCCGGCGCGGCCGGCGCACCCGAGGTGGGCGGCGATGATCCGGCCGCTGGCGAGGCGACACCGCCGGTCGTCGTCACCGCGCGTCTGCCGGCACGCGGCTCGATTCGCTACCGCGTCGAGCGTGGCGACCGCAGTTTCCCGATCGGTTTCGCGCGGCAGGAGTGGGAGGTGCGCGCCGACCGTTACCGGATCAGCGCGCTGAGCGAGACGAGCGGGCTGGTCGCCCTGTTCAAACGCGTGCGCGTCGAGGCCGAGAGTCGCGGCCGGGTCGGTTCCGGCGGCCTCGTTCCGGAGCACTTCGTCGTCCGCCGCAGCGGACGCGAGCGCGCCGAGGAGATCGATTTCGACTGGCCGGCGCGCCAGGTGCGCATGGGCGAGCGGCCGCCGCTGGCGCTGCGCGGCGGGACGCAGGACATCCTGTCGCTGAACTTTCAACTGGCGCTGCTGCCCGAGCATTCCGGCGTCGCCGTGAACGTCGCTACTGGCCGCAAGCTGGCCGGCTATCGGATCGAGGTGATGGGCGAGGAGACGATCGAGACACCGGCGGGCAGTTTCCGCTGCCTGCACCTGCGCCTTGCCGGCACGGCGACGACCGAGCTTTGGCTGGCTTACGAGCAGGCGCTGCTGCCGGTGAAGATTCGCCACGTCGATCGCAAGGGTGACGTCTTCGTGCAGTCGGCGACCCACATCGATTTCACCCGGGAACCCTGATGACGAACATTCACCCCGTTCTGCTCGCGCACGCCGAACGCCTGCTTGGCGAATTGCTGAAGACCCACCTGCCGGCCGACGCGGTCGTTTCGACGTATTTCCGGCACCAGCGCGAACTCGGTCACGCCGATCGGGCGTTCGTCGCCGAGAACGTCTTCGCCGTTCTCCGCCATCGCCGTTCGCTCACCGCGCGCTGTGCCGGCGACCTCAGCTCGCGCCGTCTGCTGCTCGCCGCGCTGGCCTGCCGGCAGGGGCTGAACCTGCGCCAGTTGGCGCCGCTTCTCAACGCCAGCGAAAGCCGCTGGCTGGCGCAGGCCAAGGCGCTGCGCGTGGAAGACCTGCCGCCGGCGGTTCGCCTCGATCTGCCTGACTGGTTGTACGAGCAACTTGCTGGACAATTTTCCGCCGACGACTTGGCTGCGCTGGCGGCGGCGCTCAATCGACCGGCGCCGCTCGACCTGCGCGTCAATCCGCTGAAGACCGACCGGCCGGCGGTGCTCGCTCGCCTGCACGCCGACGGGATTGCCGCGGCCGCCGGACGCTGGTCGCCACTCGCCGTTCGCCTGGCGGAAAAGCCGGCGCTCGCCGCGCATCCGCAGTTCATCGACGGCAGCCTCGAAGTCCAGGACGAAGGCAGTCAGTTGCTCGGTTTTCTGCTCCAGCCGAAGCGCGGCGAAATGGTCGCCGACTTCTGCGCCGGGGCCGGCGGCAAGACCTTGCTGCTCGGCGCTCTGATGCGCTCGCAAGGCCGCCTGTATGCGTTCGACGTTGCCGAGCACCGGCTGGCGCGCCTGAAGCCGCGCCTGGCACGCTCAGGTCTGTCGAACGTACATCCGTTGCGCATCGAGTCCGAGCGCGACCTGAAGGTCAAACGGCTGGCCGGCAAGCTTGACCGCGTCCTGGTCGACGCGCCGTGCTCAGGCTTGGGCACGCTGCGCCGCAATCCCGATCTGAAGTGGCGGCAGACGCCGGCCAGCGTAGACGAATTGAGCATCAAGCAGGCGGCGATCCTGCGCGCTGCGGCGACGCTGGTCAAACCCGGCGGGCGGCTGGTTTACGCGACGTGCAGCCTGCTCGCGGCCGAGAACGAGGCGGTGGTCGACGCCTTCCTGAGCGCGCATCCGGACTTCGTCGTCCGCCCGGCAGAGGAGATTCTTGCCGCGCAGCAGATCGCCATAAGCTGCGGCGAGCGCTTGCGGCTGCTCCCGCAGGTGCATGCGACGGACGCTTTCTACGCTGTGGCGATGGAGAGAACATGAACGAAAAACAGACTTTTGCCTTGCTTATCGAGCTCTGGCACGACGTCAGCGACCCGAACTTCATTCGCCAGATCATCGCACTCGGGATCAGCCTGCTGCTCGCCTGGGGCCTTTCGCGTTACGGCCGGCGGGCGGATTTTGCCCAGACCAGCGCCGAGCACGGCGCGCTGCGTACCTTCGGTGCCGGCAGCCTGAAACGCGTCGCCTTTCCGCTGCTCGGCTTCGCTTTCATCATGGTTGCCCGCAAGCTGTTCAAGTTCTGGCATCTGGGCTCGGTCAGCCTGCTCGATGTGGCGCTGCCGCTGCTCCTGTCGATGGCACTGGTGCGCGCGGCGATCTACGTTCTGCGCCACGCATTTTCGCCGAGCGGCTGGCTGGCGACTTCCGAGCGCTTCGTCGCAACCGGCATCTGGCTCTGCCTGGCGCTCTACCTGAGCGGTCTGGCCGAGCCGCTGATCGAATTGCTCGAACAGGTCAGCCTGCACATCGGCAAGCAGAAGCTCGACCTGTGGACCTTGCTCAACGGCATTGTCACGGTCATCGTCACCGTGCTCGTCGCGCTCTGGCTGTCCGGCGTCGTCGAGCGTCGCCTGCTCGCCAGCGAGGGGCTCGATTCCAGCCTGCGCGTCGTCCTCGGGCGGCTGGTCAAGGCGGTGCTCTCGGTGATCGCTCTCCTGCTCAGCCTCTCGCTGGTCGGCATCGACATCACGACGCTGTCGGTTTTCGGGGGTGCACTCGGCGTCGGTCTCGGTCTTGGCCTGCAGCGGATTGCCAGCAACTACGTCAGCGGCTTCATCATTCTGCTCGATCGCTCGATTCGCCTGGGCAACGTCGTCGCCATCGACGCGGCGACTTCCGGCGTGGTGAACGAGATCACCGCGCGTTATACGGTCGTGCGTACGCTCACCGGGACGGCGGTGATCATTCCGAACGAATATCTGGTGTCGAACATCGTGCGCAACGAATCGTTCGCCGATCCGCGCGTGCGCCTGGTCGTTTCGCTGCAGGTCGCCTACGGCACCGACCTTGAAGCAGCGATGCGGCTGATGGTCGAGGCCGCGCGCGAGCAAGCACGCGTCCTCGCCGATCCGCCGCCGCAGGCGCTGCTGACCGCCTTTGCCGACAGCGGGATCAATCTCGATCTTGGCTTCTGGATCGACGATCCCGAAGAGGGTACCGGCGGTGTCCGCTCGGCGGTCAATCTGGCGATCTGGCGCGCCTTCCGCACGCACGGCGTCGAGATTCCGTTCCCGCAGCACGAAGTCCGCATCGTCGGCGACGCGCCAGCCGCCTGAGCGGCGGTGCGTAGCCGCCCAGGCAGCGCAAAAGACGCATCAGGGAGGCGGCGCAGCGTGGCCGCGGCGCGGATAGATGCCCGCCCGCCACCGGGCAAAAAAACCGCGCTGGGGGAGCGCGGCGGAAGGCCCACCCGGGGTGGTGGGCATCAGGGAGGGAAAGTGGTCGTTGCCCGGATTCGTTGCTCCGGCCAGCGGTCAGAGCCGCTTGCGGCGGCGATGCGCGAGCCAGCAACGGGCGCCGTACCAGACGCCGGCGGCGCCGGCGGAAAGCAGCCCGGCGGTCAGCAGATCGACCGTGCCGACGCTGAGCACATCCCAGGCTGCGATCCCGAAGAAGATGCCGAGGCCCTCGGCAAGCGGGAACGGAACTTGGGGCTGTGCCACCGTATTCATTTTCCGGTGTGGGTCCGGTGATGCGTCTCACCGCTCGCGGTTGGCGCCGGGTCGCCGTCGGCATCATTCCGGAAAGCGGTCGAGGGATGGCCAGCAAAGAAATGCTCTCGCGTGGTGGCCAGAAACTGTTCGCAGTTCGCTCTGAATTCGCTCATTGTCTCGTCTCCTCACTCGTGGTGTGAACAGAGCACGATGATAGGAACGAGGCGCGGCGGCGTCTTGCGCGATTACGTCAGCTTTCGGTGACGTTCTGTGACAGCGGCCAGGTCAGCGTCAGGCGCGCGCCGCCGCTTGGCGACTCGCCGGCGGTGGCCGTTCCGCCGTGGTGTTCAAGCACCAGGCGGGCGATCGCCAGACCCAGACCGTGACCGCCAGTCGTCCGATCGCGTGAGCGGTCGAGCCGGGTGAAGGCGAGAAAGACGCGCTCGCGCTCGTCGCGGGGAATGCCGATGCCGTCGTCGTCGACGTGCACGCTGATCGAGCCATCGTTGATTTCAGCGCTGACGTCGATCCGCGAACGCGCGTACTTGATCGCGTTGCGCAGCAGGTTGGCGACGGCATACGGCAGGCTGCGGCAATCGACTTCGACGCGCTGGCCGGGTGGCAAGGCCGATGTGTCGAGCCGGAGGTCGAGTTCGCGGCTGAGCAGGCGAACCGCTTCGATCTGCTCGGCGAGCCAGACGGCGATGTCGACCGAGCTGAGCTGCAGTTCAGGCTGTTCACGTTCGAAGCGGGCGTAGGTCAGACTGGCGTCGATCAGCCCGTCGAGTTCGCCGAGATCGTCCTCCATTGCCTTGCGCAAGCGTTCGCGCTCGCTCGCCTCGTCGGTTTCGCTGAGCATTTCGAGGGCGAAGCGCATGCGCGCGATGGGCGTTCGCAACTCGTGCGAGATGGCGCTCGACAGTTCTTTCTGCGTTGCAATCAGCAGTTGGATTCGCTCAGCCATGCCGTTGAGCGTCTCGGCGAGCGGCCCGAAGGCGCTGCTGCGCATGCCCGGGGCGCGCGCTTCGAAGAGACCCTCGCCAAGCGCGCGCGCGGTCTGGCGCATGGCTTCCAGGTCGCGCCAGACCGGGTAGACCCAGAACCAGACGACGATCGCCAGGCAGACACCGATCAGGCTCCAGGTCAACAGGCTGATGCGCAGATCGAGCGGCAGACCGCGCTGATACTCCGGATTGCGCTCGGGCGAGATCGGGCCGACGACCAGGATTTGCGGCGTCTGCTTCAGTCGGTGGTAGACGACATCGCCTTGCGCGCCGATCGCCAGTTCGCCGCCGTCGAGCTTTTCGGCCTCTCTTGGCGGAAGCTGCAGCGTCCAGCGATCGACGATTTCGAGCTTGTAGGCGAACTTGCGGTCGAGCGCCTCGATGGTCTTTGGCCATTCGGAACGTGGTTTGCGGAACAACTCGTCTTCGATGAGCACGATCGTCCCACGCATGAAGCGGCTGGTGTAATCGTCGGTCACTCCCTTGATCGCCGCCGAAATGACGAAATCGGCAAAAACCGCGATCGCCACAAAGGAACCCATGACCAGCAGGTAGAAGTTGAAGAACAGCCGCGACAGGCTGTAGCGCCCTCGCCACGGCGCTGGCTTGTAGGTTCCCAGCCGGGCGAGCAGCCGATTACTGCCAATCATGTTTGCTGAAGAGGTAGCCCTTGCCGCGTACGGTCTTGATCCGCGTCGGGTTTTCCGGGTCGTCGCCAAGCTTGCGGCGCAGGCGCGAGATGCGCGCGTCAATCGACCGGTCAAGCCCGTCGAAGCCGATCCCGCGCAGCTCCTGCAGCAGGTTGTCGCGCGAGAGGATGTTGCCGGCATGGCGAGCAAGTTGCCAGAGGAGGTCGAACTCGGCCGTCGTCAGGTCGATGCCGTTTTCGCCGAGGGCAGCGCTGCGCGTCGTCTGGCTGATCCGGAAACGTCCGAAGGCGAGTTCGGTCGGCTCGCCGTTCTCGTTCTCGCCACTGCTCTGCCCGCCGCCAGCGGGCGCTGCTCGGCGCAACAAGGCCTTGATGCGGGCGAGCAGCAGGCGCGGTTGAACGGGCTTGGCGATGTAGTCGTCGGCGCCCAGTTCGAGTCCAAAAATCTGATCGAAGTCCTCTTCGCGCGCGGTCAGCATGAGGATCACGCCGGTGAAGCGCGAACGTACCGCGCGGCAGATCTCGAAGCCGTCCTTGCCGGGCAGCATCACGTCGAGAATGACCAGATCGGGGCGTTCGCCGAGTATGCGTTCTTCGGCCGCGTCGCCCCGCCCTTCGACGAGGACTTCGAAGTCGTTCTTGCGCAGGTATTCGGCAGTCAGCAGGGCGAGGCGTTCATCGTCCTCGATCAGCAAGATGCGTGTCTTCATCGCTCAATCATAACGGGTTGTCGGCGCCAGACGCAGGCTTCTGGCGAATAACGCCCAGCACTGGCTTCGGGAAGACGAGGCGAGCGTCGGCGATGACGCTCGGCCGGGCCTTTGCCGTAGAATTGGGCGTCTGCTTTCCTGGAGTTACCTGCCATGGGCAAAACCCGCTTTGCTCGGCGCTCGGCGTCGGATCTCGCGCGTCGGTGGCGTCTACCCGCTGGATCGGCCGCCTGGCTTGGGGTCGGCTGATGCGTCTCTCGCAGCGCCACGCGTTCATCCTCGTCGGTCTGGCCGCCTTGGGCCTGACGGCGGTGGCTTGGGGGATTGGCGAATGGCTGCACTTGCAGCCCTGTCCGCTCTGCATTTTCCAGCGTCTGCTGTATCTGCTGCTGGCGGCGATTGCTTTCTGCGCTGCTTTCGCCCCGCTGGTGCGTCGATTGCTCAGCGGCCTGCTCGCGCTCACCGCGGCTGGCGGGGTGGCGACGGCGAGTTACCAGAGCTGGCTGCAGTGGCAGTCTGACACCAGTCTGGAGTGCGGCGTCGGTGCGCCGAGCCTGCTTGAGCGCATCGTCTACTGGTTTGGCGAGCTCTGGCCGCAGATGTTCATGGCGACTGGCTTCTGTAGCAGCAAGGAGTGGGTTTTCCTTTATCTGTCGATGGCCAACTGGTCAGCGCTCTGTTTCTTCGCTTTCCTGCTGGCGGCCGTGTGGCTGGCAAGGGGCGCTGCGCGCAGCTAGCGGTGCGGCCCCCGGGGTGGGTCCGCCAATTTTCGTGAGAATGCGCACAGACATTGTGCCGGGTGTCGGTAGACTGCAGCGCATCGCCGCAAAGTCTATCAGGAACCCGCCTGCGTTCTTCGAGCAGGCGACAAAACGGAGTTTCGTTTGTCGTATGAACTGCCCAAACTGTCAATCGAATGACGTTCGTCGTTCGCGCCGCCGCGGTCCGCAGGAGGGCTTGGCGTTGCGCGTCAAGCATCAGGCACCGTATCGCTGCCGGGCCTGCGGTCTGCGTTTCATCGCCGAAGAGGAGGAACCGGCGGACAGCGATCGTGCGTTGTCGATTGCCGACTATCTAGGCTTGCGTGGCTGGGCCCGCCGCGTCCTGACTGACCAGGTGATCTACGGCAGCATCGCCCTGCTGGTCATTCTGGTCGTGATCATCATGGTGTTCGTTCTTGCTCTTGGTGGTATCGCGCCGCCGGTCACCGGGCCTCAGGGCGAGTAAGCTGTCGACCGATCGCGGGGTGAGCATCGTCACGCGGCGCCCGGCCAGGCGCCTGACGCAGCGATGCAGGATGGCGGTATAGTTCGCTTCCCGCGTTTTTCCGGAGTGCTGCTGCGATGCCTTACCAAAGATTCGCCCGCTTTGCGCTTTGCCTGATGCTCAGCTTGCTGGCGTCGTCTCCGCGCGCCCTGATGGCGGCCGAGCCAACGGCCGGTGGACCGCGAGTGGCTTTGGTCGTCGGTAATGGCGCGTATCGCTCGGCGCCCCTGGTGAACCCGGCCGGTGACGCACGTGCGGTGGCTGAACGGCTGCGTCAGGCGGGTTTTGCCGTGACGCTGGTGCTCGATGTCGGACGGCGTGAACTGCACGAGGTGATCCGCAGGTTCGGCGATTCGCTGCTGCGCGACAGCCGTACGGTTGGTGTCTTCTACTACGCGGGGCACGGCGTACAGCTCAACTGGCGCAATTTCATGCTGCCGGTTGACGTGCGCATCAGGAACCACGCCGACATCGCCGGACAGGGGGTCGATCTCGGTCTCCTTCTGGAAACGCTCGGACGGGCGCGCAACGCGCTCAATCTGGTGATTCTCGACGCCTGTCGCAACAATCCGTTTGGCAGCGATTTCCGGGTCGACGATCGCGGCCTGTCGCAGCTGGACGCGCCGCCGGGAACGCTGCTGGCTTACGCAACGGCACCGGGTAACACGGCCGACGATGGCGAGGGCGAGCACGGACTCTACACCGGGAGGTTGCTGCACGAGATGGCAGTACCCGGGGCAGCGGTCGAAGATGTCTTCAAGCGCGTCCGACTGGCCGTGCGGCGCGCTTCACAAGGGGCACAGATCCCTTGGGAAAGTACCTCGCTCGAGGGCGACTTCTCGTTTCTCGGCGAGAATCGGCGCGATGTCGACCGCGAACAGAAAGAGTTCGAAGCCGACCTCGCGGCGTGGAACAGCCTGCGTGAGGCAACGATGCCCGAGCCGCTTGAAACCTTCATCCGGCAACGGCCGAGCGGCAAGTTCGCCGAGCTCGCACAGCACCGACTCGACCTGGTGCTCCGCCGCAAAGGCGAGAAGCCCGTTTACGCGAGTGTTGCGCCAGCCTTGGCGCGCGAGGCGTGCGTGCCGGGGGCGGGCAGTGCGCCGTTCGCAGCGTCTTATCCAGGTGCAGCGCTGCCGTTTCGACCGGGCGAGCGTTATCGTTACCGCAGTCTCGACTTGCTGACCCAACAGGAAACGCAGCGAAGCGAAGACACGGTGCTCAGGATCGCCGGCGACGAGGTGTTCTTCAACGATGGCAGCAAGGTCACCGATCTCTTCGGCAACTCGGTTCAGGCGCCCGACGGTACCCGCTGGACGCCGTACCAGTTCTTCATCAATGACTATGCGCTGGGCAAGCGCTGGTCGGCACAGTTCATTGCCACCCAGCCGGATGGATCGAAGATCAGCATCCGGTTCGATCTGCGCGTTGCGGCGCGCGAACGAATCACCCTGCCGGCCGGCACTTTTGACGCTTACCGGATAGAAGCGCGTGGCTTGAACCTGGCCGGCGGCACCGAACTGGAACGGCGCGCGTGGGTGGCGCCGGAGCGCATGCGCGGTGTCCTGGCAAGCGAAAGCCTGGTGCGCAAGGCAGGCGCGGTGGTCAGCGGCGAGCGCAGCGAGCTCGTCGAATACCGCGCCGCTGCGGGCAGTGCAGCGGCGGCCGGCGATGCTCCCCCGGGCGCCGACGAAAAGAAGGATGGGGCAGGCTGGCGGCCAGCCTCGGCCTACTGAGCGCACATCGCTCGCCAGGTAGGCCAGCTTGGCGCTGGCTGCCCGGCGCTCGGCCAGCCAGCGTTCAACGTGGCCCGAGGACGAGGCGCAAGCCGGTGCTGCGCGGGCGGTAGGCGGGCTCGATCCGGCTGCGCGTGGCCGAGCGTGCGTAGCGCGCCGGATCACTCCAGGTGCCACCGCGCAACACGCGCATTTTGCCGAACGGTGGCCCGCGCGGGTCGGACTGCGCTTCGCCGGAATAGTCGGAATACCAATCGGCGCACCACTCCCAGACGTTGCCGTGCATCTCGTACAGGCCCCACGGATTGGCCGGGAGCGAAGCGACCGGTACGGTCTGGCCGCGATGGGGTCCCGCCTTGCCGCCGCCGTACGGATGCTCGCCGTGGTAATTCACCTGCTCGGTCGTGATGTCGGGGCCGAAGGAAAACGCCGTCGTGGTGCCGGCGCGGCAGGCGTATTCCCACTCGGCTTCGCTCGGCAGACGCGCGGCCAGCCCGGGCAGCCGTTTGTTGAGTTCGCTGATGAAGCTCTGCGCATCGTGCCAACTGACGTTTTCGACCGGATTCTGTCGGCACGCGTCGAAGTGGCTGGGATTGACCGGCCAGACGGCGAGCCAGAATTCCTGCGTGCAGGCTGTGTCGGCCAGCCAGTAGCCATATGACAAGCGCACTTCGTGTTGTCTTTCGCTGTTGCTGCGTTGCGCCTCGTCGGCCGGCGAACCCATCAGGAAGTGTCCGGGTGGAATCCAGCGAAACACCTGGCGTGCGTTGCCAATTTTCAGAATCAGCGAGCGACCGTAGTCGTCATCGTCGCCAAAGTTCGTCCAGGGAACGCGAAAAGGGAGCATGATCGCTCTACCGGGCGTTTCACCGGCATGGTTCAACGTCTTCGGGGTGGGCAGTGAAGGCGGGCTGGACATCGTTCTTGCGGGTCGGTTGCATTCCGGCGTGGCTTGCTGCGGGTTCCAGGTGGCCGGGAGGATGGCGAGACTATACCGTGAAGGCGCTTGATCCAAGTGTTGTGTTTGCGCAACAATGCAGTTTGCCAAGGAGATTGCGCGATGCAAACCGTGCCGCCCAATGATGATGCAATGACCGTGCCGCTGGCGTCGGTTGGCTGCGCTCAGGCGACTCGTCTCTCGGTCATTGTCCCGGTTCTCGACGAGGCACCGGCGATTTCCGGTCGCTTGGCTGCGCTGCACGTGCTGCGGCAGCGCGGCGCCGAGCTCATTGTTGTCGATGGCGGCAGCCGGGACGCGACGGGCGATCTTGCACGGGCGGTAGCGGATCGCTTTCTCGTCGCCGCGCGCGGGCGAGCGACGCAGATGAACGCCGGTGCGCGTGCCGGCCACGGTGAGGTGCTGCTTTTCCTGCATGCCGATACGACACTGCCGGCGGAGGCGGACGTGCTGATTCTGCAGGCGGTGGCGGGTGGCGCCTGGTGGGGTCGCTTCGATGTGACGATCGACGGACGCCATCGCCTGCTGCGCGTCGTCGAACGGATGATGAACCTGCGCTCGCGCCTTACCGGCATCGCCACCGGCGATCAGGCGATTTTCGTTCGACAGGACGTCTTCGCGCGTATTGGTGGTTTTCCTGAACTGCCGCTGATGGAGGACATCGCGCTCTCGCAGCGCTTGCGGCGGCTGGCGCGGCCAGCGTGCCTGCGCGCGCGCGTCCTGACCTCCGGGCGGCGCTGGGAGAAAAACGGCGTGGTGCGAACGATCCTGCTGATGTGGTCCTTGCGTCTACGTTACTTCCTCGGTGCCGATCCCGCCCGTCTGGCGGTTCGTTACGGCTATGCAGCGCGCGAACCTTGAAACGGGCCGGCGCTTGGCAGTGGGCAGTGGTGCTGGGCAAGCCGAGGGCTACGCGCCGGCCATCGCTGTTTTCGCGCGAGCGCCAGTGCCCGGCTGCAGTAAGACGCGCCTGATCCCCGCGCTTGGAGCGGCCGGCGCAGCGCGCCTGCAGCGGCGTCTGACGCTGCACGCGCTGGCGACGACATGCAGCGCCGGGCTTGGCCAGGTCGTGTTGCACGCGGCGCCCGACGAACGGCACCGTTTCTTCCGCGCGTTGCGCGAGCACTGCGCGGTCGCTCTGTGCAGCCAGTCGGGAGGTGATCTTGGGGCGCGCATGGCGGCCGCTTTTGCCGCACAAGGTGGGCCGTTGCTGCTCGTCGGTAGCGATTGCCCGGTTCTCCAGGCCGAGCATCTGATGGCTGCCGCGACAACGCTCGCCGCGCTGCCTTCGACCGCCGAAGGGGAGAACGCGGCGGTGTTCATTCCGGCTGAAGACGGCGGCTACGTCCTGGTCGGGCTGCGTTTCGCCGAGCCTCGTCTGTTCGTCGATATCGACTGGGGAAGTGCCCGGGTCATGGCGCAGACGCGCCGGCGTTTGCGCGACCTCGGCATTCCCTGGGTGGAATTGCCGGTCTTGTGGGATGTTGACCGGCCGTCCGATCTGCTCCGACTGGGCGAACTGCCGGCATTTGCCGATTGCCGCGAGCTGCGCGCGGCTGCCGGTACAGCTGCCGCCGAGGCAGCGTTGCCATGAGCACGCGGGTAAGCGCACCAGGCTCGTCGCGCGCGTCAGCGCCATCCAGTCAACCGGCGCCTGCGACGACACTCACCGCAAGTGATGCCCGTTGCGCAGCTTCGCGCAAGCGGCGGCGCCGTACGCTTGTACGTTGGCTGCTTGCGGCGCCTGCGATTGCCAGGGGTTTCGCGGCCAGACCGGCGCTGGCGGCCCCTGACGAGACGCCGGCCGACAGCGGGCGCAGCGCGGTGCCACGTTTTTCAACCTTGTCGCCAGGGGAGCGGCTGCCGGCGGGGTGGACGCATCAGACGCTGCCATCGGTCGAAAGGGCGAACCGTTTCGACCTGGTCAGCGACCAGGGAACGACGGTGCTGCGCGTACGCTCAGAGCGCTCGGCGTCCAGTTTGGCGGTCGCCTTGCGCGTGGACCCGGCAAAGACACCGCGCTTGCGCTGGCGCTGGCGCGTGTCGAACGTCGTGACGGCATCCGACCTGAGGCGCAAGGACGCTGACGACTACGCGGCGCGCGTCTACGTCCTCTTCGACCTGCCATCCGAGCGCCTGAGCGTGCGTGATCGCTTGCGCATCGCCGCAGCGCGCCTGCTGCACGGCGCCCGACTGCCGGCGGCGGCGCTGTGTTACGTCTGGGGAAACGCGCAGGCGGTTGGCGAGGCCGGGTGGAATCCCTATACCGATCGTCTGCGCATGATCGTCGTCGACTCGGGACCGACCCACGTCGGACAATGGCGCGAGCTCGTGCGCGATGTGGCGAGCGACTTCCGCGCCGCGTTCGGTGGCCCGGTTCCGCCGATTTCCGGGCTGGCGCTGGGCGCCGATACCGACAACGCAGGCGAGACGGTCGAGGCACGTTTCGCCGATCTGGTTTTCGAGCCACACGCGATAGAAAATTAATTTGCGTCACTTACTAAAAAAAGGCGTGCAATCCGGAGCGAGGCGTGCTATCGTTCGTGCATGGCAAACTCGATCGCACGTTACGAATTCAGCGAACGCCTCGCCGACATCCTCGGCGAGTCGCGACGCGACCTGCGCTTTCGCGTCACCCTGATGGTCAGCAGCGGACTGGTCGCCGCCGGTCCGCGCGGGCGCGGCTCGCCGCCGGCAACGCCGGAATACGCGGCGCAACTGCTGATCGGCGCCATGGCGGCGCCGCAGCAAGCGCAGACGGTGGAGGCGATCCGCTGCTACGGCGCCTTGCAGCCGCGGGCGGTGGCCGCCGGCAGCGATGTGCCGCGCGTGCTCTTCGGCCCGGCGCCGGTGGCTGGCGAGGAGGCGCCGCACGAACTGACGATACGCCTCGACGGCTTGCGTTTCGTCGATGCGCTGGCCGGTGTGCTCGAGCTGGCTTGCGCCGAAGAAACGCGTGCGATCGTCGCCAGCGAGTTCTTCGGCGTCTGGGTCAACCGCGCCTGCCCGGTAGCTGCTCTGCAGTTCAGCACGTTCCGGCAAGGCAGGCGGGCGGTCATCAGTCATACCTATGGCCTGGCAGCGGACGCGGCGCCGCCCGCCTGGCTCGATCCCCAAAGGGGTGGAGCGGTCGATCCCGGACTCTTCCACAGCGTTTTCCTGCCGGTCCGCAAAATGCTCGAGATCGGCCTCGTCACTACCTTGTCCGACGACAACAGGAGTTCATCGATGATCAAGAAACTGGGCCACAAAGTGGCCGCCATTGCCCGGATGGCAGAGCTTGCGGCGAAGACGCCGCACGGCAAGCGCTGGGAAAAGCTGCTCTCGGCGCTGGCCGCCGTGCAGGCCTGGTCCGACCAGGTCGATGCGCAGGAGCACCGGCTGTGCGAGGTACAGGACTTCGGTTCCAACCCCGGCGAGCTGCGCATGCTGACCTACCTGCCGGCGAACCTGCCGAAGAACGCGCCGCTGGTCGTCGTTCTGCACGGCTGCACGCAGAGTGCTGCTTCGTACAACAAGGGAGCAGGTTGGTCGACGCTGGCCGACCGGCACGGCTTCGCCCTGCTTTTTCCCCAGCAGCAGTGGAACAACAATCCCTTGCGCTGTTTCAACTGGTTTCGCCCGGAAGACAACGAGCGCGAGCGCGGCGAACCGGTGTCGATTCGACAGATGGTCGACAAGCTGCTCGGCGAGCAGCAACTCGACCGGCGCCGGGTTTACGTGACCGGTACCTCGTCGGGTGGTGCGATGACGGCGGTTCTCCTCGCCACCTACCCGGAGGTGTTTGCCGGTGGGGCGATCCTGGCTGGTGTTCCCTATCGGGCGGCGAATGGTCTGCAGGAAGGACTCGAGACGATTTTTGTCGGGCGCAGTCGTTCGCCGTGCGAGTGGGGCGACCTGGTCCGCGCGGCGTCGCCGCATCGTGGTCCGTGGCCGAAGCTGTCGGTCTGGCACGGCGATGCCGATACGGCGGTCAAGCCGGTGAATGCCGAAGAAATCCTCAAGCAGTGGACCGATCTGCACGGCCTCGCGCTGTCACCGACGATCGAGACGCGGGTCGACGGTCACGCGCGGCGCGTCTGGTTGGCGGCCGACGGCGATGAGCTGATCGAGTCCTATACGATTGCCGGCATGGCGCATGGCGCCGCCATCGACCCCGGTGCAGCGCCTCATCAATGCGGTACGGCAGCGCCCTTCTTCAACGCTGTCGGGATCTCATCGACGCACCGGATCGCCGAGTTCTGGGGGCTGTGTGGCGAACGCGCGGGCGCTTGTCAGGCGCCGGCCGGCGCCTTCGATGGCGTCGCGACGGCGACGGCCGATGCCGCGCCGGCGAATAGCGGAGTCACCCGGGAGGGCGAACATCTGGCGCGCGACGATCGTCCGGGAGCGGCCGGCAGCGCGTCGGGCGCGGCATCCGCCGAGCCTGCGGGTGCGGCGGATGATCCGCGCAGCGCCAGTCGGCCGTTCGGTCTGGACGTACACGGGATCATTGCCGCGTCGCTGCAAGCGGCTGGCCTGCTCAAAGGCGACCAGCGCCGCTCGAGTGGTTCGGCGCCGCTTGGCATCGACGTTCCAGCGATCGTTTCGACGGCGCTGGAAGCTGCTGGCGTGCTCAAGGGCATTGCAGCGCGCAGCGCCCCGGCGAACAGCGAGGCCAGGCTGAAGGCGGCTGGTTGGCAAGGTTCCGGATGGGAAATGCTGCACGGCGATGCACGTGCTTTTCGCGGGGGAGCGATGCTTTACGGCTGTGTCGCCTCGGGTGAGGCGGGCACCGTCGGCGCGCGGACAAGCGCCATCGCACGCCGTCTGACCCTTGGCGAACGGCCTGAGCTGAGCTATGTCCGCCGGCTCGATCTGAGCGCAGCGGTCAACGACTATACGAGCGCCAGCTTCCGCGTTCTGGTCGACGGTGTCGTCGTCGACGAAGTCACCGCGATCGGCATGCTGCATCAGGAGAACGAATGGCTGCGCCGGCCGGGAATCGACCTGGCGCGCTTTGCCCATCGCACGGTCGTGCTGACGCTGGAAGTCGCCGCCTACGCCAATAGCTACAGTCCGGTGCAGGCGCGCGCCTGGGTCGATGACATCACCATTCACAGCGCGGTCGATGTCATCCGCTGTTGACGCCGGCGACCAGCACTGCCGCGGGGTGTTGATCGGTGTGCCGGATAGGGATGGCGTGTGGGTTAGATGGCTTGCCTGGGGCGCTTGGCTCAGTCGCTACCGCCTATCCTGAGTCCGGTTTTTTTCAGGATGCGCGTTGAGAAGAGTACGTCGTGCGCGCGGCAGGCGCTGCCGAGGAGGTCGGCGATGATTGCCACCTTGGCCAGAACTTCGCCGCGCGAGCTGCCATGCACCATGGCAAAGAGGTTGTACGGCCAGTCGGGAAGGCGGCGCGGTCGCTGGTAGCAGTGTGTCACGAAGTCGAGCGCGCCGACCTTGCCGCCGAACTCGTCGATCTGCTCGTCGGGGACGTCCCAGACGCTCATCCCGTTCGCCGTGTAGCCGATCGCGTAGTGGTTTGGTACCACCCCGATGCGCCGGATGATTCCCCGCTCGAGCAGGCTTTGCAGGCGCCGCATCACCTCTTCCGCGCTGCACCCGAGCGCTTCCGCCAGCCGCTCATAAGGCTGTGGCACGAGCGGCAATCCGCCTTGGGTGGCGATCACCAGCGCGCGATCGACAGCGTCCAGCGAGCTGTTTGCCTCTGCCGCAGCCGGCGCTTTCATACGCGCACCGGCAGGCGCATGTCGACGAAGAATTCCTGCAGCTTCGGGAAGGCGCAGACGGGCAGGCCGCTCGCCTCCTCGATCCGCCGGATCGTCGCGGCGACGGCAGCGGCGCTCTCGCCGGCGAGCACGAACCACATGTTGAACGCGCACTGCTGCGCACTCTCGCGCTGATAGTTGTGCGCTACCTCGGGAAACGAATTGACCAGATCGACCACCTCGGACCATCGGGTCGGCGGAACGTGCATGGCGGCCAGGAGGAAGACGCCGCCCATACGTTCGACCTGAAAAAGCGGGCCGAAGCGTGTCAGAACGCGCGCTTCGAGCAGGCGCTGCAGGCGCGCGAGCAGGTCCTCCTGGCTGACCCCCAGGCCAGCCGCCGCTACCGCGTAGGGTTGCGGGCAGATTGGAAAACCGCCCTGCAGTTGCTCGATGATTGCCCGGTCGACGGCGTCGAGCGAAACCGCCTCAGGCATAGCGTGCACCGCACTGTTTGAAGCGGGTCAGCGAGAAGAGGACGTCGTAAGCATAGGCCGCCAGTTGCAGACGTTCGCGCAACTCGGCGATGCGGGCTTCGACCTCGGCCCTGGCCTGGCCATGCAGCATGCAGAAGAGGTTGTACGGCCAGTGCGGCAGTACGCGCGGACGCTGGTAGCAGAGCGTGATGCCGGCTTCGCCAGCCAGTCGCTCGCCGACCTCGGCGACCGTGTCGTCGGGTATGTCGTGCACCAGCATGGCGTTTGCCGTATAGCCCAGTTCGTGGTGCCGGACGATGACGCCGAAGCGTTTGACGATGCCTTCAGCGCACCAGACGCGCAGGCGCTCGATCAGCGCGTTCTCGCTGCAGCCGACGCGGCTGGCGAGTACCGCAAAAGGACGGCGGCAGAGCGGCAACCCTTCCTGTACGGCGGCGACCAGCCGGCGATCGGTTTCGTCCAGCGGTGTCGGCGCGATGGGTGTGCCCGACGGCGTGCCGCGCCGGGTGCGATCGCTGCCGTCGAGCGGAAAACCGAGGTCGATGTGGTACTCGCGCAGCATTGGCAGGGCGAGGACGGGAGAGCCGGCGGCCCGCTCGATGGCCTCGAGCACAGCTTGCAGCCGTTCACCCGATCCGGCGGTGACGACGAACCACAGATTGTAGTGGTGCTCGCGCTCGTAGTTGTGATTCACTTCGGGAAAGCGGCTGACCGTGTCGGCGACGACGCGCAGCGCTTCCGCCGGTACGGCCAGCGCGGCCAGCGTGCTGGCGCCGATCCGTTGGGGGGCGAAAACCGCACCGACGCGCGCCACCTTGCCGCGCTGACAGAGCGCCGCAAGCGTGCGCAGGATGGCCGCTTCACCGGCCGTGAGGCGCGCCGCGAGTTCGGCAAAGGGTGCTGGACAGAGCGGGAAGTCGCGCTGATAATCGTTCAACAGGCGAAAGCTCAGCCGGTCGTCGGGCGGTTCATCGAGTGCGCTGGCGGCCATTCGATTCAGAACCCGGTGCGACCGGCACGGCTGGTGAAAAAGATCCCGCTCGGCGCTTCGGCGGCAATCTCGCCGATTCTGGCGAAGCTCGCGGTGTCGTAGATGACGACTCGATTGTCGTCGCGCGCCGATATCCAGACGTGCTCGCCGCGCGGGGTAAATTCCATATGCAGAACGGCCTTGCCGGGGGCGAGCGTGTGCACCACCTGCGCCGTCAGCGTATCGATCACTTCGACCCAGCCGTTGTCAGGAAATGCGTAGTTGACCCACACCTGGCGCCCGTCCGGCCGGGCGATGACGAAAACCGGCTGGCCCTTGAGCTTGATGCGGCCGACTTCCTGCCAGGTGGCGGTGGAAACAACGAGGACCTCGTGCCGACCGATCGCCGGCAGGTAGGCCTTACCCTGGGCGACGGCCCACCCGCGCAAGTGAGGCATCTTGAAGACCGGCAGCTTCTCCTCGCCACGCCCGTAGTGCTCAAGAATGCGCCGTGTTCCTAATTCGGGCTGCCAGGTATCGAGCATAGCGACGCCGTCCTCGCCAAACAATCCGGCCAGGTAGTGCCTTCCGTCGGGCGTCACCAGCCCGTCGTAGGGCTGCTGCCCGGCCGGAAAGCGCAGCGTTTTCGGCTGCCGCGGCTGGCTGAAGTCGCTCAGCCAGATCTCGCCGCCGTCGAACAGCGCATAGGCAAAGCGCTGGCCGCTCAGGTCGGCCAGGCCGACGACCTTGGAGAACGCGCCCGGTGCGTACTCGGCTGGCACTTCGGCGAGCAAGTCCAGCGTATCGGCGTCGAAAGCCTTGATTCCGCCCGGCGTGTAATTCTGAGCGACGACGATTTTTCCATCCTGCGAGATCGATCCGCCGATCGCGTTGCCCGATTGCACGACGCGCTTGACGAGGCGGGCGCCGAGCAGGTCAAGCTTGCTCAGGCCGCCATCGCGGCCGAAGACGTAGGCATAGCGCGCATCGCGCGAGTATACGACCGAGGCGTGCGAGAGGTCGCCGAGGCCGCCGATGCGCGCGTATGCGGCACGCCGGCTGGTATCGACCAGCGTCACGTGTCCGCTCGCCCGTTCGATGATCAGCCCCAGGTCACCGGTGCCGCGCAAGGGGGTCGGCGCGCAGCCAACGAGCGCCAGCGCCAGCGCCAGCCAGCAGAGGAGAAGTCTCGCCTGGGTCATCACCATATCAGCCGCACGGCAGCCTCTATATCAGCGTCAGTCATTGCCCCGAGCTTGCTGCTGCGGATCGACCCTCGGCGGTCGATGGCGAGGGTGAAAGGCAGACCGCCCTTGTCGTTACCCAGCGCGCGCATCAAATCGATGCCCGGCTGCAGGCCGCCAATCAATGAAATGTACGACATGTCGTAGGCCTCGGCGAAGTCGCGCAGAGCTTCGCGGTTTTCCGCGTCCTCGACGGCGATGCCGACGACTTCGAGTCCGCTGCTGCGGTAGCGGGCTTGCACGGCAGCCAGCCCGGGAATTTCCTTGCGGCAGGGCTGGCACCAGCGGGCCCAGAAATTGACCAGCAACGGTCGGCCGTGCAGTGTAGCGAGCACAAGCGGCCGGCCATCGACGGTTCGGCTCAGGCTGAGGCCGAAGAGCGGTGCAGACGGCGGAAAGGCAGCCGCATCGGCCGAAATGGCGGGTTGCGCGGCGACGAGGGCAAACACCAGCGCCATGGACATCGGGATGAATCGTCTTGCTGTCACGCCTGCCTTTCGTGGCTTGCCCACCGGCAACAATGCAAGTATAACAAACCTCTTGGGGTCAGTGCTGGGGCCGAAACCATGGGCGCGATCGACGTCGCTCTGTTTTCGGCAAGGTGCTGGCTGCCGGCTGGATGTGGTCGTGCCCGCGAGCCAACGCTTACCTGTGGGTGCGCGCGGCGCGTCCGGCGAGGACCCGTTGGGCGCAGCTCTCAGAGGTTGTGAAAAAACAGGCTAATCGGACAGGAGATGCTCCAAAACAGATTGTTTTAATGAGAAAGTGTTTAACATGCTGGCTTCTTTCGGGCATTTTGCAGCCTCTCAGTGGTTGTGCCGCAATGCGTCGACGACCGCCAGCTTGCGCACTCGCCAAGCCGGCACCAGCGAGGCCAGGACGGTTGCGCAGCTGCCGATCACGAAGG
>NZ_JAVMKF010000303.1:0-70140 GCF_031732815.1 Accumulibacter sp. | reverse complement strand
ACTGGCTGCAACCGATCTACACGCTGACTTTCAGCAACGGCCTGATCGCCTGTCTTGTTTTCATGGGTATCGGCGTGCTGCTCGATGTCGGGTATGTGATGGCACGCCCCTTTCAGAGCATGTTCATCGCGCTTTTCGCCGAGCTCGGCACAATCGCCGTCTTCCCGATCGCCATGAGCATCGGCCTCGAACAGGGCGAAGCGGCAGCGGTGGCAACGATTGGCGGTGCCGACGGACCAATGGTCTTGTTCGCTTCGCTCGTTCTGGCGAAGAATCTCTTCGTTCCGATCACCGTCGTTGGCTACCTCTATCTTGGGCTGACCTACGGTGCCTACCCCTACCTGATCAAGTGGCTTGTGCCCAAGCATATCCGGGGGCTTGACATGAGCAGCGATCGCGGACCAAAGATCAGCCGCTCGCAGAAACTGACTTTCGCCGTCGTTGCGTGTACGCTGCTCTGCCTCCTCTTTCCCGTTGCCGCGCCGCTCTTCTTCTCGCTGTTCCTCGGCGTTGCTGTTCGCGAAAGCGGTATCGATGTCTTCACCAAGCTGATCGGCGAGACCTTCCTGTATGGCGCAACGTTCTTTCTTGGCCTGACGCTGGGTGTGCTGTGCGAAGCGAATACGCTGCTCGATCCGACGGTCCTCAAGCTCCTGCTGCTCGGCATGCTGGCTCTGACCATCTCGGCACTTGGCGGTCTGCTCGGCGGCTATCTGCTTTACTTCTGGTCCGGCAAGAAGTTCAACCCGATGATCGGAATTGCCGGCGTCAGTTGTGTTCCGACGACGGCCAAGGTCGTCCAGAAGATCGCTACCGACGCCAACCCGAGCGCGATCATTCTGCCCCAGGCTCTCGGCGCCAATATCAGCGGCGTGATCACGACTGCGATCATCGCGGCGACCTACGTCGCGCTGCTGCGCTGAGTCAGGCTAGCGGCGCGGTCATCCCGCACGCGCGGCAACGCGCAGCGGGAGAGGCCAGCCGAAATGGAATGCGAGGCGCGCGCCAGCGCGCTTTACTGATCCCCGTCTTTGCTCGGCTTGTCGCTGACGAAGCCGGGGATTTGTATGCTCGTAAATAGTGTACGGGTTTGCGTTTTCAGTTGATCCTGCATCTGGTGCAGCATCTTTCGGCTCTGCTCCATGTAGGTAGCCATCATCGTCTGCATCGCCGGGCCCTGGAAGTTCATGAACTGCGACCACATGTCGCTCTGCATCTGACTGTTGCTTTCGCCATAGAGCGATTGCGACTGTTCCTGCAGCTTCTTCTGGAACTCGATGAAGGACTTGATGTTCGTCTCAAGGTACTTGCCGAGCATTCCCTGCATGGCATGACCGTAGAAGCGGATCATCTGGGCCAGTAACTCTGTTGTAAAAAGTGGAATACCAGCAGCTTCTTCCTCGAGGATGATCTGCAGGAGAATGCTGCGCGTAATGTCCTCACTCGTCTTGGCGTCCAGCACGTTGAAGTGCTCGCGTGCCAGGACAAGATCCTTGACATCGCTCAGTGTGATGTAGGCGCTCGTCTTCGTATCATAGAGACGACGGTTGGGATACTTCTTGATCAGTCGTGGCTGCTGCTCGGGCATGGTGACCCTTTCCTCCATTGGCGGATGACTCGACGGACTTTCCGGCGCCCGTTGGTGCGGTGCACCACAATTATACTCCGGCGAAAAAAAGACAGGCTCCTCGCGGAGCCTGTCTCGCCTTGCCGAATGAGAAGTCTACCCTTACTGGTAGTAAAGACCGCCACAGATGTTCATCGTCGACCCGGTCATGAAACCAGCAATATCCGAAGCCAGGTAAACACAGGCGCCGCCGATCTCTTCGGGCCGGGCCAGCCGCTTCATCGGAACAGTCTCGATGATGCTTTGCAGAATCTCGGGCTTGATCGCCATGACCATCGGCGTTGCGACGTAGCCCGGCGTAATCGCATTCACGGTAACGCCCTTGGCCGCCACTTCGGCCGCCAATGCCTTGGTGAAACCGATCACTCCCGCCTTGGCGGCCGAATAGTTCGTTTGCCCAGCCTGGCCGCGCAGCCCATTCACGGACGAGATGTTGATGATCCGGCCCCAGCCGCGCTCGGCCATCTTCGCCGAAACCTGCTTGGTCATGTTGAACAGACTCGACAGGTTGGTCGAGATCACGGCATTCCACTGTCCTACTTCCATCTTGGCAAACATCCGGTCACGCGTGATGCCAGCGTTATTGACCAGGATGTCGATCGGACCCGCCTTCGCTTCCGCCTCGGCGACCAACGCGACACACGTGTCATAGTCGGAAACGTCGCCAGCAACGCAGATGAAGTCGTTGAACCCAGCCTCTGCCATGGCCTTGGTCCACTCGGCCGGCTTGTCGAACTCCGGATGATAGGCAGCGACCACCTTGTGACCAGCCTTGGCCAGTTCCTGACAGATGGCCGTACCGATCCCGCCCATGGCTCCCGTAACCAAAGCAACACGTTGTGTCATAGTTCTTTCCTTTCCTGTTGACGAATGAGACGAGCTGCGGCAAGGCACCGCCACCCATACACTGCAATCCCCTACGGTCAGGGCCGATCGCCCCGACCGGCGATTCTGCATTGCAGCATCGGGCCTGTCAATAAACAATTGGCGATATGACGATGTACAGTTGCCTGCCGACCCTGCCAGCCAGGCGTGCAGCAGACGACAAGCGCCCCCGTACACACCGCCGCCCCCGCTCCGGCACCGTATAATCTCGCCCGATGCACATCGTCGCAATAGCTTGGCTTTACGTGACCCTGCTCATGGCGCTGACCGAAAACAATCTCGTCGCCGCCACGCTGAGCTTTGTTTTCTATGGCTTGCTGCCGGTTGCGCTGCTCGTCTGGCTATTCTCCCGATCAGCGCGCCGACGGCGCGTGGAGAACCGCCGGCCGGCCACCCACGAGGAGCACGGCGGTTCGCGTCCACCGGCCGACTGATCAGTCGGTCGCCAGCCAGATCAGCGAGGCCATCCGCCCGGTCGCTCCGTCGCGACGGTAGGAAAAGAAGCGCCGCGCGTCACTCACTGTACAGTGTTCTCCGCCGAAGCTGGTCTCGACGCCGACCTCGGCCAACGCCTGACGTGCCAGCAGATAGAGGTCAGCCAGCCAGAACTGCGACTCCGTTCGACCGCTCGCCTCGCCCGCCGACGCCGCCGTGCGGCAGTCCGCGGCAAGTGGCCGGAAGGCAGCCGCAGAGCGCCCTGCCGAATCGACAAAAGCGCTGCGCACCTCGTCACCGACGACGAATGCCTGCGGCCCGATCGCCGGGCCGAGGTAGGCCAGCAGATCTCTGCCGTCGACCGCCATCGCTCGAACCGTTGTTTGTACGACACCCGCCAGCAAGCCCCGCCATCCGGCGTGTACCGCAGCGACGACGCTACCGGGACGATCACACAGTAGCAACGGCAGACAATCGGCTGTCAGCACGCCGCAGACCACTCCCGGAACGCGCGTCAGCGCCGCATCCGCGCGCGGCGTTGCTGATTCTTCTTCCCCGCCATGCACCTCGACGACACTCGTACCGTGCACCTGCTGCAGCCAACGCGGAGCAGCCGGCAGGTGGGCGGCCAAGCGCTGCCGATTGATGCTAACCGCCAGAGCGTCGTCGCCGACATGATCGCCAAGATTGAGGCTGGCAAAGGGAGGGCGACTGACGCCGCCCGACCGCGTCGTCAACAGGCTACGCACCGCTCGCGGTGCCGGCCACTCGGCGACGAGCCAGTCGCTGCGGCTACTGGTCACCGCTCTCCTCGTCTTCCCAACCGCCCACGCCATCCTCCTCTGCGCCGGCGAGCGCTGGCGCCAAAGCCCGGCTGCCCAGCCGGCAAGCGGCAAGCTCGGTCTCTCCGCCCGCCGACAGCGCGCGGCGCGCACCGTGGCCACCGGCGGCGGTCGCTTGGCGGCGCAAGCGTTCAATCACCGCGAGCAAGTCGTCAGGCAGATCCGAGGTCCACGCCATCGCTTTCCCATGTTGCGGATGGCTCAAAGCCAGGCGCCAGGCATGCAACGCCTGGCGCGGCAGCAAACTGTGCAGCGATGTCCGGCCGCGACTGCCGGCGTAGACCGGATCGCCGATCAACGGATGGCCAATGGCCGTCATATGCACCCGGATCTGATGCGTCCGCCCAGTTTCCAGCGCACACTCGATCAAGCTGCAGGCGAGAAAATGTTCGAGCACGCGATATGCAGTCCGTGCCGGCTTGCCGCTGCTGACTACAGCCATCCGCGTGCGCACCGCAGGGTGGCGGCCAATCGGCGCATCGACGGTGCCGGCCTGCCTGAGCACGCCGTGTACCAACGCCCGATAAAGCCTCTGCACGCTGCGCGCCTGCAACTGGCGGACGAGATGGGTTTGCGCCTCGAGCGTCTTGGCGACTACCAGCAAACCCGAGGTGTCCTTGTCGAGACGATGGACGATTCCCGCCCGCGGCAAGAGGTCGAGTTGTGGTGCGTGGTGCAACAGCGCGTTGAGCAGGGTGCCTTGCCAGTTGCCATTGCCTGGGTGGACAACCAACCCGGGCGGCTTGTCGAGAACCAGCAGACTGTCGTCCTCGAAGACTATGCGCAGCGGCATGTTCTCAGGAGTTGCCGGCGCGCGCCGTTCATCGGGCGCCTCGGCGAGTTCGATCAGTTCGCCGCCCCAAAGCTTGCGCCGAGGCTCGACAGTCGGTACGCCGGCAACAGCTACCCGCCCTGCCCGCACCCAGGTCTGCAAGCGGCTGCGCGAGTGATCGGCCAGCAAACGGGCGAGAACCTGATCAAGACGCCAACCTGCGCATTCCACCGGCACGCTGAAGGCAACTCGGGCGTTTGCGCTATAATCGGGCGCCTCCGTTACCCGGCGCGTGGCGCCAGCCGGCGCTTCCATTTTCTCTGGCTTCCCCATCATGCGTAGTTTAGCCCTTATCACAGCGTTTATCGTAACCTCGCTCATCGCTGGCTGCGGGCTGTTGCCAGCTGAGAAGGATGAAACTGCCGGCTGGTCGGCAAACAAGCTCTATACGGAAGCCAAGGACGCGCTGAACGAGGGCTCGTACGCCAAGGCCATCAAGTACTTTGAAAAGCTCGAATCGCGCTACCCCTACGGGAGGTACGCCCAGCAAGCGCAGATCGAAATTGCTTACGCCTACTGGAAGGACTTCGAACCGGCCTCGGCACTTGCCGCCTGCGACCGCTTCATCAAGCTGCATCCAAACCATCCGAATGTGGATTATGTGCACTACCTGCGCGGCCTGATCAATTTCAACGAAGACCAGGGAATTCTGGGAGCAATCAGCAGCCAGGACATGAGCGAGCGCGACCCGAAAGGTGCGCGCGAATCGTTCGACGCCTTCAAGGAACTGGTCACCCGTTTTCCCGACAGCAAGTACACGCCCGACGCACTGATGCGGATGAAATACCTGGTCAATGCGCTGGCCCGCCTCGAGTTGCATGTGGCACGCTATTACATGAAGCGCGGCGCCTATCTGGCGGCGGCGAACCGGGCGCAATACGCGGTAAAGAACTACCCCGATACCCCGGCTAATGAAGAGGCTTTGTTCATCATGGTCAGCGCTTACGATGCGCTTGGCCTGACCGATTTGCGCGACGATGCCAATCGCGTCATGCGCAAGAATTTCCCGCAAAGCGAGTACTATACGCGTGGCTTGGCGCAAAACCAGGCACCTTGGTGGAGGCTCTGGTAAGCTTCCGCGCAGCGCGCCTGCGCGAAGCGTGGCGTGCCACCTACCTTAGCGAAAAGACGGTACGGCCGCCCTTGGTGGGGGCAGCCGGCTCACTCTTGACATCCGACGACCCTACTTTGCCCGGCAAAAGGAAGACGCGCTCGCCGGGAACGTCGTGCGCCAGCAACCAGTCGCGTACCGCCTTTGCCCGCCGATCGGCCAGGTCGCGCAGATCTTCCTCGTCGATGCTCGAGTTGGCGAGGATCAGCTTTTCCATTTCACTACCTGGCAGACCTTTGACCAAGCCGACGAAGTTGCGCGGTTTGGGAAACTTCTCGTTGCGATAGACGCGTTCGAGGAGGACAGGATAGTCCTTGGCCGAAACCACGATCTCGTCGGCCGAGCCGGATTGCACGGCCTTCCGGGTCAGCTCCTCGCGCTGCAGCGCCTTGACCTTGCGCTCGAGGCGATCTCGTTTCAAGCCCTCCGAATCCGCTTCCGGATCAGCTGTGCCCTGGATCTCGAGCTTGAGTGCCGGTCGGTCGAGCAGCGCCTTGCCGAGTTTGTCGAGTCGCTGTGCCGCGTCGCCGCCTATTGCGGCGCGCCCGGAGTCGAAATCCAGGCTGGACAACTCCTCGCCGCTACCGAAGACAGCGCCCAGCAAGGCGAACGGTGAGGTGAGCGCTTTGCCCAGCAGATTGACTACGACCTTGACGATCAGCCCGCCCACGCTGAACTCAGGATCGTCAAGCGAACCTGAAATCGGCAGATTGATATCGATCTCGCCGTTTCGGTTCTTCAGCAGCGCGACGGCAAGCGTCACCGGGAGTTTCGTCGCGTCCGGGCTCTCAACCGGGCTCCCAAAGGTCAGCTGATCGAGGAAGATGCGGTTCTCCGCACTCAGTTGCCGGTCATTGATCTTGTATTTGACAAAAAGCGAAAGCTTGCCTTTCTCGATCGCGTAGCCGGCATACTTGCCCGAGTAGGGCGAGAGCGAGGTCATCTCTATTCCCTTGACATCGGCCTGCAAGTCGAGCGAGGGGGTGCTGGCCAGCGGATTGAGCTGACCGGCGATGGTCAGCGGCGCGATGTTGTCGTAGGTGCCGCGTAGATCAAGGCTGGCCACCGTATTCGGGGCTGATGACAGGCCGCTGATCGTTCCCCCAACCTGGCGCAGATTCGCCGAATAGTTGGGCTTGACGAAGTTGTCGGTAAACCTGATGTCGCCGCCCTGCAAGGTGACCTTGCCGATGCTGATCGGTGGCAGCGCCGGCTCGCTCGCCGCATTTGCCGCCGTCGCCTTGCCACTCGCCACCTTGGTCGCAACCCTCGCCGCCGGAGCCGGCGCGGCGCGCGTCTCGGGCTGCCGAACGATCTGAAGAAGGTTCAGTTCGCCTTGACGACTGACGATCACGCGAGCGAAGAAATCGGCCAGCGCAACCTGACCGATCGACAGCGAATTCGGGTTCAACCTGGCGTCAATCTGACCGAAGTACAGCGACTTCCACTTCACGAAGTCAGCCGAGTTGAGCTTGTCTACCGCTTGCAGATCGCCCACTGTGATCTGACCGGAGAATCCGCCGCTCAGTTTGCCAGCCTCGAAAGCGCCGGAATTCGTCTGGCGCAACTGCGCATTGCCAGCCAGCGTCACCTGCCCGCGCGTCAGGTCGATGTTCAGTCGCTCGGTGAAGTACGGTTGCAGGGGCAGCAACTCGACCGTCTTAAGCGCCAGCTTGAGGTCGACATCGAGCGGCGACGGACGAACATTCCCCGCCAAGTCAACCTCCCCTTTGCGGTTCAGGCGAAAACGCGTCGATAGCCGCATCTTCTGCGCCAGATCGCTCGAAACATTCTCCAGCAGGAGATTCATCCCCTCGATAGTGTGCGTCACCACCGGCGAAACCGCCGCATCCTCAAAGCGCACTGCAAGATCATCGCCACGATACTTGCTGACAACAATCTTCCATGGCCCCTGCGGATCAGTCCGCGCCGCCGCAACCGCACGCAACTGCGGCGGTGGGACGAATTCGATCCGACCATCAGAGGTTCGCCGCAGCAGGACACGCGCCGTACGCGAGCTGACTTCCTCGATCGTGATCTCGCGCTTGACCAGATCAAGCCGCCCGCCACGAACGGCAACTGCGTCGGTCTTCAGCCATTGGGCGAAATCAACACGCCAGGCCGCGTCGAACGTAGTCGGTTGGCCACCCCGGCTGTCGAGTTTCCCCAAGTTGACTTCAACACCCTCGACACTCGCCTTGAAAGGAGTGCCGTGCGACTCGTCCAGCCAGCGCAAGGTACCACCGGAGATCTTCACCTCAGCCAGTGACCACTCGACCGGTGGCGCCGCTGCCGGTGCTGCGGTCTCGGCGGAAGACGCCCGCCGTGCAACACTCTCCTGTTTGAAGTACTCGATCCAGTTGACCTCACCCTGGCGACCTACGCGTGCGTGGATTTCAGGCGAATCAACGGCAATCCGATCGACGGCAAAGCGTCGACGGAATGGATCAAGCGAGGCCGCCGATACTTCCAGACGCTTCAGCGCGAGCAGAGGTGCGCCGCCGGTATCCTGCACGGCAAGATCAGCCAGCGCCGCTGTTCCCGCCAGGCTGAGCGACGGACCTTCTTCGCGATTGCGTTTGAAAACGATCTTCAGGTCACCGTCGAGCACCCCCGAGAGAACTTTGATCGGCAGGCGAACCGGTGAGTAGCCGAGGTATCTGCCCACTTGAACCGCATGCAGAGCGAATGTGATTTCGCTCTCCTGCGAGTCGGCGAACGGTTTGCTCCGGCCCTGTACGGCCAGCGGCGCGCCGTCGATCGACGCTGAGAACACCGGCTCGACGAAAATCTCGCTGGAATCCGGCAAGGTGGAGATGAAAGGCAGGCCGATGTTGATGTCGCTGATCAGATGGCTTTCCGCCAGCATCTGGTCGTCGAACTCGACCTTGCCACCGCTGACCTTGATGTTGTTGATCGAGAAGCGCGGGGTCGGATCGTTCGTCTCCGGTCTCGCCATGAACTCGTCGATCAAATCGCTGAAATTGAGGCGACCATCGGGCAGGCGAACCAACCTCACCATGGGCGCAACCAGGCTCACCTCGCTGACCACCGGCCCGCCGCGCAGCAGTGAGCCCCAGGCAACATCGACAAACAGAGTCTCGAAGCTGACTACCGCCGGCCCACCGCCCTTTTCGCCAACGCGCAGACCGGCAACTTGCGCAGACAGTGTGTACGGGTTTATGCTCACGCTTCCGACCTCGACCGGGCGGTGCAGAACTCTGGAGAGCTGGTCGGTCAGCAAGGAGCTGACCACCGGAGGCAGGACAAGAAAACCTAGGGCACCGATGACGAACAGGGCCAGGACCACATACAGCCCTGCTTTCTTGATGTTCACGCGGGCTTTCGCCGTGGCGGGCGGTTTGTTGTCAGACATTTCGGCGAGGCTGGAGTGAACTGGAAAGGCTTCAATTTAGCACGAAGAGGTTTCTGCCGCACTGGCCCCGCGCCAACATGCGTCGGTCTACTCGGAAAGGGCAGAAGCTGAACGAGGTTGGCAAGTGAAGAACGCGAATGCTGCGCCGTCAAATCGGCCGAAGGTGCTGATCGTAGACGACAATGACGTGGTCCGGACGCTGCTGCGCAGCATTCTGCGCAATGGCGACTACGATGTCGTCGGTGAAGCGAAAAACGGTGTCGTCGCCCTTGAACTGGCCGAACGCCTGCGCCCGGACGTCGTTTGCATGGACTTGATGATGCCCGAGATGGACGGCCTCGAAGCCTTGCAGGCGATCAAGGCGATGCACCCGCAGATCGCCGTCGTCATGATCACGGGTAGTCCCAGCGTTGACAATGTCCGCGAATCGATTCAGAGCGGAGCTGGCGGATTCATCATCAAGCCGTTTAAACCGGGCAAGGTCCTCGACACGATCAGCCGTGCGCGACAGGCAAGCAAGCACTCGGACCATCGACCGGACGATGCCTGACGCGGCTCAGAAAACGTTCTTCCAGTTACGCAGCGCAGCAAACACGGCCGGCCCGTCGGTCACCCCGACAACGCGACGACGAGCGGCAACAATGACTTCCGGCACATGACACCGCAAGAAGGGATTGCTCTCCTTCTCCAGGCCAATCGTCGATGGGATCGTCGAGGACGCCTTGGCGCGCGCCAGCCCGACCTCATCAACCCGCCTGCGCAGACGATCATTCCCCGGTTCGACGGCGAGCGCAAAGCGCAGGTTGGCCTCGGTATACTCGTGCGCGCAGTAAACCGCCGTTTCGTCCGGCAGCGCCGCCAGGCGAGTCAGCGAAGCAAACATCTGCTCGGCCGTACCTTCGAAAACACGGCCGCACCCCCCGCCAAAGAGGGTATCGCCACAAAAAAGGCAGCCTGCGCCATAATACGCCAAGTGTCCGCGGGTGTGCCCAGGTAGCGCCAACACTTCGAATGAGATACCAAGCGAAGCGAGCTGGACCGTCTCCCCACCCTGCAACGGCTGCGTCAAGCCGGTAATCGTTTCGCTTGACGGGCCGTGGACTTCGGCCCGGTAGCGCGCCAGCAGCCCGCCGACGCCGCCCTGGTGATCGGCGTGATGATGGGTAATGAGAATGTCAGTGAGTTGCAGAGACTCGCGCGCGAGCGCTTCAAGAACCGGCTGTGCATCACCCGGGTCCACAACGACGGCCTGCCGACCCTTGCGCAGGAGCCAGATGTAGTTATCCTTGAACGCCGGAATCTGAATGATGTCGAACATGTGCCCATTGTGGAAGAACCACTGAGAATGTCAAATCCCGGCCTGGAAGCCTGGCTGCAGAGCCCACAAGGGCGTTACGTCATGGCCTGGGAGCAGGACATGATAAGCAGCGCGGTGGCCGACGTTTTCGGCTACAACGCCTTGCAGCTCGGTTTGCCGCAGTGCAACCTGTTGGCGCAGAACCGTATCCCACTACGCCAGACGGTCGATGAGACAGGCGATGCCGATGTCCGCTGCGACCTGCGACAAATACCTTTCGCCGCCCATAGCATTGATCTCATCGTCATGCCACACGTCGTCGAGTTTCACGATGACCCACACCAGATACTACGCGAAGTCGAGCGTGTGCTGATTCCAGAAGGCATGTTGGTGATCAGCGGCTTCAATCCGCTCTCGATCTGGGGCCTGCGTCGACGACTCGCCGGGCGTTCCGCGCAGTTCCCCTGGAATGGAGCCTACCTGTCCGTCCTGCGCCTGAAGGACTGGCTGCAGTTGCTTGGCTTCGAGGTCGACCGAGCGGCCTTCGGTTGCTATGCGCCGCCTTTCGAGCGCGAACGCTGGTTGCGACGCTGGCAGTTGATGGAGACTCTGGGTTGTCGCTGGTGGGCCTTTGCGGGCGGCGTCTACCTTGTCTGCGCCGTCAAACGCGTGCATGGCATGCGCCTGATCCTTCCCGGCTGGAAGCGCGCACGAGCGGCGCGCAAAGGGCTCTCCATCGTCAGTCAGAAGGAGGGCGAACTGCATGAACAGTGAGGTGCTGGTCAGGATTTACGCCGACGGTGGCTGCCGCGGCAACCCCGGCCCGGGCGGCTGGGGCGTCCTCCTGATGGCAAACGGACAAGAGAAGGAACTGTGTGGCAGCGAAGCGAATACGACGAACAACCGGATGGAGCTTACCGCCGCCATCTGCGCACTTCAGGCGCTCACCCGATCATGTACGGTCGATCTGCATACCGATTCGCAGTATGTGCAAAAGGGCATCAGCGATTGGATAGGTAATTGGAAGCGCAACGGATGGCTGACCGCTGAGAAGAACCCAGTAAAGAACGCAGACCTCTGGCAGCGTCTGGACAAACTGTGTAGTGAGCACAAGGTAAGGTGGATATGGGTGAAAGGACATGCTGGTGACATCGGCAACGAACGTGCCGACCGCCTGGCCAACGAAGCCATGGATCGATTGCAGAACGGTCTCCGCGCAGCGCGCAACGCGCGATCTGACGAGCCCGGTCGGCGCTGAGCGCCAGCCGTCGGGGGGCCGCTGGCCGTTCCCTCGCTCGACCACGAGCGGCTGGCTGGATCCAGCCGAGGGTGACGCAGTAAGATCCTCTGGCGGCCAGCTGGCAACTACCCAACAGGCTCAACCCTATGGAGGAATAGTCTAATGCGCCAGGTTTTTCTCGACACCGAGACGACCGGTCTCGAGTACAAGCTCGGACACCGGATCATCGAGATCGCCGGTGTCGAAATGCTCAACCGCCGGCTTACGGGCAGTCGCTTCCACCGCTACCTGAATCCGGAGCGTGCGATCGACGCTGGCGCCTTGTCGGTACATGGTATTGATGGCGAGTTTCTGCTCGACAAACCCCGTTTCAGCGAGATCGCGCTTGAGTTTCTCGATTTCGTCCGTGGCGCAGAACTGATCATCCACAATGCGCCGTTCGACATTGGCTTCCTCAATGCCGAGCTCGCACGCCTCGACATGGCGCCGCTGGACACCGTCTGCCACGGCATCTGCGACACCTTGCGCATGGCCAAGGAACTGCATCCCGGAAAGAAGAACAACCTGAATGCGCTGTGCGAGCGTTACGGCATCGACAACTCGAAACGCACCTTGCACGGCGCCCTGCTCGACGCGGAAATCCTGGCCGCAGTCTACCTCGCCATGACGCGTGGCCAGGAGAGTTTGATCATCGACCTCGATGACGCTGCCGCCCGACGGACCCAGATCAGCGCGCACGCCCCAGGGCCGAGCGCGCGCGGAGAGCAGCGCGTTCGGCGCGCTGACGCAGTTGAAGTTGCCGAGCACGAAAGCATTCTTGCCGCAATACAGGAAGCCAGCAAGGGCAAGTGCCTGTGGCTGCGCGCTCAGACAGGACCGTGAACTGAAGCGATGATCCGGCCGACGGGGCAGCCCGAAGCGGGCAACTCAGCCTGTTGCAAGGCCGCCCGCTTGGCGCTGGAAGCCAGGTTCCCGGCGTGCCTCATCGGCAACCGGCATGGCCCGACGCCGGACACCTTGCGACTCAACCCTCGCCGGGGGTCTCTGGCCCTCGGCGCGGCCGTCGGCCGTGGCGTTTCGGCATGCGCGGATCGGGCGGCCTGCCATCCGGCGGGACATCGTGCGCCCCTTCCGGTCGTCCGACCGGGGGCCGCGTCTCCTGCCGCGGCACATTCGGCCGGGGAACCTTGTTACGTAGCTCCGGCCGCCTCGGCCCCGGTGCGGGAACGCCCGAACGCTTATCCGATTGCCGCTCACCGGGCCTCTCAGGATAGCGCTCGGTATCGCGATTGCCCGGCGCTAAAGTGATCTCGAGGTCAATGATTTCATCCCATTGCTCGTCCGTGCGGTCGCGCTCCGGGATGGTGAGAAGTTCACGGAGCCGGCGACGCGGATCCACTGGAGAAGAGTCATTCATACCCACATTATGACTCACCTAGCCACCCCAGTTCAACAAGTCCCCGCCGCGAGGCGCCGACGATCACCCGTCTGGTCATCCTGACCGCCGCCCGCAACGACGACGAAACCTAGTGCTCGGATCTCAGACTGGCAGCAAACGCCGTCTGCAGGCTTTCCGGGAACTGAAAGCGTGCCAGTGCCTGCTGAATGTCCGCTTCATTCGCACCGCTACGCTTGTCCTGGAAGCGAATCCCCAATGGCCGACCGTTCGTCGCCAAGGTCGCGAAAGCAAAGCGCCAACGTTGTGCCTCCGCCAAGCGCTCGCGCAACTCGGTTTCGTTGCTGATCTCAACACCCGCTTCCTTGAGTGAGTCCAGAAACTGGTCAAAAGACTCGGTGCTCAGACTTCCCATTCTGTCTTCTCCTGTCGATGTGGCGTGGCGCCCATGCTGCGTCTAACGTTCTCCCTCGTCCGCGGTTGACATTAGCCAACGCGAGGAGTCGGCGCGACAGAGGTTGGACCGGGGTGACAGCAACCTGGGCACAGGCAGACAAGCGACTCTCGCCGGGTGAACACACGTACGCCGGGAGAATGCGCAGTCAGCCAGCCATTCGCCCGATCGCGTGTTGCTCACGGGCTCACCCGCGAGCCGTCATCCGCCGAGCTTTGCCGCATTGCATGGCGGCTTGTTCAACAGGTGTATGACGCCCTCGGCGTAGCGGTGCGTAAAGGGCGTGCTGGATTCTATTCCTTCGCTGTAGTCGCCAATCCGGAAGGCGCAGGAGCCGCGCTCGCGTTGCAACTGGCTGGCGCGCCGACGAAGGATCAGCCCCGATTCGCCATCACCCCCCGTGCGAAAACTCTTGGCGCGCATCGAGAGCAGGAAGGTTGAGCTGTCCAGCATCCGTTCCTCGATCGTCCAATTGGCGGCGAGCGGGTCAAAAACGAAGTACGCAGCGATCGCCGCCGCCGCGGCGTTGCCCAAAGCGACGCCCGAGCCGCTGTAATGACGTAGCGCATAGGTCGCTGCGGCAGCCAGGGCGATGCCTTCGGCAGCGCTCGGCCTGACCGTTGGATTCGGCGACTGCGAGTACGAGGTCTCTGCTGGTGGTGAATCGGAGCCGGCTACCCCACCCTCCGGCGAGCTCGCGCAGGCCGCCGACACGAGCGACACGGCAACGAGGAGCAAGCTGCGCACCATGCGATCCACCGATCAGAGGTAGTTGAAAAGACTCAAGTCACTGATTGCAGTAAAGGACTTCTTTGCCGCTTCGAGGGTTGCCTGCTGGCGCATGAAGTCCGAGATCGCCTGCGCGTAGTCGACATCCTCGAGTGCGGAGAGCGTCGCCTGGTACTGTATGTCGATGGCCGTGGTCGCGCTGAGCAGAGAATCGAGTTGCTGCAGGCGAGTACCCACGGTGGACTGCACGCGGCTCACGTTGGCTAGCGCCTGGTCGACATTGACCAAGTGCTGTTGCAGCTTCCCGATGAAATCCGAGCGGGCGGTACTCGAACCCAACGGCGTACGCAACAGGTCGACCAGTTCCTGCACCGTCTGAAACATGCTCTTGTTCGTACTGGGTTCGATAGCAAAGGTATCTCCCGCCGCCGGCGTCCCCTTGACCACCACCTGAGCGCCGAAGTCAGTGCTGACCGGCGTGGCCGGGGGTTGCGTCGTCGTCACCAAGGGAATCGCCTGTCCCGGGGTAAAGGGGAGGACGGTGCTCACCGCTACCGGTGTGAGCGGCGCTGCCGGCGGAGGCGGAGTGGAAGCGTCGAACAGCTGGTAGCTGAGCGTACCGCCGGCCAACGAGAACTGAATCTGCAGTTGACGATTGCTCGCGCCTTGCCAGGGAAAGCCGCCGGCCAGGGCATCCCGCCATTTCTGCGGATCGAGTACTGATCCGGGATCGATCTGACCCGTGCCCTGATTCGGCAGACTACCGCTACCGTTGCCCAAGGCGGAGGTCGAGAAACTGCCGTTGCCGTCGCTGATGTTCATGAAGAGCTCGCTGCCGGCAACATTGGTCGCCATCTGCTGCGATGGTCCGACCTGCAGCGAGCGCAGGCCGTCGTCACCATAGTAGGTGGCGGCGGCCGTGGTCGAACTCGCCGCGCTGCGGGCAAAGGGTACGGTTGCCCCCTGGTGGCCCGAGAACAGGTACTCGCCATCTGCGTTACGGCTGTTGGCAATACCCAGCAGCTCGTCGAAGCGCGTCGCCAGTTCGGCAGCCATTGCTTGTCGATCGCTGTCGGCCAGGATCGTGTTGCCAGCCTGGACGACGCGGCTGCGAACGCTTTGCAGCAGGTCGCCGACCGCGGTCAGTTGCACATCGACGAGTCCGAGGCGTGCGCTCGCCTCCTGCTGGTTCTCCCCATATTGCGCCGAAACCTCGCGGTTCTGTCTGACGGTCAGTGCACGCGCCGCAGCGATCGGATCGTCAGCCGGGCTGAGCAACCGACGATTGGTCGAGAGCTGGTTCTGCAGCCTGACGAGCTGACTTTGATTGCGCTCGATACTGCGTGCCGCGCCGCCGTAGATCTGATTCGTGCTGATGCGCATCGGAGCGCTTCCTAGAGTAGGTCGAGTATCGTGTCGAACAGGCTGCTCGCCACCTGCAAAGTCTTCGCGGCCGCCTGATAGGCCTGCTGGTAGCGGATCAGGTTGGCCGCTTCCTCGTCAAGATTGACCCCGGAAAACGACTCGCGACTGTTCTCCGCCTGTTCGAGCATCGCTTGCTGCGCCTCTGCCCTGACCTCCATCTGACGCGTCCGGCTGCCGGCCGAGCTGACCAGTTGGGCATACGAATCGAGGAAAGAGTCAGTTTTGCCCGACATCGTGTCCTGCGTCTGCAGTTGCCCCAGCGCCAGCGCGTTGCGGCCATCGGCTGTCGCTCCGGTGTTACGGCTTATGGTGAACGTGTCACCATTGTTCGGCACACCCGAGATCGTGAAGCTGAAGCCAGCCGGCGGCGTGCTGGCGACCGAACCGACCAGCGTGATATTTGCGCCGCTGGTATAGGGTACACTGTCAGTCGCTGCGGCAATGAGCACCGGCGCCCCGCCATCGATCGAAACACGTGCGCCAACCGGGAAGTTCTGCAGGCCGCCGGCCTGAAAGGTGAGCGCAATCGGCAGGGCCGCTGCCGCGGCTGCGAACCCGGAGCCGGCCGTCGCCGCCGAGATCGCCCCGCTACCGGTGTTGCTCGCTCCCGACGAAGTACGCAAGGGCCCGGCCATCGCCAGCAAGCGTGGATCAGCGGCAACCGCCGGACTGACCGTGATGCCACGCGCTGCGTCGCGTACCGGCTGAACCAGGTAACTTGATCCGGCCAGCAGCGGTGCCGTCGACGCCAGCGTAAAACCTTGCGGATCGGCGGCCAGAAGCGTGTTGATGGCGCCGACATCGGCGCCGGTCCACACTTTGCTGTCGGTCAAACGGGTGAGCGTAACGGTCGTCCCGTCTGAACTCAAACGGTAGTCGCTGCTACCCAAGTCCGTATAGAAATTGCCTTTGAAGGGCGGCGGATCGACGAAACTGGCGCTGACCAGCGGGCTCCCTGCCGGATTTCGCGTGCTGGCGGTGACGGCAGGCGGGAACAGATTGAATACATTCGGCGCAAAACTGTTCGGCGTGGCGGACAGTTGCGATTGACCGAGCAAGTCCTGACCGAGCGCGCTTTGTGCATTGAAGGTCAAGGCAAACGATGCCGCATTGCGTCCAAGGTCATTGATCGCTGGGCTGAGCGATTCGCGACGGAACGACAACAGGCCACCGAGACTGCCACCAGAGAGCAGCTTCTCCGGCATCTCCTGAATCGTGCCGGCGGCCGTTCGCAGGCCGACAGCCAGTGTGTTCGGATCGGCCGCCGAGGGCGTCATCGTCAGCGTCAGAGCGCGGGCACCGACGACCAGTTGTTGACCACTGCCGACGAAGACATTCAAGCTTCCATCAGCGGCGACCGTCGTGCTGGTCTTGATCAGTTTGTTCAAGTTGAGGACAAGCTGGTCGCGCGTATCGCGCAGATCATTGGCAGGCTGCCCGGTCGACGCTTCGGCAAGCACCACGCTCTGATTGAGCGCGGCGATCTGTTCGGCGTAGGAATTGACGCCTTCCACCGTGGTCGTAATCTGTTTGTTGACGCCGCTGGCGATCTGCCCCAGTTGCTCGCCGAGCGAGCGATAGCGCGCCGCCAGTCCCTGGGCGGAGGACACCGCCGCTTGACGAACCGCGAGTTGCCCTGGATTGGCCGCAGCCTGCTGCACGACCTGGAAGAACTCCTGCAGTACCGGCGACAGACCGGTCGCCGAGTCGGCCAGCATGTTGTCGATCTGCGCCAGCTGCTCGTGGTAGCTGGTCATCTCGCTGGCCCGCGCCTGCGCACGGTTCACCTGTTCACTCAGGAACTGGTCGTACATGCGCTCGACCGTGGCGACGCGTGTTCCCTGACCGATGAAACCCGACCCCGAGAGGACTCCCGGATTGCCCACCTGCAGCGTCCGCTGGCGCGAGAAACCCGGCGTATTGACGTTGGCAATATTGTGCTCGGTGGTCTGCAGTGCGAGTTGTGCGGCGTGCAGGCCGGTGAGGCCGGTACCGATCAATCCTGAAGCCATGGCGTGAAATCCTTTCTGACAGTTCCGTGAACGGCAGTCGCAAGGGGGACTTTAGGCGAGCCGCCGCGAAGCGACTTCTTGTTCAGGCAGCCAGAGCTTCGCGCAGGGCGGTCCCGCCGATGATGCGCGCCAACTTGTCGGCGTACAGGGGATCGGTGGCGTAGCCCGCCTGCTGCAGCGAGCGGGCAAACTGGACGCCATCCTGCTGACCAATCACCGCGGCGAAGCGCGGTCTGCTGCGCAGGACTTCGGCGTAGTCGCGAAAGGCTTCGGCGTACGACCCGTAGGCGCGAAACTTGGCGCGCGTCGAGCGAGGTGCGCCATCGACAAATTCGGTCGTCTGCACTTCGGTCGTCGCGCCCGCCCAGCTCCGCCCGGCCTTGATGCCAAACAGGTTGTAGCTCGGCGAACCGTTGGCAGCCCTGATTTCGTTCTTTCCCCAGCCGGATTCGAGGGCTGCCTGAGCGACCAGGAAACGGGCCGGAATACCGGTCGCCGCCGCCGCTTCGACTGCGTGTGGCCAGACGCGGTTGACGAAATCGCGCGCACGGCCGGACGAGGCGCCAGCGCCACCGGCGCTGCCCGCCGTCGCACCCGCGGCGGCGACCTGCCCCGAGCGCTGACGCGCCTCGCTGATTACCGGAGCGCGCGCTACGTTGGCTGCCGCCTGGGCCGCGAACAGCGATTGCTGTACGGCGTCGGCCGAGCCACCACCGGCCGACACGTTGACGCGCGGCGAGCGCGCCATCTGCTGCGCCAGCATCGCAGCCAGGCCAGTCGGCGCCTGCGCGGCAAGGTCGAGCGCCAGTTGCTGGTCGACGATGGCGGTGAAGAAACGACTCTCGTCGCTGTTGGTCATGCCGTCAGCCGGTGTCGCCTCGCGCATGCTCTTGAGCATCATGTGCAGCAGCATTCCCTCGAACTGTCGCGCCGCCTGCTGTCCACCGGCCTTCGGGTCCTCGCGCAAGCGGTTGCGTAGCCCGGCCGTTGCCGAAGGGTCGAGCACCAGACGGTTGCTCAGATAGTCATTGGCCTTCATTCACGTTCCCCCTCAGCAAGGTCGAGCGCCAAAGGATCTCAAATGATCTCGAGATCGGCGCGCAGCGCACCCGCGGCTTTCATCGACTGCAGGATCGACAACAGATCGAGCGGCCCGGCGCCCAGGGCATTGACCGCCTTGACCACCTCGGCCAGATTGACGCCCGCCTTCAGATGGAGCAACGAGCCTCCGCTTTGCCGGACGTCGATGTCGCTCTGCGTGGTGGCGACAGTCTGACCGCCAGCCAGCGCGTTCGGCTGGCTGACCTTCTGTTCGCTGTTGATCACCACCGACAGATTACCGTGCGCCACCGCACACGAGTCGATCGTTACCGTCTGATTCATCACGACCGAACCCGTACGCGGGTTGATGATCACCTTTGCCGCGGCCTTCGCCGGGCGTACTTCCAGGCTCTCGACCCGACCGAGAAAGGCAACCCGGCTGTTCGCTTCCTGCGGCGCCGAAACGCGAATCAGCCGGCCGTCCACCGCCTCAGCCGTTCCCGGGCCGATTTCGCGATTGATCACCTCGACCACCTTCTGGGTCGTCGCAAAATCGGTCGTACCCATTTCGTAATGGATGAAAGGCCCCTGCCCCAAGGCCGTCGGCACCTCGCGTTCGACCGTCGCGCCGCCGGCGATGCGACCGGCGAGCAGATGGTTGACCGTCACCTTGCTGCCACCGGAAGCGGCACCGGCACCGCCAACCAGCAGATTCCCCTGGGCCTGCGCATAAATCTGCCCGTCGGCACCTTTCAGCGGCGTCATGACGAGTGTCCCGCCACGCAGACTCTTGGCGTTGCCCATCGAGGAAACGGTCACGTCGATCTGTTGTCCTATGCGCGCGAAAGGCGGCAGCATGGCGGTCACCATGACTGCGGCGACGTTCTTGAGCTGCAGCGATTGCGTCGTTGGCAGCGTTGTCCCAAGCTGCGCCAACATGTTGATGATGCTCTGCGTGGTAAACGGAGTCTGGGTCGTCTGGTCGCCGCTACCGTCCAGGCCGACAACCAGGCCATAGCCGACGAGCTGGTTGTTGCGCACGCCTTGCAGCGAAGCCAGATCCTTGATCCGTTCGGCGGTCGCCGACGCACTCAGCAGCGCCAGGAGCAAGCCGGCCCATAGCGAGCGCCAGAGCAGCGAGCGGTTTACCCGGAACTTGACGTCTACCATCGATTCGCGTCCTCGTCAGAATGGCAGAGCAGAAAGGAAGAAGCGTGCCAGCCAGCCCATGACCTGCGCTTCGCTGATCGCACCGCTTTCCTTGTACTCTATGCGGGCGTCCGCCACCTGCGACGAGGCAATCGTGTTAGCCGCGTTGACGAAGTACGGATTGACGATTCCCGACAGGCGGATGTACTCCTGACCATGCCCTATGGCAACCTGCTTCTCGCCGGAAACAAGCAGATTGCCATTCGCTAGTACCTCGATCACGGTCACCGTGATGGTTCCCGTAAAGACGTTGTTCGCCGCCGCCTCGCCCTTGCCGTTGGCGCTGTTGCTGCTGTTGGCGGTCAACTGCATCCCCTGAAAAGACTTTCCAGGCAAGCCGACGATAGGTCCGGCGGCCGCGCTGATACTGCCGGTCTTGGCAAGGCTGGCGTTCGACTTGGTCGCCGCCGAGGTGTTCTCGGTGATGGTCACGGTAATCGTATCGCCAACATAGCGTGCGCGCCGATCTTCGAAAAGCGTGCGTGAAGTGCCCGGCTGGTAGATGCTGCCAGTCGCCGCCAAGTTGGCGACGAGCTGGTCGGAACGCTGCTGAGGGCGCGCTGTCATCGGCTGGTGAACGTTGGTCGGCGGCACGCTGGTGCACGCAGCAACGCCAAGCGTCAGGCAATAGACCGACCAGCGTCGCGCCGCCGCGCAGATGTTCATCATCTTGCCTATAACTGCGTCAGGCGTCCAAGCATCTGGTCCGAAGTGGACACAACCTTGGAGTTGAGCTCGTAAGCTCGTTGCGTCTGAATCATCATGACCAGCTCCTGCGCCACATTGACGTTCGAAGCCTCGACGTAGTTCTGCAAAACAATTCCCGAACCGTTCGTTCCCGGTGTATTTGGCGTCGGCGTGCCGCTCGAGGCCGTTTCCAGGTAGAGGTTCTCACCCATGCTCTGCAGGCCGCCGTTGTTGATGAAGGTGGCGACCTGGATGGTGCCGATCTGCACCGCCGCGGCCGAACCCGGCTGAGTAATGTTCACCACGCCGTCGGTCCCGATGGTCAGCGTCAGTGCATTCGCCGGGATCGTGATCGCCGGCTGCAGAACATAGCCATTCGCAGTGACGATCTGCCCCTGACTGTCGCGCTGAAACGAACCGTCACGCGTATAGGCGGTCGTTCCATCAGGCAGCAGCACCTGAAAGAAGCCCGCGCCGTTGATCGCCAGGTCGAGGCCATTCCCCGTCTGCTGCGGCGAACCTTGCGTGAAGATGCGCCCGGTCGATACCGGCGTCGCGCCCAGACCGATCTGCAGACCGTCAGGAATCTGCGTCGTTTGCGACGATTGCGCGCCCGGCTGGCGCAAGGTCTGATAGATCAGGTCGGCAAAGATACCGCGGGCCTGTTTGAAGCCGTTCGTACTGACGTTCGCCAGATTGTTGGCGATGATGTCGATCTGCACCTGCTGCGCATTCAGGCCGGTGCTGGCGGTCCACAGCGAGCGAATCATTCGTCTTTTTCCTCTCAGCGGTTCATCGTCAGGAGCTGCGTCGCCGCGCGCGCGTTCGCATCGGCCGTCTGCAGCATCTTGATCTGCATTTCGAACTGACGTGCCAGACTGATCATTCTGACCATCGATTCGACGGCATTGGTGTTGCTTCCTTCAAGGGTTTCCGGGGCGAGCCTGACCGCCTCGTCGGGCGGCACTTCGTCGCCGCTACGCGTGCGGAAAAGCCCGTCGTCGCTGCGCACGAGATCGGTCGGCGGTGGATTGACCAGCTTGATCCGGCCGACCACGGTGGCCGTGTTGAGCGCCCCGGCGCCCCGGCGCGGAATGGCTGAAACCGTTCCGTCGGCGGCAATTGCGATCGTGTTGTCGGGCGGCAGCGTGATCGGCCCTCCTTCGCCGAGCACATTGAAACCGCTGCTGGTCTGCAGCATGCCGTTGGCGTCGGTAGCGAGATTGCCGGCGCGCGTGTAGGCTTCGCGCCCATCGGCACCCTCGACGGCGAGCCAGCCGGCGCCCTGCACAGCGACATCAAGTGGTCGGCCTGTGGCGATCATCGGTCCCGGCTCGAAGACGTTGGCGACCGATGCGTCGACGGCAAAAGCGCGCGTCGGTGCGCCCGGCCCGACGATCGGAACAGCGCGAAACCGATGCTCCATCGCGCGATAGCCGGTGGACGTGGCATTTGCCAGATTCTGCGCAACCCCGGCCTGCTGCAGGAAGGCCTGCTTGGCACCACTCATTGCGGTGTAGATCAGACGGTCCATTCGCTGCTCTCCCTGTCCGCTGCGTGCTCAGTCGTCAGCGCAGATTCACCAGCGTCTGCATGATCTGATCCTGCGTCTTGATCGTCTGCGCGTTGGCCTGGTAGTTGCGCTGTGCGGTAATCATATCGACCAATTGGCGCGTCAGATCCACGTTGGAGTCTTCGACGGCAGCCGATTGAACGACGCCGCGACTACCGGAAGCCGGCGCTCCGACCAGTTCGGGACCCGATACCGAGGTCGGGTTCCACTGATTGTTGCCCAGGTTGAGCAGCCCGTTCGGATCGGCAAAGGTCGCCAGTACGATCTGCCCCATGTTGCGCGTCTGACCGTTGCTGTAGCGTCCCTGAACGACGCCATCCTTGCCCACGCCAATACCGACCAGACTCCCGGCAGTGTAACCGCCCTGCGTCAGGCGATCGACGCTCGACTCGCTGCCGTACTGGGTTGATCCGGTGAAATCGAGTGTGCCAGGTGACCAGGGGGTAACCGCGCCCGTCGTCAGCGACCAGGCAGGAAGGACCTTCTGTGCCGAAGCTGCGCTCAAGGCACCGGCCGTATCAAAGATCAGATTGCCCGGAAGTTGTTGCGGGTTGGCGCCATCGAGCGTCGCGTATACGGTCCACTCGCCACCGTCGGGCGCAGTCGGCGTGTTCAGCACGTAGTAGGTCGTCAAGTTGTGCGCCACACCCAGCGTGTCGAAGACGTTGAGCGCGGTTGAGAAGTTGTACGTGTCAGGATTGTTGTAGTTGAATGGCGACAGCGCCGGCACGACCTCGCGTGAGTCCAGGTTGATCACCGCCGTGAGGTTGCCCGAGAGTGAATCGCTAGTTGCCCGCGGCGCAATCTGGCTCGCCGAAAGCTGCAGTTCGATCGGATTCGACGGCGAGATCAGCCCGTTGACACCAGCCGGATAGCCGGTCAGTCGAAGGTTCTGATCGTTGATGATGTAGCCTTCCTTGTCCAGATGGAACTGACCATTGCGGGTATAGGTAATTGCACCGGCGTTGCTCATCCGGAAGAAGCCACCGCCATTGAGCGCCAGATCAAGCGGATTGTTGGTCGTCGTCAGGTTGCCTTGGGTGAACTGTTGCTGAATCGCTGAAACGCCGACACCAATCCCTATCTGCGAAGCGCCGACGATACCCAGCGATGCCGCATAGACGTCGGAAAAGTTGGCTCGCGCACCCTTGAAACCGACGGTACTCGAGTTCGCCACGTTGTTACCGATCACATCGAGCGCCGATGCTGCTGCGCCGAGACCGCTCAAACCCTGCTGAAAGCTCATGCCACACCTCTACCTCAAAAGACCTGCTGCACCTGGTCGAAGTTGACCCGGCCAAGCGCACCAAGATCAAGCTGAAAACTGCCACTCTTGTCCCGAATCAAAGCAGAAACCGTACCAACCTGAAGCGCCGTCGCCTCGACTTTCTCGCCGGCGCGCTCCGCGGTGACCGTAAAGCGATAGTTGCCCGGAGCGGCGACCGCTCCCGCATCGGTCCTCCCATCCCAGACGAAGCTGAAGCTGCCGGCATCGTGCGCGCCGAGGACCTGCTTCTGTAAGGGCCTGCCGGCGCCATCAAGGACGGTGAGCACGACCCGATCGACCGGTGCAGCCAGACTCACCCCACCACGCGCCTCGCCACCGGCCAAGACAAGCCCCGAACCGCCGACCAGGACGTCCTTGCCGATCAAGGCTGCCGCCTGCATTGCCTGGCTCTCGCCATAGGCTCCGAGCAGGGTTTCCAGCGTTGCGTTGAGCCGCTCGATTCCAGCGACTGTGTTGATCTGCGAGATTTGCGTCGTCACCGCAGCATTATCGAGCGGGTTGAGCGGGTCCTGATTCTTCAGTTGCGTGATCAGCAACTGAAGAAAGCGGTCCTGCACGGCTGCGCTGGTCGACCCGCCAGCGCTGCTGCCCGCCGTTGCCTGCGCGTTGAGCGCAGCAAAGATGTCACTCGCCGAGTTGCTCGGCTGTACGCTTGCCATTTCATTCTCCGATCAGATGGCCTGCCTTCACTGGCCGAGCGCCAGCGTCTTGAGGAGGAGTTGCTTGGCGGTATTCATCACTTCCGCGTTGGTCTGGTAGGAACGTGCCGCCGAGATCATGTTCGTCATCTCCTCGACGACGTTGACGTTCGGCATCGTGACATAGCCGCGCTCGTCGGCTGCCGGATTGCGCGGATCGTATACCAGGCGTCCCGGACTGCTGTCCTCGACCACCTGCTGCACGCGCACGCCCTGCGCTGCGCCATTGCCCATCGGCGTGGCAGCGAAGACCACCTGCTTTGCGCGATAGGGCTTGCCGTTGGCCGCTACGACGCTGTCCACGTTGGCCAGGTTGCTGGCTACGGCGTTCAGACGCAGCGACTGTGCGCTCAAGGCGCTACCGGCAACGTGAAAAGTCGCGAAAATGCTCATCCCTATTGCCCTTGCAGTGCGCTGCTCAGCGTGCGCAACTGACCACTGAGAAAGGTGAGTCCGGCTTCGTAAAAGATCGAGTTTTCGGCGAGCTGCGAACGCTCCACATCCATCTCGACGGTATTTCCATCCGCGCTTGCCTGACCCGGCTGGCGATAGAGCATCGCTGTCGGCGCCACGTCGCCGCTTCCCGCCAAGTGCCTCGGCGAGGTTGTTGCCAAGCGGACGGCCTCACTCCCGCGGTTGCTCAGAGCCCGTTGCAGGGCCGTCGCAAAGACGAAATCACGCGCCTTATAGTGCGGCGTGTCGGCGTTCGCAATGTTGCCTGCCAGCACCTGCTGACGCGCAGCGCGCAGGGTCAGCGCCTGCTCCTGAAAGAAAAGCGCTCGGTCAAGTTTGCTCAGCATGGCTGCCTCCTCCACGGTATTTCCGGTGAGGATGAACGCAAACTCCGTACCAGGACCGCCGACGGTCTCCAGCCAGCTTCGGCCATCCGAACAGCAGCCGTGTTAACCCGAGATTGCCGCCTTGCCGGCAAGAATTGCCGCCAGATGCAGTCTGCTTGCCGGTAGAGCACGGCGCAGCAATCTGTTCCGGCCGGCTGCGAATCGGGCAGAATGGCGGCATGTGTCCATTCTCGCCCTGTGCGCCCCACCGACCACTCTGCGCTCGCCTGCTCGGACTCGCGCTTGCCTTTATCGCCGGCAGCGCGTCGGGGCAGGCGTCCTTGTCAGCAGCTGTAGAGCAATTCCTGGAAGCCCAGACGAAAGGCCTGCCCGGTGCTGTCAGCTACACCTTCGGTCCGCTCGACCGGCATGCCCAACAGGCTGCCTGCAGCGCTTTCGAACCCTTTCTGCCGCCGGGCAACCGCCTGTGGGGCCGCAGCACGATTGGCGTCCGTTGTCTGGGTCCGACCGCCTGGAGCGTGTATGTCCCGGTCCAGGTGAAGATCACCGGCAAACACCTGAGCGCGGCGCGGCAGCTCGCGGCTGGCCAGGTAATCGCGGAATCCGACCTCAGCCTGGTAGACGGCGACCTCGGAGCGCTGCCGGCCACCGTCCTGACCGACCCGCGGCAGGCTATCGGCAAGGCGCTGCGCAATGGGCTGGCCGCCGGCCAGGCACTGCGCAGCGATGCACTGATCACGCCGTGGGCTGTTCAGCAGGGCCAGATGGTCAAACTGCTGGCGAACGGACCCGGGTTCACCGTGACTAACGAGGGAAAAGCACTCAGCAACGCGACCGACGGCCAGCTCATTCAGGTGAGAACAAACTCCGGCCAGATCGTCAGCGGGATCGCGCGCCACGGCGGTGTTGTTGAAGTAAGATATTGACAGTGTTCCCGTATTCTGCCGAAATCAGATTAAAGTTCGGTCGCGGGCCGCCGATAAAGAGATTAACACAACGTTTCGAGGGGCATGAGCGTGAAGATCGACCGCACAACAGGCAACACGAGCGTCATCAACGAGACGCGCAATCGGACCAGCGGAACCCGGCCAGCCGACGGGGCCGCAAGCCAGGTTCATCTGAGTGGGCTGGCCGCCCAGTTGCAATCGTCGGCCGAAACACCGTCGTTCGACGTCGCACGGGTTAGCGAAATCAAGGAAGCCATCGCCGACGGACGCTTTACGATCAATGCGTCGGCAGTTGCCGATAGACTGATCGTCTCGGCGACCGAGCTGATCTCGACGCAAAGGCGTGCCTGATCCTGTGCTCGATCCTTGGTCACGGGTGGACACCGTGACAGCGATCGACCTGCGGCAAACGCTGGAGAGCGAGTTTCTCGCGCTCGAGCACTTCGTTGCGCTGCTTCGTAACGAGCGCGAACTGCTCGTTCGGGGACAGGTCGACCAGATGAGCGACCTGCTCCATGAGAAGAACAGGCTGGCCAGCCGACTCGCCCAGGTTGCCGAGCGGTGCAACCACTTGCTCGCCGCGGCCGGCCACACCCCGGATAGGCACGGCATGACCACATGGCTGGCCGAACACCCGGCCGAGGCCGAAGCTCGTGCGTCCTGGTCCCGCCTGCGCACGCTCACCGAAGAAGCTCGCGACTTGAACCAGATGAACGGTGAATTGATCCGCCTGCACCTGCAGCACACGGCGGAAGCGCTGAGCATCCTGGGTGCCGGCACGCCACCTGGGCTCTACGGCCCGGACGGGCAGAGCACCTCATCGGCCAGCAGCCGTATCGCTGACCGAGCCTGACACATTTTCTACCGCGGAATGACCGCGGATGGACCACCAGCGTTGCGCGCCGCCGACGATGGCGGGCTGCGCTCCGGAAATTCAAGCTCAGTTCCCTTCTCCGGAATCGTCGAGTCGATCAGTATCGTCACTCGCCGGTTGCGCGCCCGACCATCGGGCAGGAGATTCGGCTCGACCGGCCGCGTGTCGGCATAACCAATCGCGGTCAGTCGCTCGGCAGCGATACCGGCATCGGCGAACAGGCGCAATACCGTCGTTGCGCGCACTGCCGACAGTTCCCAGTTCGACGGAAACTGCGTGTTCTTGATGGGCACGTTGTCGGTATGGCCCTCGATCGTGATCGGAAACTCGGCCGACACCAGCACTTCGGCGATCGACTGCATGGCCTTGGCCAACTGCGCCTGGATCAGTGCCTGGCCGGGCGAGAACAGAATGCTGTCGTTGATCTCGATACTCACACCGCGGCTGGTTTCGAGCACACGGACCTTTCCCTGTTCGACCAGCGGCGCCATCACTTCCATGATTTCCTTGGCAATGTTGCGCATCTTCTCGCGCTGCTTCTGACGCGCCACCTCCTGCGGTTTGGCCGCCAGAACGCCCGATTTCGGCACCGGCGACGGCACCATGGTCGGCACCTGCCCGGTCGCCTGAACCGGAAGATTGCGAAAAGCGCTGACCATGGAGTCGCTGAGAATGCGGTACTTGCCCTCGTTGACTGACGAAAGGGCGTACATCACGACGAAAAAGGCAAAGAGCAAGGTAATGAAGTCAGCGTACGATACGAGCCAGCGCTCGTGATTGTCGTGCTCGTCGTCAAACCTGCGCCGTGCCATTCTTAGAAAAGATAGCCCCGCAGTCGGCTTTCGATGATGCGCGGGTTATCGCCATTGGCAATTCCGACCAGACCATCGACGATCATCTCGCGCTGCACGATCAGGCGACTGATGTGCGTCTTCAGCTTGTTGGCCATCGGCAGATAGACCAGGTTGGCAAGGCCGACGCCGTAGATCGTCGCGACAAACGCGACGGCAATTCCGGCCCCCAGCTTGGACGGATCGGAAAGGTTTTCCATCACGTGAATGAGACCCATGACGGCGCCGAGGATGCCGATTGTCGGCGAGTAACCGCCCGCCGCCTCCCAGATTCGTGCCGAAAGCTTCATCTCCTGTTCGAAGGTGCCGATCTCGACCTCTAGTACCTCGCGCAGACGCTCGGGTTCAGCACCATCGACCAGCAATTGCAGGCCCTTGCGTGTGAAGTCGTCTTTCAGACTCTGGACCACGGCATCGAGAGCAAGCAGCCCCTCCCGGCGCGACACCTGGCTCCAGTTCGAGATTTGCTGTATCAACTGCTGATAATTTACCACCGGCGGATACCACACCCACTTCGCCATGCGCATGCCGCGCATGAAAGTGGCGTAAGGACTCTGCAGCATGACCGCGCCCAGCGTGCCACCGACGACGATCAGCATGGCGGTCGGCTGCGACAGCGAGCCGACATGCCCACCTTCGAGAATCTGCCCGCCAACGATCGCCAGAATGCCGGTGAGCAGACCGAGGGCACTGATCCTATCCACGCCCGCGGCCCTTCTTCTTCTCGCCGCCGCCGAACAGACGCGCCCGCAAGCGCATCACCGCCTGACTGTGCAATTGACAGACGCGCGACTCGGAGACGCCCATCACCTCGCCAATCTCGCGCAGATTGAGGTCTTGCTCGTAGTAGAGGCCCATCATCAGCTTCTCGCGTTCCGGCAGACTCTCGATGGCCTGTACCAACGCCTGACGAATACTTTCGTCCTCGAACAGTTTGGAGGGATCGGAACCTTCATCGACCAGGTGCCGATCGAGGAAGTCTTCACCATTTTCGGCCACCATGTCTTCCAGGTAAACCAACTGATGGCAACGCGCATCCTGCAGCATCTTCTGATACTCGCCGATGGGCATGCCAAGGGCGTCGGCGAGTTCCTTTTCGGTCGGCGGACGGCCATGCTCCTGCTCCAGGTCAGCAATCGCGACTTCGATACGCCGGCAATCCCGCCGCAAACTGCGCGGCAACCAGTCATTGTCGCGCAGGCCGTCGAGCATCGCACCGCGAATTCGCTGCGCGGCATAGGCCTCGAACTGTGCACCCATGCCCGGCTCGAAACGGCCGAGCGCGTCAAGCAGGCCGATCATTCCATTCTGGATGAGGTCGTCTACCTGCACGCTGGCCGGCAGACGAGCCATCAGATGGCTGGCAATACGCTTCACCAGTGGAGCGTAGCGCTCCACCAGCTGATCCCGGCTGAGCTGACCAGCGGCGTTATACATACCCTTCCAGACCAGGAGATCAAGCGTAGATGGCGATGGGCTCGATGCGTTGGCTCAAGTGCACCAATTGTTGCACAAAATCATCCATCCCGCCCGATGCGTCGTCGTCGTTGTGCCAACCGAGTAGCGATTTGGCCAGGCTGTGTTGCGCCTTTGCCGCCGGAGACTCTGGAAAAAGCGCGCTCACCGGCTGGCAGAGCTGGGCAGCAAGCCGCAGGTGCTCGTCGTTGGGAACGTAGCCGGCGTACTCGATCTGGGCAATCCGCCGACTGTGCGTCAAGCGAGCCATGTTGGCATGAATTGCCTGCGCTTCGTCAGCCGTACGTGCCTTGGTGACCAGGACGCGAAAGGAACGTCGCGCGTAACCCAGACTGACTCGCTTGATCAGGGCGTACGCCTCGGTAATCGACTGGCCGTTGGTCGAAACCACGATGACCGTCTCGCGCGTCGCCAGGCCAAGGGGCGAGAAACCGAGCGGGTGATCAAGCGAGGCGTCGATCAGGACGACATCAGCTGGCGGCGTCATTGCGCGCAAGCACTCGATCAGACGCTCCTGCTCACCTCGAACAAGCCGTGCGAGCTGCCTGACCAGCCGGGCGACGGGCAGGACGCGCACGCCAGGGGCGACATCGACGAGGACATCGGCAATCGTCCGCCGACCATTTGCCGCGTCCAGCAGATCGCAACTCGCCTGCCGGCCAAAGAACGCCGCCAGATCGTCATCAACATTCTCGTCGATCAGCAGGACCTCCTTGCCCCGCCGAACCAGACAAGTCGCCAGGTTGGCCAGCAAGGTGCTCCGCCCAAGACCAACACTCCCGGCAACGAAGCTGACGAACTGTACCGATCGACGCGTGGCGAACAGTCGGCGCAGGCCAGCCGCCTGATCGCCGCGCATTTCAGCCACACCTGCCTCCCGCCGAGGCCGCCCAGGCCCCGGCGCTGGCCATCAGCAAGCCGGGCTCCGCGCCGTCCAGATGATGCGGTGAGCCGTCGGGCAGATCCTTGAACGCGCGATGCAGCAAGTACGAGCGATTCGGCAAGTGCAGGTCTTCCGGCACACGCTGGCCGTTCGACACATAGAACATGCGCAGGCGGTGGCGAATGATGACATCGAGCGACGAGGCCAGGCCTGCTGCTTCGTCTACCTTGGTCAGGATGCAACCAGCCAGACGCAGACCGGCATACGCCCGGACGACGTCGTCGAGCGTATCGCCACGACTGGTTGCCGAAAGCAGCAGCAGCGACTTGACATCGGCCTGAGCAAACATCGCAACTTGCTCGCTGACCATGCGATCGCGCTGGCTCATGCCCATCGTGTCGATGAGCACCATATGCGTGTGCTGCAAGTCGTTCAGCGTCGCCCTCAGATCGTGTGCGTCGCGCGCCAGATGCACCGGCACACCGAGAATCCGGCCATAGATGCGCAGTTGCTCGTGTGCGCCGATACGATAGCCGTCGGTCGTGACGAGAGCCAGCTTTCTCGCACCATGGCGCAGCACGCAACGTGCGGCCAGCTTGGCCGTCGTCGTCGTCTTGCCAACCCCGGTCGGACCCACCAAGGCATAGACGCCACCCCGGTCGACAACGTCGGTATCGCTGCTGATTGTCAGCATGCACTGGTCGGCGCTCCCCTTCACCCAAGCCAGGGCACTGCTCGCCTCAAGCTCACGCGGCAAGCCGGCGAGTAGTTCCCGCGCGAACTGCGGTGAGAACCCGGCGTCGAGCATCTGGCGAAGCATTTCGGTCTTGACCGGTTCGGCGCGCGCCTGATCGCCGTAGGCGAATCCTGCCAGGTGGTGCTCGACAATTCTGCGCAAGGCGCGAATCTCGTCGACCACCGCCGCCGGCACCACGTCCGCTTCCGCCTTGCCTGCGCTGCCTGCTTCCGGCCGCGCCTCATCCGATGCCTGGGGCCGTTGAGCAAGCGCCGCCGAGCGTGCCGGCACGCTGGACGGAGCGTTCGGCGGCGACGCCGCGAATCGTGTCGGCGGCGACGCGGCGACAACCGGCGGGCGCGCCGCTTCCGGGAGAGCGGGCGCCACGGCTGGCGGCTCAGGCCGATGTGCAGACACTTCGGGCCGGCGTACCGGCGTCGGACGCTCGGGTGTTGCCACCATCATCTCCATGTCGCGCGCGGCTACCGCCATGATTTCGACCCCTCCGGGAATCCCTCGATTGGACAGGATGATCGCGTCTGGTCCAAGCGTTTCCTTGACCTTGCGCAAAGCGTCACGCGCCGTCGCAGCGATAAATTTCCTGACGTTCATACCCTCCCTCCAATGATAGAGGTGACTTTGATTACTCTATTCTCCGGCACTTCGCCGTCGGCAAGAACCTTCAACTGGGCCGCGCTGCGCCGTAGAAAGCGCGACAGCACGGGACGCAAGGCGCCGGGGACGAGAAGCACCGGCGTCAAACCCGCCTCCTCCTGCCGCTGTGCGGCAAGAACGGACTCGCGCACCAGCGTATCCGCCAGGCCGGGTTCGATGGCAGCGTGTTCGCCGCCTCCGGCAAATGCCTGCAGGAGGATACGCTCCAGTTGCGGATCGAGGGCAATCACCTGCATTTCGCTGTTGCCCGGGAAGATCTCCTGCACGATCGAGCGCCCGAGCGCCAGGCGTACCTGCGCAGTCAGCATTTCCGCATCCTGCGAGCGCGGCGCGTGGTCGGCCAGCGTCTCAATGATCGTTCGCAGGTCACGAATGGCCACGCCTTCGTCAAGCAGGTTGCGCAGGACCTTTTGCACGATACCGAGCGGCAGCATCTTGGGAACCACGTCCTCGACCAGCTTAGGCATCTCCTTGGCCAGATGATCAAGCAGCGCCTGTGCTTCCTGGCGGCCGAGCAGTTCCGCTGCATGCGAGAGAATCAGGTGGTTGAGATGCGTCGCAACTACCGTGCTGGCGTCCACCACCGTGTAACCGTAGGCCTGCGCCTGCTCGCGCAAAGCGTTGTCGATCCAGACGGCGGGCAGGCCGAAAGCGGGGTCCTTGGTCGCCGTACCCGGCACTTGCCCGGCAACCCGACCGGGATTGATCGCCAGCAAGCTACCCGGAAAGGCCTCGCCCTCGCCAATCTCGACTCCCTTGAGGAGGATCTTGTAGGCGTTCGGCTTCAACTCGAGATTGTCCCGAATGTGCACTGGCGAGACCAGGAAACCGACCTCCTGGGCGAACTTCTTGCGAATCCCGCGGATTCTGCGCAGCAACTCGCCATCCTGCGACTTGTCAACCAGCGGAATCAGCCGGTAACCAACCTCCAGGCCGAGCACATCGAGCAGCGTGACGTCGGCCCAGGTGGCTTCATGCGTCTCGCGTGGCGGCGCTGGCGGCGGCGCCACCGGCAACGGCTGAGCGGCGCGCGAGCTGGCCTCGATCCGCCAGGCAAGGGCGGCAGCCGCCGCCGCAATGAATAGAAAGACAAGATTCGGCATGCCCGGAATGAGTCCGAGAAAACCGATGATTGCCGCGGTCAGATAGAGCAGCTTGGGATTGTTGAACAACTGGCCGACGAATTGCTGCGACACGTCCTCCTCGTCACCGACGCGCGTCACGACCATGCCAGCCGCAATCGAGATGATGAGCGCCGGGATTTGCGCGACCAGACCATCGCCAATGGTCAACAGCGTGTAAGTCTTGGCCGCCGTAGCGACATCCAGATTGTGCTGCAGGACGCCGACAAACAGGCCACCAACGATGTTGATCAGCATGATCAGAATGCCGGCAACCGCGTCGCCGCGAACGAACTTGGAGGCGCCATCCATCGACCCGAAGAAATCGGCTTCCTGGGCAATCGTTGCCCGCCGCTTGCGGGCCTCGTCCTCGCCGATCAATCCCGCATTGAGGTCGGCATCGATCGCCATCTGCTTGCCCGGCATGGCGTCGAGTGTGAAGCGCGCGGCAACCTCCGCCACCCGGCCCGCACCCTTGGTGATAACGACGAAATTGATGATGACCAGGATCATGAAAACGACGAAACCGACCGCATAGTTGCCACCGACGAGAAAGTGCCCGAAGGCTTCGATGACCCGGCCGGCAGCACCCGGACCGGTATGTCCTTCAAGGAGAACAACCCGCGTCGAGGCGACGTTGAGCGACAGGCGCAGCAAGGTGGTGATCAGCAGAACCGTCGGGAAGACCGAAAAGTCGAGTGGCTTCATCACGCTCATCGCGACCAGCATGACGATGACCGAGATCGCGATGTTGAAGGTGAAGAAGAGATCAAGGACCAGCGGTGGCAGCGGCAACACCATCATGGCCAGAATCAGCAGGATCAGCAGGGGGCCGGCCATCTGGCGCTGGCCAAAACGGACAAAGACGCCCTGCAGAACGGCCGCCGCACTAGCCATTCGTCGCCTCGCTGACCAGTTCCGCCGGGATCACCACGTTCTGCGGCAGCAACGGGCGATGACCGCCGGTGCGCTGCCACTCGGCAAGTTGATAGACGTAGGCGAGAATCTCGGCCACCGCCGCGTACAGGAGCGTCGGGATTTCCTGATCGATCTCCGAGTGTTGATGCAGCGCACGCGCCAGTGGCGGGGCCTCGACAATCGGCACGCCGTTGTCGACACCGATCCCGCGGATGCGCCTGGCGACCTCACCGGCACCCTTGGCCAGCACGCACGGCGCGCGCATACCGCTCTTGTAGGCAAGAGCAACGGCGTAGTGCGTCGGGTTGGTAACGATTACGTCGGCCGAGGGAACCGCAGCCATCATCCGCTTGCGCGCCGCTTCGCGCTGCAACTGCCGGATGCGCCCCTTGATCTCTGGATTGCCCTCAAGCTCCTTGCCTTCCTGCTTGACCTCCTGCCGGCTCATCTTGAGCTTGTCGTGGTACTGCCAGATCTGAAACGGCACATCGACCGCCACGATGAGCAGCATTGCCAAAACGATCACCAGGAAGCTGAAACTGAGCAAGTGACCGGCACTCGACAGGCTGATCTCGCTCGGCTGGGCAAAGAGCGCCAGCAATTCGCCGCGCTCGCTCCACAGAATCCAGGTCGCCACGCCACCGACGACAAGCGCCTTGGCCACCGCCTTGAACAACTCGGCCAAGCCACTGAACGAGAACAGCCTGCCCAGACCCTGCAGAGGATCGAGGCGAAACAGATCAGGTTGCAAGGCTTTCGGGGAGAAATTCCAGCGACCGACGAGGAATGGCGAGAGGAGCGCCCCAAGAATCAAGGCCATCAGCAAGGGAGAAAAGGTCAGTACGGCATCGGCCGACAGTTCGGCCAGCCGGATCATCATCTGTTGCGGCTCACGTGCCATCCCCTGGTCGACCTGCAGTCCGCGCCGGAACATGTCAGACACCCGCAGGACCAGCCAGGGGCCGATAAACCAGAAGAGCGCCGCGGCGACGATCAGGACGAGAAATGCACCGACCTCGTGCGAACGCGGCACCTGCCCCTCCTCGCGCGCCTGCTCCAGGCGTCGAGCCGATGCGGGTTCAGTTCTCTCGGAGTCGCTTTCCTCAGCCATGTCGAGTTCTCACCATTCTCGCGGCTATTATAGGAAAAAACTATAAAAAATAGGAAGGTATGCGGCTTTATTTAGGTGGCTTCTCGTTTAGTGGCGAAAGAACAACACTCTTCGCTCAACAAGCGAAAAAAGAGGGGGCAGAAGCCCCCTCGACCGCCGCTTGGCCGGCTGTCCGATCAGTCGCGGTGGTACGCTCGACGATCAAGCGGACCGCGCGCGCGCCGCATCACGCCTTGCTGGCAAGGACGACCTGCACGCTCCTTCGCCCGAGTGCACGCGGCGTCGCGCCATCTGCATGACGCAAGCTCGGTCAGCCCTCAGGTAAACAGCTCCAAAGCGCGCACATGACTGCCACGAACATCGCGCTCGGCGACTGAAGCAAGATCGGCCAACAACTCCTTCATGTCCAGAATCAGGACGATCTGGCCATTCGACAAGGTCGTCACGCCAGCCACTCCGCGCGGGCGAAAATCGTCGAGTGCCTTGATCACGGCGTCGTCGCGGCCAGCGAAGTTGTCTACTGCCAGAATGAAGCTGCGTTCCGCGGTCTGCATCAGGACGCCGTAGTCCGGTTGCTGAACCTGCGGCCAGCCGAGCAGGCGGGACAGCGCGATAACCGGCAGAATCTCGCCACGGACAACCAGGGTCTCCTTGCCACCGACCTCCTGCATGTTGGCATGATCGATCGGCAGGATCTCCCTGACCATCGACAAGGGCAGAGCAAACGGCTGCTCCCCCAGAAGGACGAGGAGAACCGGTAGAATGGCCAGGGTGAGCGGCAACGAAATGAGGAAAACCGAACCTTTTCCCGGTTCGGAGCGAATCTCGATCGAGCCGTTGAGTTTCTGGATGTTGGTCTTGACGACATCCATGCCGACACCACGTCCGGAAACCGCCGACGCCTGCGACATCGTCGAAAAGCCGGGCAGGAAGATCAGATTGAGGCTCTGACGGTCGTCGAGGGTATTCGCTTCCTCCTCCGAGATGATGTTCTTCTCTATCGCTTTGGCGCGGATACGCTCAGGACTCATGCCGCGTCCGTCGTCAGCGACGATCAGAACGATGTGGTCGCCCTCCTGGCGTGCTTCCAGGCGAACGACACTCTTCGCCGGCTTGCCCGCGAGCACGCGATCATCCGGTGACTCGACCCCGTGATCGACCGCATTCCGGATGAGGTGGATCAGCGGATCGGCCAGGTCTTCGATCATTGTCTTGTCGACTTCCGTCTCCTCGCCGAGCAGCGCGAGTTCGACATCCTTGCCCAACTGCCGCGCCAGATCGCGCGCAATCCGTGGGTACTTCTGGAACAGCCGGCCAATCGGCTGCATGCGGGTCTTCATGACCGAGTTCTGCAGGTCGGAGACCAGCAGGTCGAGCTGACTGACCGCCTGGTCAAGGGCCTGCAAGGTCTCGCTGTCGCTTCGCCCGGCAAGAATGTCGGCCCGCAAGCTGGTCAGGCGATTCTTGGTCAGACCGATCTCGCCCGACAGGTTGAGCACCTGATCGAGGCGCGCAGTGTCGACGCGGATCGTCGTCTCGCGATTGGCCGCCCTTTCGTCAGCCCGCCGCCCGGAGACAGCACCGCTGGCGACGGCACCCGGCTTGTCCGTCGCGCGGCGGCCTTCGGGCGGAAAATGCGGCCGCATCTCCCCGCTCTCGGCAGCCGCTGCCGACACTGCCGATGTCGCTGGCGCGGCAACCGACGCGGCAGCGCTGGCGACAACCGGCAGCGCCTGGCTTCCCGAAACAGCCGCGTGCAGAGCCTGCCAATCCGGCCCACCGGAGGCGCCGCCGGCAGACGCCTGAGCAACCGGGGTTGTCGCTCCGGAAGGCCGCGTGGGCGCCTCCGATGGCTTGGCCGGCGCTTGTCCGTCAAGCGCACTGCGCAGAGCAGCAATGATCTCGGCCTCTGCCGAGCGCGGCTGTGTCCCCTGGCCAATTTCAGCGAACATCTGCCGCACACCCTGCGTTGCCGCCATGATGATATCCATCAAGCTCGGCGTCAGGAGCATCTCGGCGTTTCTCAGCTTGTCGAACAGATTCTCGGTCAGGTGACAGAGCTTGACGAGTTCGACCGCATTGAGGAAGCCCGCACCACCCTTGATGGTATGAAAACCTCGAAAGATGTCGTTCAGCAGTTGCCGATCTCCTGGGCTGCGCTCGAGTTCTACCAGTTTGTTGTCGACATCGGACAGCAGGTCACCTGCCTCCTGTAGAAAGTCCCGCAACAGGTCTTCCATCCCGGCAAAGTCACTCATCTTGCTCTCCTAAAAGCCCAGACTATCGAGCAAATCGTCCACCTGCTGCTGACTCGCGACGGCATCGCTACGACCTTCCGCGTTGATCACGGGGCCGTTGAGCAGCCCCATTACCGACTCGGTCCGCCGTTCCCCCGGCATGGTTTCGATCAGCACGTCCATCAGTTGCGTTTCGAGCTCCTGGGCGATGGCGATGATCTTCTTGATGACCTGCCCGGTCAGATCCTGAAAGTCCTGCGCCATCATGATCTCGAGCAGTTGCGCTTTGGTCGCACCGGTCTTTTCGGGCAGACCGGTCTTCAGAAAACTGCGTGTATCCTCGGCCAACACCTTGAACCGATCGACCCCGATCCGGTTGGCGAAAACGCCGTCCCACTCGTTGGCCAGTGCCATCGCGCGCGCGTCGAGTTCTTCCAGCAGCGGATTTGCGATATCCGTCGCATTGAGCACGCGGCACGCCGCCTGCTCGGTCAGATTGGCCACGTACGACAACCTGTCACGGGTATCGGGGATGGCGGCGACCGTGCTTTCGATCAACTCGTGGTAACCGAGCTCGCGCAGCGTGTCGTGCAACTGCCTGGCCATCTGACCGACGCGTCGAAACACCTTTCCCTGCCCCTGCCATTCTTCGTCCCCACCCGGCCCCGGTTGCGGGTCGGCAAGTCCCTCAGCCGACCGCCGGCCATCGACCAGCGAGTCGAACAAGGCCTGCAACTCCTCGTTGTCATCGGCTCCGGCATTCCCTTCATGCAACTGGTCCAATAGCGACGGCTTGCGGGCGGGCGGGCTGGCCGCCGCTGGCGCGGCATTCCCGTAGGCAATGCTGTCGAACAGATCTTCCAGTTCCTTCGAGTCCCCGGTCACGTTGGCGTCACTCATCTCAGCCACCCATCTTGTCGAAAATCTTCTGCAGCTTCTCGGACAGAGTCGCCGCGGTAAACGGTTTGACAATGTAGCCGCTCGCCCCCGCTTGTGCGGCTGCAATGATGTTCTCCTTCTTCGCCTCAGCCGTAATCATCAGAACTGGCAAGTGCTTGAGCGTCGGCGACCCGCGCACCGCCTGGAGAAGCTGCAGCCCGTCCATGTTGGGCATGTTCCAATCGGTCACGACAAACTCGAACGTGCCGTTCTGCAGCTTCTGCAGAGCGATCGCGCCATCTTCCGCCTCGTCGACGTTGGAGAACCCGAGTTCCTTCAGGAGATTCCTGACGATGCGCCGCATCGTCGAGAAATCGTCCACGACAAGAATCTTCATTTTTGGATCAGCCATTCCTTACTTACTCCTGTGATCTAGCGTTCGAGCAATGGGCGCAGCGTATCAGCAAGAACCTCTGCATCAAACTTGGCAACGTAGGCGTCCACCCCGACGGTCTTGCCCATGGCTCGGTTGGCCTCCGACGAGAGCGACGAGTGCATGACCACCGGCACCCCGGAAAAGCGCGCATCGCTCTTCAGGTGCTTGGTCAGCACGTAGCCATCCATTTCAGGCATCTCAGCATCAACGAGGATCAGGCGGATTTCGTCGCGCACAGAGCGCCCGTTCTGGGCTGCGTGGGCAGCGATTCCTTGCAGCCGCGCCAAGGCTTCGGCACCATTTGTCGCGTGTTTATGTTTGACGCCGAGCTTGTCGAGCACTTCAATAATTTTGCGGCGCGCGACGATCGAATCATCGGCAAAGAAGACGCCGACATCCTCGCCGACGTTGGCCGGTGGAATGTCGATGATGATCGCTTCGCCGAAGGCATTGGCCAGAATCTGCTCGACATCGAGAATCGACACCAGTTTGCCGTCTTCCAGTTCGGTGATGGCGGTAATCAGGCCCTGATTGGTCGACAGGACACTCTCCGGCGCTTTCACCCTTTCCCAGTCGACACGAATGATCCGATCGACTTCATGGACCAGGAAACCCAGCGTCCGCTTCGAGTACTCGGCAACCATCATCGTCTTGCCCGAATCGACCGCTTCACCCCTATGTTCCAGAAAGGAAATCAGCGAGAGGACCGGGATCACGTTGCCGCGCAGGGAAATCAGGCCCTCGACTCCACGCGGCATGTTCGGGGTTCTGGTGATATGCGGCGTCCGCCCGACCTCGCGCACCTTGAACACGTTTATCCCGAAGGTCTCGCGCGTACCGAGAGAAAAGAGGAGGATTTCCATCTTGTTCGAGCCGGCCAGCCGAGTTCTCGCGTCTACGCCTTCGAGCAAGCTCTTCCGTTCTATCAGGTCCATCGTATCGCTCCCAAAAGGTCTCCTGCCCAAGCCACTCAGGCGACCGGATGTGCCACGGTCAACAAGCGACGCGTCAGCGTTTCAGACAGTCGCTGCGGTTCAAACTTGGGCACGTACTCATCAACGCCGACCGACTTGCCGAGCTGCTGGTTGGACATGCCGGACAAGGACGAGTGCATGATCACCGGCACGTCAGCAAAACGAGGATCCGACTTGATCTTCTTGGTCAGAATGTATCCGTCCATTTCCGGCATCTCGATGTCGGTCAGCACGAGACTGACCAGGTTGGCCACCTGCTGGCCGGACGATGTCGCATAGGCGGCCACCTTCTCCAGCTCGTCCCAAGCTTCGCGACCGTTGATCGTGGCGACGTACTTGACCCCCATCGCCTGTAGCGTCCGCTCGATCTGGCGCCGCGCCACCGACGAATCGTCGGCGAAAAACACGGTCAGCTCGGGATGCTCCAGCGGCTTGATGTTGCGGTAGACGATTTCGTCATCGTAGCTGGTCGTTTCCGAGAGGATCTTCTCGACATCCATCATCATCACCAGCCGGCCATCAGCGAGTTCGGTGACTGCCGTCACCAGCCCGCCCATCTCGGCCAGCAGCATCGCTGGCGGAACACGCATCTGGCTCCAGTCGAGGCGCAGAATCGTATCTACGGCCTCGACCAGGAAGCCCTGGGTATGTCCAGCGTATTCGGTCACGATCATGATTCCCCGCGCCACCTCGCACTCGACGCCGGCATAACGAGCGAGGTCGACCACCGGCACCAGAACGCCCCGCAGGCTGACCATGCCGACGACCGACGCCGGCATTTCCGGCGCCGCCGTGATCGGCGGCGTGCGCATTACCTCGCGCACCTTGAACACATTGATCCCGAAGGTCTCCCGACGACCGGTGCGGATATCGGTCCCCAGCGAAAAGAGCAGAATTTCCAGCTTGTTGGTGCCGGCAAGCTTGGTGCGCGCGTCGATATTCTTCAATAATTCGGACATTTTCATCTTCCTTGGGAGATGGGCCACGGGCCGCCCAGTTCCACCATGTTAATCCAAGCCACACCATCGCGTCTTGCTCGCGGCGCGCAAACGGGCACCGCCAGAGCTCCTTGCCGGCCGCATCCACGGTCCGAGCGGCAGCAGGCAAACCCCTTCCGTCGAGACCGACCACGGCTGTTCGATCGCCCCTTCTCGCCTCGAGTCCGCCTCGGCTGGTATGCTCGCGCTGCCGGCATGCGCATGCCCTTCGCATTGGCAGCGACGGGCCCGGGAAGCTGCCAGCGTGTATTGGTCATCGCGGCCGTGGCCTTGTGCTCTGCGTCGCCAGAGAGCGGCATGTAGCAAGCGCCAGTCGCGCCTCGGGTGCTCGGTCCGGGGTTCGCTGGAAGCAGACTGAAACCGCTCGCCATGTGCCCTCGGGGAACGCCCACGCCGCAGAGAAAGCGCGCGAAGCCTGGCGTTGGCCAAGCGCGCGGCGACGAGCAAGAGCATGCCGCCACGCTTGGTCCACGTTGCCCTTTCCACCATTTCAGGCACCTCTCTTCGCCGTCTCGACTGCCGCCTCATCAGTTGGTAATCGGCGCCTTCGGGCGCAGCTTTAGCGCCATCTCCAGCCAGCACCAAATACCGCAGTCATCGGCGCCAAGTGACGGCTGACCAGGTGCTACGTCGTTGCCCAACCCAAGGCTGGCCCGGCACCCGGCGCCCCAACCAGGTACGGGGTGCGTTCTTTCGATCTTTCGGGTAAACTGTAGCGGAAAACTCGGGTATCGACTTTAGGGAGCTTGAACTGATGGCTGTAAGTACTGAATCCGTATTGGCCGCGCTGAGAAACGTGATCGATCCGAATACCGGGAAGGATTATGTGTCGACGCGCTCCACCAGGAACCTCAAGGTGGACGGCGCCGACATCGCACTCGACATCGAACTCGGCTATCCGGCGAAAAGTCAGGTTGACCTGATCAGACGCATGGTCGTCGACGCGCTCAAGGCAATTCCCGGCGTCGGCAACGTCAGCGTCGGCGTGACGACGAAGATCGTCGCGCACCTGGTGCAGCGTGGTCTGAAGCCCCTGCCCGGAGTGAAGAACATCATTGCTATTGCCTCGGGCAAGGGTGGCGTCGGCAAGAGCACGACGGCGGTCAATCTGGCGCTCGCCCTGGCCCAGGAAGGTGCTGTGGTGGGCTTGCTCGACGCTGACATCTACGGCCCGTCACAACCGCAGATGCTCGGCCTTGCCGGACAGAAGCCTGATTCGCAGGATGGCACGTCGATCGAGCCGCTGCTGGCGCACGGGCTGCAAGCCATGTCGATCGGCTTCATGATCGACGTCGATTCGCCGATGGTCTGGCGCGGACCCATGGTGACCCAGGCCCTCGAGCAGTTGCTGAAACAGACCAACTGGCACGACGTCGACTACCTGATCGTTGACATGCCGCCGGGCACCGGCGACACCCAGTTGACGCTGGCGCAAAAGGTGCCGGTAACCGGTGCCGTAATCGTCACCACGCCGCAGGACATTGCCCTGATCGATGCCCGCAAGGGGCTCAAGATGTTCGAGAAGGTCGGCATCCCGATCCTCGGCCTGGTGGAGAACATGACCTTGCACATCTGCTCGCATTGCCGCCATGAAGAGCGCATTTTCGGCCAAGGCGGCGGCGAACAGATATGTCGCGACTACGGCAGCGAGTTGCTTGGCGCACTGCCACTGGAAATCGGCATCCGCGAGATGACCGACGCCGGACAGCCGACGGTGGTCGGCGCGCCCGACTCGCGCGCTGCCGAGATCTACCGGGCGATCGCCCGTCGACTGGCGATCAAGGTCGCTGAGCGCGCGCGTGACATGAGCGCGAAGTTCCCCAACATCATCGTGCAGAACAGCTGAGCGCCTCGCCGCGAGCCTCAAGTGTTCGCGGTGAGCTGTTCCTTCCGTTGCCCGGACACCGTAGAATGAGCCCCTGAGCTTTCTCGGTGCCCGGGTGACCAGCGATGTCCATCAAGTCGGATAAGTGGATCCGCCGCATGGCGGCAGAGTGCGGCATGATCGAACCCTTCGAGCCCCGACAGGTGCGCGAAATCGACGGCCGCCGCATTGTCTCCTACGGCACTTCGAGCTACGGCTACGACATCCGCTGCTCGAACGAATTCAAGTTGTTCACCAATCTCAACTCGACGATCGTCGACCCCAAGGCCTTCGACCCCAACTCTTTCGTCGAAGTCCGCAACGACTTCTGCATCATCCCGCCGAACTCGTTTGCTCTGGCGCGGACCGTCGAGTATTTTCGCATCCCGCGCAGCGTGCTGACCGTCTGCCTGGGCAAGAGCACCTACGCGCGCTGCGGGATCATCGTCAACGTCACCCCCTTCGAGCCGGAATGGGAAGGGCATGTGACGCTCGAGTTCTCGAATACCACACCGCTACCGGCAAAGATCTACGCCAACGAGGGTATAGCCCAGGTGCTTTTCTTCGAATCGGACGAGGAATGTGAGACGTCGTACCGAGACCGCGGTGGCAAGTACCAAGGTCAGCTTGGCGTCACCCTACCCAAGATGTAAGCCGCCACGGCGAGTGGCAGCTGCCGCTTCGCTGGCCATCGTTCATCGTCGCCACTGGATTGCTCATGCACTTCAATTTCCCGGTCATCGTCATCGACAAGGACTACCGCTCGGATAACACCGGCGGTCTCGGCATCCGCGCACTGGCCAAAGCGATCGAGAAGAAGGGCTTCGAGGTCTTCGGCCTGACCAGCTACGGCGATCTCACCTCGTTTGCCCAGCAACAAAGCCGCGCCTCGGCCTTCATTCTGTCGATCGATGACGAGGACTTCAGGAACGACAAAGCAGATGGCACGGTTGCCGGACTGCGTGCCTTCGTCAAGGAAATTCGCTGCAGAAACGAGGATATTCCGATTTTCCTCTACGGCGAGACGCGCACCTCACGCCACATTCCGAACGACGTCCTGCGCGAGCTGCACGGTTTCATCCACATGTTCGAGGACACGCCGGAGTTCATCGGCCGCTACGTCGTCCGCGAAGCACGCGCCTACCTGGAAAGTCTTGCGCCGCCCTTCTTCCGTGCGCTCACCCACTATGCCGAGGACGGTTCATACTCCTGGCATTGCCCCGGACATTCGGGTGGCGTTGCTTTCCTGAAAAGCCCGGTCGGTCGAATGTTTCATCAGTTCTTTGGCGAGAACATGTTGCGCGCCGACGTCTGCAACGCAGTCGAAGAACTCGGCCAACTGCTCGATCACACCGGGCCGGTAGCCGCCTCCGAGCGCAATGCGGCGCGCATCTTCAACGCCGATCATCTTTTCTTCGTCACCAACGGCACATCTACGTCCAACAAGATCGTCTGGCACTCGACCGTTGCCCCAGGCGATGTGGTCATCGTCGATCGCAACTGCCACAAGTCGGTACTTCATTCGATCATCATGACCGGCGCAATTCCCGTCTTCCTGATGCCGACGCGCAATCATTACGGCATCATCGGACCGATTCCGAAGGACGAGTTCCGCTGGGAGAACATTCAGAAGAAGATCGAGGCGCACCCCTTCGCGCGCGCAGTCAAAGCGAAACCGCGTGTGCTCACGATCACCCAGAGCACCTATGACGGGATCCTGTATAACGTCGAAGAGATCAAGGAAATGCTCGACGGGGCTATCGATACCCTGCATTTCGACGAAGCCTGGTTGCCACACGCCGCTTTCCACGATTTCTACGGCGACTACCACGCCATCGGCGCCGACCGGCGGCGCTGCAAGGATGCGATGATCTTCTCGACGCAATCCACTCACAAGCTGCTTGCCGGCCTGTCGCAAGCCTCGCAGATCCTTGTGCAGGACTCTGAAGGACGGCGACTTGATCGCGATGTCTTCAATGAGGCCTACCTGATGCACACTTCGACCTCGCCGCAATACGCAATCATCGCCTCCTGCGATGTGGCGGCGGCGATGATGGAAGCGCCAGCCGGCACGGCGCTGGTCGAGGAATCGATTGCCGAAGCCCTCAATTTCCGCAGCACGATGCGCAAGGTCGCGGGCGAATGGGGTGCCGATTGGTGGTTCAAGGTGTGGGGGCCGGATGAGTCCTCAAGCGAAGGAATCGAGGACCGCGCCGCCTGGATCCTGAAGCCGGGCGAACGTTGGCATGGCTTCGGCATGCTCGCCGAAGGCTTCAATATGCTCGATCCGATCAAGGCGACGATCATCACCCCCGGTCTGGACGTGGACGGCGAGTTCGCCGAATCCGGCATCCCGGCCGCGATCGTCACCAAGTACCTGGCCGAACACGGGATCATCGTCGAGAAATGCGGGCTCTACTCGTTCTTCATCATGTTCACCATCGGCATCACGAAAGGCCGCTGGAATACGATGGTCACCGAGTTGCAGCAGTTCAAGGACGGTTACGACCAGAATTTGCCGCTGTGGAAAGTGATGCCGGAGTTTCTCGCCAAGAACCCGCGTTATGAGGCCTACGGTCTGAAGGATCTATGCCGACAGATTCACGGCATCTATGCCGCCAACGACGTCGCGCACCTGACCACGCGCATGTACTTGTCGGACATGGAACCAGCAATGAAACCGACCGACGCCTTCTCGCGCATGGCGCACCGCGAAATCGACCGCGTACCGATCGACGACCTCGAGGGGCGCATTACCAGCACGCTGCTCACGCCCTACCCGCCCGGCATTCCGCTGCTTATCCCGGGCGAGCGCTTCAATGCGACGATTGTCCGCTACCTGCAATTCGCCCGCGACTTCAACGAACGCTTTCCCGGCTTCGAGACCGACGTGCACGGGCTGGTCAAAGCAATCGTCGCCGGCAAGCCGGTCTACTCGGTCGACTGCGTCCGCTAAGGCTGGCCTCAGCCTGTCGCAGCCCCTCAGCGCCGCAACCGCGCGGGCGACTCGCTCACCGCTGCTCACCGCTCTCGTGCGGGGCTTGGCCGAGGACCGCTGAATCCCCCGCCGCCGACGCAGTCCCTTCGGCCGGCCGCGCGACAGCTTCCAGCGCCGCCGGATCGGCAGCAGAAGAGTTGTCGACCAGGCGAACGACGCCGTCGTCACCAATCGCGGTGTCTTCGAACTTCAACAACGTGATCCGGTGGTTGTCCATTTCGATGACGGTCAGCCGCGCGCCCTCGAGCATGACCGAGTCGCCGACGCGCGGTACGCTGCCCAGCTTCTTGTAGAAGAGGCCGGCCAAAGTGACGTAATCGTCGTCCTTCGGGAACGGGAAGTCGAGCAGGGTTTCAAGGTCGGAAACGCGCATCGAGGCGTCGATCTCGTACTGGCTGCCGACCAGCTTTTTCACACGCCGCGCCTGACGAGTGAACTCATCCTCGTATTCGCCGACGATCTCTTCGAGAATGTCCTCGAGCGTGATGATGCCTTCCGTCCCGCCATACTCGTCGATGACCACCGCCATCTGCTGACGTGTGCGCTTGAAGTCCTTCAAGAGGTCGCTCAGCAGTTTGCTGTTGGGCACGATGTACGGCGCCTGGGCGAAGTCGCTGACCGGCTTGCGGCTGACGTCCTCAAGCGTATCGCCGCTGCTTTCCGCCATCACTGTGAGCAGTTCCTTGATCGCGACCACCCCGGTGATCCGGTCCAGGCTCTTGTCGTAAACCGGGAAGCGCGCGTGTGGCATGTCACGGAAGTAACGCAGCGCGGTGGCCAGCGTCTCTTCCTGCGCCAGCGCCCGAATCTCGGTACGCGGAATCATCGCCTCGCGCACGGTATGTTCGTCGAGCTTGAAGACACCGCGGATCATTTCGGTTTCCTCGCGGGCCAGCGTGCCGTCCTTCTCGCTGGCCGAGAGGATCATGCGAATCTCTTCGACCGACATCGTGAAGTGGCTTTCGCCGTGCCCGCCGCCGAGATCTCTTTGCCCGAAAACCCAGAGCAGTGCATTCGATGACAGCTTCATGACGTAGATCAGTGGCCGGAAGGTCAGATAGAGGATGTTGATGCTCCAGCCGACCGCCATGCTCAGTTGTTCGGCCTTGTGAAAAGCCAACACCTTCGGCGCGAGTTCGCCGGCAACGACATGCAGGAAGGAGATGACGACAAAAGCGAAGACGTACGACACCGTATGCGCCGCCTTGATCAGCGCTTCGCTATTGCCGAACAGCGAAAACAGCTTGACGAAGCTCGAATCGGTCAGATTACTGATCGTTTCCATGCCAACCGCACCGAGACCGAGCGAGACCAGGGTAATGCCCACCTGCGTCACCGAATAGAAACGTTCGGGTTCGTTGTGCAACATCTCGACCCGCGCGGCGCGCTTGTCGCCGTCCTCGGCAAGTTGCCTGATCCGGCTGCGCCGGGCTGACGAAATGGCAATCTCCGAACCGACGAAAAAGGCGTTGCCGGCGACGAAAACCAGAATCAACACGAGGTTGAAATACAGTGTCGCTTGTTCCATTGAAACCCCTCCTCTCTCCTATGCACAGCCGGCGAAAAACGGTGTGCCGCCCATGACCGCCGCTTGCCGACGCACGCCGCCGCATCCCACAGCGAGCGGGTCGTCGAACATGCTTCTTGCTTTTTCTGGACCAAATTGGCCCCGCTTATCGTGCCGCGGGCGAATCATACGCTATTTGCCGGCGAAACCGACTGGTTTGCATGCACAAAAGGCGCAACGTGGCAGCCGGCCGCCAGTATCGAGCGGCTGCGCTGTGCCACGCCGGCACGAAGCGACGGTCGCTTAGGCTAGAATGTCGGTTTTCCGTCCGGAACGCCGTCGTGAATGGGATCACCATCGCCCTCTCGAAGGGGCGCATCTTCGCCGAAACGCTGCCCCTGTTGGCCAGTGCCGGCATCGTGCCGTGCGAGGACCCCGAGACTTCGCGACGCCTGATCATTCCGACGAATGTTGCTGACGTCCGGGTCGTCATTGTCCGCGCGAGCGACGCGCCGACCTACGTCCAGTACGGCGCGGCCGACCTCGGCGTCGCCGGCAGGGACGTCCTGCTCGAGCACGGCAGCGAAGGTCTTTACCAGCCGATCGACCTGCGCATCGCACGCTGCCGGATGATGGTTGCCGCACCCCTTGGCTTCGATTACCAGACGGCGGTTCGCCAGGGCGCCCGGCTCAGGGTGGCGAGCAAGTATGTCAATATTGCGCGCGAACATTTTGCCGCCAAGGGAGTTCATGTCGACCTGATCAAGCTCTATGGCTCGATGGAACTGGCACCGCTCGCCGGCCTTGCCGACGCCATCGTCGACCTGGTGTCTACCGGGAGCACATTGAAGGCAAACAATCTCGTGGCAGTTGAACACATCATGGATATCTCCTCGCGTCTGATCGTGAACCAGGCAGCGCTGAAGCTCAAGCGGGAACGCCTGGTGCCGATTCTCGCTGCGCTCGCCAGCGTGGTTGAGCGATGATCGCGATCCGACGCCTGGCGACCTCCGACGGCGATTTCGCACAACGCCTCGACGCCCTGCTGGCTTTCGAATCGGCACAGGACGCAACGGTCGAGGCAACGGTTGCGGCAATCCTTGCCGATGTCAGGCAACGGGGCGATGCTGCGCTGCTCGAGTACACCCACCGCTTCGACCGCATTGCCATCCACTCGGCAAGCGAACTCGAACTTGCTCCGGACGAACTCCAGCAGGCACTGGCAAGTCTGCCCGAGAAACAGCGCGCGGCACTGACCGCAGCGGCCGAGCGCATACGGAGCTATCATCAGCGGCAGGCGCTGCAGAGTTGGCAGTACGAGGAACACGACGGGCCGCTGCGCGGAACCTTGCTCGGCCAGAAGGTCACCCCACTCGAGCGCGTCGGGCTCTACGTACCTGGCGGCAAGGCGTCATACCCGTCGTCGGTGCTGATGAACGCGATCCCGGCGCGCGTCGCCGGGGTCGCGGAACTGATCATGGTCGTCCCGACACCGGACGGCGAGCGCAATCCCCTGGTGCTCGCCGCGGCGGCTCTCGCCGGCGTCGATCGTGTGTTCACGCTAGGCGGCGCCCAGGCGGTCGCCGCACTCGCCTATGGCACGAAGACCGTTCCCAAGGTCGACAAGATCGTCGGCCCGGGCAACGCTTACGTCGCCGCCGCCAAGCGCCGCGTTTTCGGTATCGTCGGCATCGACATGCTGGCCGGACCGTCCGAGATCCTGATCATTTCTGACGGCCTGACCAGTCCCGACTGGCTCGCCATGGATCTTTTCTCGCAGGCGGAACACGACGAACTGGCGCAGAGCATCCTCATTTCACCGAACGCGGAGCACCTCGACCGGGTCGCCGAGGCGCTCAACCGGCTGCTGCCAACGATGCCGCGTCAGCAGATTATCCGGGCGGCACTGGAGAAGAGAGGCGCATTGATTCTCGTACGCGACCTTGCCGAAGCTTGCCGGATCGCCAACCGGATCGCCCCCGAGCATCTGGAACTCTCCCTGGCGAATGCGGAAGACTGGCTGACCCACATCCATCATGCGGGTGCGATCTTCATCGGCCCGTTCACCTCCGAGTCGCTCGGCGACTACTGTGCTGGCCCGAACCATGTCCTGCCGACCTCGGGTAGCGCGCGCTTTTCCTCGCCGCTGGGGGTGTACGATTTTCAGAAGCGAAGCAGCCTGATCCGCGTTTCGCAGCGCGCAGCACACGCCCTGGGGGATATCGCGGCAACGCTTGCCTACGGCGAAGGCCTGGCAGCGCATGCGCGAGCCGCCGAGTACCGGCAGGAGCACGACACGCTTTCCCCGTCACCCGCCAGTCGGCTCTAGCGCTCGGCGACGCTGAACCCTTGCGTAGCGGTGATCAGCCGCGCGCCAGGTCGCTGCGTTGTCTCCGACCAGCCGGGCCCGGCTTCCTCACCTGGCCCTCCTGCGCTCGATCACTTGACGCGCTGCAGTCGCGGCCGACCCGCTGTCGGCGAAGGCGTCGTCGGATCGGGCTCGTCAGCCGCCGGCAGGTAATCGGCGCAGCCGTCCGCCGCCGCTTCCTCGGGCGCTGCCAGCTCCGGCTCGAAAGCCATTCCGGCACCGTTTTCGCGCGCATAGATCGCTGCCACATTGCCCACCGGAATGGCGATCTCGCGCGCCATCCCGCCAAACCGGGCCTGGAAGCTGATCCCCTCATTGCTCAGACTGAGGTGGGCCGTTGCTTCGTAGCCGATATTGAGGACGATCTGCCCATCGCGGACATGCTCGGGCGGAACGCGCGTCCGCGCATCGACGGCGACCGCCAAGTACGGCGTGAAGCCGTTGTCGCAACACCACTGGTGAATGGCGCGAATCAGGTAGGGCTTGGTAGACGGCAGTTCCATGGAATCTCCGCAATCTGGCGGCAGGCTGCGCCCCGGCAAGACGCACGCGGCAGCCTGCGACAAGGCGCGACAGCGCGCTACTTGCGCATGGCCTTTTCCGACGGCGTGAGCGCGTCGATAAAGCCCTGCCGGCTGAAAATTCGCTCGCCGTATTTCATCAGCGGCGCAGCAGTTCTCGGCAACTCGATGCCGTAGTGGTCGAGCCGCCAGAGGAGCGGCGCGATGGCCACGTCGAGCATGGAAAAGTCCTCGCCCAACATGTGCTTCTGTTTGACGAAAACAGGCGCCATCTCGGTCAGCCGATCACGGATTTGCTGGCGCGACTTGTCAGCCGCCTTGCCATTCTTTTCCAGCGCTTCGATGTAAAAGAACACCTCGCGCTCCATCGTAATAAGCAACTGTCGTGCGCGCGCGCGCATGATCGGATCAGCCGGCATCAACTGCGGATGGGGAAAACGCTCGTCGATATACTCGTTGATGATGTTCGGCTCATAAAGGATGAGATCCCGCTCGACGAGTACAGGAACACGACCGTAGGGGTTGATGATGGCATTGTCTTCCGGTTTGGCAAACAGGTCGACGTCGATTACCTGGAAATCCATCCCTTTCTCGTACAGCACGATACGGCAGCGGTGACTGAATGGGCAGGTGGTTCCCGAATAAAGATTCATCATGATCATTCCCCTCAGAAACGAATCGGCATCGCCACGGCTACGGGGGCGTCACTGCCCCCTCGCCGGCGATGCCGCGGCGTGTAATCGGGCGCTCACGCGCCGCTTACTTTACGTCTTTCCAATACGCCTTCTTCATTGGATAGGCAACGGCGAAGAGCACGACGAGAAAGCCGAGAACGCCGATGCCGAGTTGCTTGCGGAAGGCAGCTCCGGGCTCGGCCACCCAGACCAGGAAGCCGACCAACTCGGCGACCTGCTTGTCGTACTCAGCCGCCGACAGCTTGCCCGGCACCGCGAGTTCCAGCTTGTGGTCCTTGTTCAGGATCTGCTGCCCCTGCGTCTCCCAGAGCACATGCGGCATCCCAACGTTCTCGAAGACAGTGTTGTTCCAGCCGGTCGGGCGCTTGTCATCGCGATAGAAGGAACGCAGATAGGTATAGAGCCAATCAGCACCGCTGCCCGCTTCTGAAGCACGCGAGCGGGCAATCAGCGAAAGGTCGGGCGGTGCCGCGCCGAACCACTGCTTCTGCTCCACCGGGCGGGCGGCAACACGCATCGGCTCGCCGATCTTCTCGGCAGTGAACAGCAGATTGTCCTTCACTTGCTGCTCGCTCAGGCCCAGCTCGGTCAGACGGTTGTAGCGAGCGTAGCTGAGCCCGTGACAGTTCATGCAGTAATTGATGAAGGTCTTCGCTCCGCTCTGCAGTGCAGCCTTATCGCCCTGCACATCGGGCGCCTTGTCGAGATGCAGCGTGGCACCGCTGGCCAAGGCAAGCGCCGGAGCAAGGAGCAACGCCGTAAGTAGCTTTTTCATTTTTGCATTCCTTTACATCGTCACGCGATCGGGTTCCGGCTTGTACTTGTCGATCTTCGACCACCAGGGCATGGTCAGGAAGAAGAGGAAGTAATAGGCGGTCAGCACCTGCGCTACCGGAGCACTTGGAATCACCCCGAAGAACGCGTACGACGGCGGCTGCGTGCCGAGGAAACCGAGCAGCAGGAAGGCAATCACGAACAGGGTCAACAGCGTCTTGAAGATCGGGCCGCGGTAACGGATCGACTTTACCGGGCTACGGTCAAGCCAGGGAAGGAAGGCCAGAATGACGACCCCGCCACCCATCAGCACGACACCCCAGAACTTCGCGTCGATCCCGAACAGCGGCCAGACCATCGCTCGGAGCAGCGAGTAGTAGGGAGTGAAATACCATACTGGCGCGATGTGCGGCGGCGTCTTCAAGGGATCCGCCGGGATGAAGTTGTTGTATTCGAGAAAATACCCGCCGCCTTCCGGCGCAAAGAAGACGATGATCGAAAAGACCATCAGGAAAACGATCACGCCGACAATGTCCTTCACCGAGTAATACGGGTGGAACGGGATACCATCAAGCGGCACCCCGTGGACATCCTTGCGCTTCTTGATCTCGACGCCGTCCGGGTTGTTCGAGCCGACTTCGTGCAACGCCAGGATGTGTGCCGCAACCAGACCAAGGAGGACGAGCGGCACAGCGATGACATGGAACGAGAAGAAGCGGTTGAGCGTGGCATCGCCGACGACGAAGTCACCGCGAATCCAGATCGACAGCGGCTCACCGATCAGCGGAATGGCGGAAAACAGATTGACGATCACCTGCGCGCCCCAGAATGACATCTGTCCCCAGGGCAGGAGATAGCCCATGAAGGCTTCGGCCATCAGGCAAAGGAAGATCAGTGTGCCGAAGATCCAGATCAGTTCGCGCGGCTGGCGGTACGAGCCGTACAGCATGCCGCGGAACATGTGCAGGTAGACGACGACGAAGAAGGCTGACGCGCCGGTCGAGTGCATGTAGCGAATCAACCAACCCCAGGGAACGTCGCGCATGATGTACTCGACACTGGCGAAGGCAACCGGGATGCCATTCTCGTTGAGCGAGGCGTCTGGCTTGTAATGCATGACCAGGAAAATCCCGGTGACGATCTGGATCACCAGCACCAGCATGGCGAGCGAGCCGAAGAAGTACCAGAAGTTGAAGTTCTTCGGCGCGTAGTACTCGGACAGATGGCCGCGCCACATCGAGGTTGCCGGAAAGCGCGCGTCGAACCACTCGAGCAGGTTGCCCTGCAGCGATCCGTCCGACTTGTACTTTTCGAAATTGGTGTTCGCCGCCATGGCTCAAGCTCCCTTCTTGTCTTCGCCAATGAGGATTCGCGTCTCCGACAGATACATGTGCGGTGGCACCTCGAGGTTATCGGGCGCCGGCTTGCTCTTGAAAACGCGGCCGGCAAAATCGAAGGTCGAGCCATGACAGGGACAGAGGAAACCACCGAGCCAGGCTGCGTCCATACCCTCTTCGGCACCCTTCTTGAACTTGGACGAAGGGGAGCAGCCAAGGTGCGTGCAAATGCCGACGGCGACCAGGACTTCCGGCTTGATCGAACGTGCTTCGTTGGTGCAGTAGTCCGGCTGCATTTTCTTTTCCGACTTCGGATCGGCCACCGCGTCGGCCAGCTTGGACAGCGATTCCAACATCTCGGGGGTCCGCCGGATGATCCAGACCGGCTTGCCGCGCCACTCGACGGTCATCATCTGGCCTGGTTCGAGATTGCCGATCTCGACTTCGACCGGCGCTCCGGCTGCCTTGGCCCGCTCCGACGGCAGCATACTGGACAGGAAGGGTACGAGCGCCGCCAGCGCCCCCACCCCGCCGACCGCGGCAGTCGCGACAACCAGCCGCCGCCTTCCGCCGTCCACCTTGCTTTCATTGCTCATAGCGCTGATCCCTAGCACGTAATGAAAAGTTGGTACGAACTAAACCGGCGCATTATACTCCAAGGCCACCGCGGTTTGCACTGCAGCATACCCACCCGGATTAGGCGTCGAGCGCTCGCCGCTCACGGAGAGCCTGCGCCAGCGTCCCGGCATCGACGTATTCCAGCTCCCCACCAACCGGCACGCCGCGCGCAATGCGCGTCACCCGCACGCCACGCGCCTTGAGCATCTCGGACAGGTAGTGCGCGGTCGCTTCGCCCTCGTTCGTGTAGTTCGTCGCGATGATCACCTCCTGTACCAAGCCGTCGGCGCAGCGCGCCAACAGGCGATCAAGGTGCAGTTCATTCGGCCCGATGCCGTCGAGCGGCGAAACCCGCCCCATGAGAACGTAGTAGAGGCCGGAGTAGGCGTGCGTCTGTTCCATCATGTTCATGTCGACCGGCGTTTCGACGACGCACAGCAGGCTGGCATCGCGCCTTGTCGACAGGCAGCGAACACAGATTTCAGTCTCGCTGAAGGTATTGCAGCGCTGACAATGACGCACTGCGGCAAGCGCCTGCTGCAGTGCTTCAGCCAGACGCCGAGCGCCCGGCCGATCGTTCTGCAGCAGTTGGTAGGCCATCCGCTGAGCCGACTTCGGTCCGACACCCGGCAGGCAGCGTAAAGCCTCGATCAGCGCCTCGAGGCTCGACGGCGTCGTCATCAGAACGGCAGCTTGAGCCCCGGCGGCAGGTTCAGACCCGCCGAGAACCCCGCCAGACGCTCCTGCGAGGCTTCCTCGACCCGCCGCACGGCGTCGTTGACTGCCGCCGCAATCAGGTCCTCAAGCATTTCCCGATCGTCCATCACCGTCGGATCGATGGTCACGCGTCGAACGTTGTGCCCACAGGTCATGACGACCTTGACCATTCCGGCGCCCGCTTGACCCTCGACCTCGGTCCGCGCCAGTTCCTCCTGCGCCTTGCGCATGTTTTCCTGCATCTGCTGCGCCTGCTTCATCAAGCCGGCAATTCCACCCTTCATCATTCTCTTGTCCTCGCTGTGAACTAAATGGGTTTGATCGATGATTCGATCAGTGTCGCGTCGAAGGTCTCGATGATCGCACGCACGAAACCATCCTGTTCGACTGCAGCGATCGCCCGATCCTGACGTTCGCGCCGGTCGCGCTCGGCGACTGCCGCCGGGGTGGCGCCGGACACTTCGTCGACTTCGACGGCGAGCCGCAGAGGGCGACCGAAATACTCGGCCAGCGACTGCTGCAGCTTGTCCTGCGCCGGCTTCATCAACAGATGGCGGTGGCGCGGCGACAGACGCAGGACGATCTGCACCGCCGAAAGATCACGCAATTCACAGTGCTGCCCGAGTTCGCGCGCCATGCCACTGAGTTTCAAACCGCCGAGGATGCCCGACCAATCGCCACCGATGGCGCCTGGCGCGACTGCGCGCCCGGCCGCTTCGGGCAAGAAACCCACCGCTTCGCCAGGTGGAAGCGCCGTCTCGGTTGGCGCAACGGATCGTTTGGCGCCAGACGGCATGACTCCCGCTTCGCCGGCCGGCAGCACCGCCCGCTGCCCGCTTGCCGGCACGGCGGGCGTGGCCACCGCCGGCCGCGGCATCGCCCGACGCGCCGGCTCGTCGGACGTCGGGCGAAAAGCGTGCAGGCGCAACAAGGTCATCGTGAAACCAGCCAGCTCGTCCGGTGCCAACGCCAGATCCCGACGTCCATGGACGACGATCTGATAGGCAAGCTGGACGAACTCGAGGTCGAGGGCAGCCGCCAGATCGATGATACGCGCGCGCTCGGGCAAGTCGTCAGCCAGCGCAGCAGGCGCCAGTTGCGCAATCTGCACGCGGGTCAACAGGCCCGCCATGTCCTGCAGGGCCGCGTCGAAAGAAAGGCTGCGTTCGACCATCTCGTCGGCAATATTCAGCATGGCGGCAGGATCGCCGGCCAACAATGCATCGAGGATCGTAAACAGGTGGTCGAGGTCGACGGCTCCCAGCATCGCGCGCACCGCGCCTTCCTCGACCACTCCCGCCCCATGGGCAATCGCCTGATCGAGCAGTGACAGCGCGTCGCGCATGCTGCCCGCGGCCGAACGCGCGAGCAGGCTGAGCGCCGGGGGATCGGCGCTGATCGATTCGGCCGCCAGCACCTGCGCCAGATGGCCGGCAATCAGTGGCTGCGTCATCTGCTTGAGGTTGAACTGCAGACAGCGCGACAAGACGGTTACCGGAATCTTCTGCGGATCGGTTGTCGCCAGGATGAACTTGACGTGCTCGGGCGGCTCTTCGAGCGTCTTCAGCATCGCATTGAAGGCCGAGGTCGAAAGCATATGCACTTCGTCGATGACGTAGACCTTGAACCGCCCACGCGTCGGCGCGTACACGGCGTTTTCCAGCAACTGGCGCATTTCGTCGACGCGCGTATTGGTTGCCGCGTCGACTTCGAGCAGATCGACGAAGCGACCGGCATCGATCTCCCGACAGGCCGAGCAGCTACCGCAGGGCAGCGCACTGACGCCACGCTCGCAATTCAGCGCCTTGGCCAGGATGCGGGCGAGGGTCGTCTTGCCCACACCACGTGTCCCGGTAAACAGATAGGCATGGTGCAGCCGCTGGGCGGTCAAGGCGTGCGTCAGCGCACGTACCACGTGCTCCTGGCCGACGAGATCGCCGAATGTTCGCGGGCGCCACTTGCGCGCCAGAACCTGGTAGCTCATTCGGCGATTCTAGCAGATGGCATGCCGCGGCCGAGGCGAGCCAGATGCCGCAGCATGGGCACCATCGCAGGCGCCAGCAGTCGACCGAAGCAAGGCAGTCAAGGAATGAAGGCAGGCGGGGAACGGAGCTCGGAAGGCAGCCATTGAAGGAAGGTGGCGAGCCTTACCCCCGGCACTCACATCAGACGGCTGTGGCTGCTTCCTTCCGGACCTGACCAGGTTCACCGCCCTGCGATGCGGGGAGACCCGCCACGGAGAATCGTACCACATTGGCGAAGCGCAAGCGAAACGCGAAATGCTAACCAACTCGCTCATCCGATGTGCGAGCGTCGCGGCAGTAACCGCCAAACGGCAATTGCGCTCAATCGCTGGCTGCCAGTCGCAGCGCCAGGTAGGCCTCGGTCAACTGCAGTGGGTTTGCCAACAGACGTGCCTTCCATTCGCCGAGTCTGACGCCTCCCTGGATCAGTCCACGCAGGGCAGCGATCTGATCGGTGTGCCCAACGTTGTTCGCGCCGATCAGACGATCCCCGGAAAAGACCAGGCGCAAGTAGCGGTAGTCGCCGTCATCGAGCACCTGTGCCTGCTCGCAATCGGGTGAGCCCTGCCATTGTCCGAAAGACGCAGAAATCAGTCCCAGCGTGTCGACGATGCAAAATGCGAAAGTGCCGGGCAAGAGAACCGGGTGGCCGGCCATGTTGAGTGCGGCAATGCGCGCCTGCTCGACGGCGTCAGGCCGAATCGCGCTCACCCATCGACCACTGGCGCTGGCTGCAAGCGCTTCCGCAGCATCCCCGGCTGCATAGACGCCGCGGATGCTGCTCTGCATCGCGGCATCGACCAACACCCCACGCGCCAGCGCTATACCGCTGCCGGTGAGAAAGGCAACGTTGGGTTGACCACCCGTCGCGCTGACCAGCGCGTCAGCCTCGATCGTCCGGCCATCGTCGAGTTCGGCGCGCAATCGTTCGCCGGACTGCGTGACGGCAACGACGCGCCGACCCACACACATCTGCACGCCCTGCTCCTCGCACCAGCGCCGGATCAGATCCCCGGCGATGTCATCCAGCAGATGTGCAAGCATGCGCTCGCGCACCTCGACGACCGTCAGCCGCGCCGCCTTTGCCGCCAGAGCCTGCAGGCTGATACAGCCGATAAACCCGGCACCCATCTGCAGCACGCGCGCGGCCGGGCCGACCGCCGCCGCGATGGCCTGCGCGTCGGCCGGGCTCCAACAGGTAAACACCTGTGGCAGATCGATCCCGGCAATCGCCGGTCGCACCGGACGCGAACCGGTGGCGATCAACACCCGATCATAGGGCACGACCTGCCCATCCGCCAGCCGCACGTGGCAGGCAGACGTGTCGACCGCTTCGACGCGCGCGTGGCGCAGCTCGATGCACGACCGAGCAAAACGATCGGCGTCCACAGGCGTGCCGCTTGCCACTTCTTCGCCCACTGTGCAGGCGCGATACGCCGTGCAGGCTGCCGACTGCAACGCACCGCCGCTTTCGCCAATCACGGTAATCTCGGCACTTGGATCGAGCCGCCGCAGGGTGAGTGCCGCGACCACTCCGGCCGGTCCGTTGCCAATGATCAGGTGCCGCACGAGGCTAGCCGACCCCAAGGCACAGCGCACCGTCGGCCGCCCGCGCGCACCGCCAGGCCGCCAAACGGTGTCGCGCGACCGCCGCAGACGCGCGCTGGCCGCCTGCTCGCCAAGCGGCTGGGTGGTGCGCGACCGGAATACTCGCCTCATCCATATGCCAACTCCTTCCTGCCGGGATGCCTACCGGCCGAACGTGCGACTCGATCGCCCGTTGCCTGCGCTGATCGATGGCACCACCTTCGTCCGCCGCGCAGCACGAAATGGGGTGCCGGGTGAACGGCTGCCAGCGCGCCGCGACCGAGCCGTCGGCGCGAGAGCGCTGCGCTGCTCAGCGAGCGCGGCAACGCCCTTTGCCGAAGCAAGTCCGCGCCAGCCGAACCGGCCAGATCGGTTAAGATCCGGCCATGAAAGCAACCCGCATCTGTCTCGTCCGACACGGCGAAACCACATGGAATGCTGAAAAGCGCATTCAGGGGCAAATCGACATCGGGCTCAACTCGGCTGGCCTGGCGCAAGCCGAGGCGGCGGCCCGCTGGCTCTCCGGGCAGCCGGTGGCGGCACTGTACAGCAGTGATCTGCTGCGCGCACGGCAGACTGCCGAACGTATCGCGATGCAGCTCAGGCTGCAGCCGCACTTTCTTGCCGAATTCCGTGAGCGCCGCTACGGCTTTTTCGAAGGCCTGACCTATGATGAGTCACGCGCCCGCTACCCGGCCGAATACCAGCTGTTCGAGACGCGCGAGCCAGCATTCGTCATCCCGTTCGGCGGTGAAAGCCTGCAGCAGTTGCATGAGCGCGTGGCTACGGCTCTCTCACGCCTCGCGCTACGGCATGGCGGACAGACCATCGTCGTGGTCACTCACGGCGGAGTCCTCGACATCGTCAATCGCCTGGCACGCGGGAACGCGCTCTCGATCCCGCGCGACTTCCTGATTCCCAACGCCGGAATCAACTGGGTGGTCGGCGACGGGCAGGCATGGCGTCTGCAAGCGTGGGGCGAGACCGCACACCTGAACGAGTTCGGGCTTGACGAACTCCCTTAGCCAACTAGCCGGTGATGTACTTCTCCATCTGCTCGATGACAAACTGCTGGTGCGAAATCGTCTCCTTGACCACATCGCCGATCGAGACGATGCCGACCACCTGGTCATCGGCCATGACCGGCAGATGACGAAAGTGCATCTCGGTCATGATCGCCATGCATTCGTCCACGGTCTGTTCGGGCGTCACGTAGAGCACCCGGTCGCTCATGATCTCGCGCACCGGGATATCCTTCGATGCCTTTCCGTGCAGGATCACCTTGCGCGCATAGTCGCGCTCGGTGACGATCCCGACCAGCTTGCCGCTCTCGAGGACGAGGACCGAGCCAACGTTGTGATCAGCCATGACCTGCAGGGCATGAAAAACTGCGTCATCGGGTTTGACGGCTACCAAGAGCCTGCTCTTGCTGGCGAGCAACTGCCTGATTGTCTTCATAACGCATCCATCCTTTCTCGATCTCGCCCGGCTCTGGACGATTCGGTGACGAGCGCTCAGCGCAGCCCGGCGGCGTACTCGGCTACGGCACTGATCTGAGCGTCGGAAAGCTTGCCGGCGATCACGCGCATCATTTTCTCCGGATCGTTGGCGCGCTCGTGCGTCCGGAACGTCTTCAACTGCGCCGCAGTGTATTCGGCATACTGCCCAGCGAGGCGTGGGTACTGCGCAGGCAGACCAGCCCCGGCTGGCCCGTGACAGCCGGCACACGCCGGAATACCTTTCTCAAAATCTCCTTTGCGCCATAGCGACTTACCCTCGGCCAGCAGCTTCTCGTCGCGGGCGACCGAGGGCTTGATCGCTTGCTGCGAGAAATACGCCGCCAGACTGTGCATGTCTTCGTCCGACAGCGCAGCGACCATACCGGCCATGATCGGGTTCGCGCGCAACGCCGGCTTGCCGTCGGCCGCCTTGAAATTGCCGAGCTGCTTATACAGGTACTCCCGCACCTGGCCAGCGATGATCGGGTTGGCAGCGGCCGGGCTGTTACCGTCAGCGCCGTGACAGCCAACGCAGACGGTCTCGGCGATCTCCTTGGCCTTCGCCAAGTCAACCTTTGCTCTAGCCTGTTCTGTTGCGAAGGCTGGGATACTGGCGGCCAGGACAACCGCAAGCGCCGTTGTACGAATCATGTCGAAACTCCCATAGACAACATTGACACAACTTGGACTGATTTGAAGCCGGTGAAGCCGAGCGCCGAAAGCTGATATTCTATCGCAGTTTCGAGCGCTGGCACGCATCCGCCCTTTCACCCACTGCCGCACGCCTGACTTATGCCCCTCTTCCAACACGCGATTTTCCACAAGACGGTGGCCGACCTGCGCGAACTGCCCGCCGACGCGCTCTGCGAAGTCGCTTTCGCCGGCCGCTCGAACGCCGGCAAGTCAACTGCAATCAATGCTCTGGCCAACCACACGCGCCTGGCCTTCGTTTCCAAGACTCCGGGGCGAACACAACATCTGAACTACTTCCGGATCGACGAGGGAAAGTATCTGGTCGACCTGCCGGGTTACGGCTATGCAAAAGCTCCAGTGGACGTCCGTAGTCAATGGGAGGGCCTGCTCGCTCCCTATCTTCAGGAACGACCTGCGCTGCGCGGTCTGCTCCTGATCATGGACAGCCGTCACCCGCTGACTGACCTCGACCAGCAGATGATGCGCTGGTTCTCCGTAACCGGCAAGCCGATCCACGTCCTGCTCTCCAAGGCCGATAAACTCAGCCGTCAGGAACAAGCTGAAACCTGCCGGCAAGTGCGGGCTGCCCTCGCCGAACTCGGCACACAGTGTTCGGCACAAATCTTTTCGGGGCTGAAGAAGTTTGGCGTGCGCGAAGCCGAAGCCGTACTCGCTGGCTGGCTGGATCTGCCCTTCGACGACTCTGCCCCGGCACCGCTGGGCACCGCGGGGGGCCGACGCACCTCGGCAAGACGGCGCGCAGCAGTCGGCTGGACCGCCCGCCAGGCGGTAGCCGTCAACAAGCGTTGAGATGGACAAGGAAACTGACAAGGAAACGCCCCCGGCAAGGGGGGGCCGGGGGCGTCGATGCCTTACAGGGGATAAGGCACCCGCTTAGGGAGGTGAAGCGGGAGATGGCGTGGCCATCTAAGCACTTTGAGCAAGCAGCAGGGCAGCGAGTTCCTGACTGACACCGGGTCAGCCCATTAAAGTTATCTATCTTGAACTGGCGTAGCTTATGGATCACAACACCGCATTTCCGAACACCCGCATGCGCCGCATGCGTCGCGACGATTTTTCCCGCCGTCTGATGCGCGAAACACGACTCTCGACCGACGATCTGATCTATCCGGTTTTCGTTCTTGACGGCAACGATCGGCTGGAACCGATAGCTTCGCTGCCCGGCCTGGCAAGACAAAGTCTGGACCGGCTGCTGAGGACGGCCGAACGCGCGCTCGCGCTGGGCATCCCGGCGCTTGCCCTGTTTCCGGTCATCGACGCCGCCGGCAAGACGCCGGGCGCCGAGGAAGCGTGCAACCCGGACGGCCTGGTGCCGCGCGTGGTCACCGCCTTGAAGCGCGAGTTCCCGGAACTCGGCGTGATCACCGACGTCGCCCTGGACCCCTATACGAGTCATGGACAGGACGGTCTGATCGCCGCCGATGACCCGCGGCAATACGTCCTGAATGACGAGACGCTGGCGGTCCTGGCGCAGCAGGCGCTCATTCAGGCGCAGGCCGGCGCCGACGTCGTCGCCCCGTCGGACATGATGGACGGTCGGGTTGGACGGATTCGGCGTGAACTCGACACTGCCGGGCTGATTCATACGCGCATCCTGGCCTATTCGGCAAAATATGCGTCCAGCTTTTATGGCCCCTTCCGCGACGCCGTCGGCTCGGCGGGAAACCTCGGCAAGGGCAACAAGAGCACCTATCAGATGGACCCGGCCAATAGCGACGAGGCACTACGCGAGGTCGCGCTCGACCTGGCCGAAGGCGCCGACATGGTGATGGTCAAACCGGGGCTGCCTTATCTCGACATTGTTCGCCGCGTCAAGGATGAATTCGGCGCACCGACCTACGTCTACCAGGTCAGCGGCGAGTACGCCATGCTCAAGGCTGCGGCACAGAACGGCTGGCTTGATGAACGCGCTTGCGTCCTGGAAAGCCTGCTGGCCTGCAAGCGAGCCGGCGCGGACGGGATTCTCAGCTACTTCGCGCTGAGCGCCGCAACCTGGCTCAAGACCGACGGCTGATGGCTGGCGAAGAGTTCATCACGCGCCTTCCACACGGGCGCCAGCCAGTAACGAGACACCGACGTGGCGATCGCCGGCGATGGGCGAGCGGGCCCGTCAGCCGAGTCGTCGCGCACCAGGGCCGGGTCGCGCACCAGATTTGTCCAAGCAATCCGAGGCGGACGGATCAGCGCCGAAGCAACGAACGTTCGTAGTCGGCGAAAGGCATCGGCTGACCGGTCAGGTAGCCCTGTATCTCGTCGCAGCCTTCGCGCGCCAGGAAATCGCGTTGCTCGTCGCGCTCGACGCCTTCGGCGATCACGGTCAACTGCAAGCTGTGGGCCAGGCCGATCACTGCACGCGTGATAGCGCAGTCCTCGGCACCGTTGGGCAAGCCGTGCACGAAGCTGCGGTCAACCTTCAGCTTGTCAAGCGGCAGACGCTTCAAGTGTGCCAACGACGAATAGCCGGTACCAAAATCGTCGATCACCACCCGCAAGCCCATTGCACGCAGGTTGCTCAAGACCTGAAGGCTGTTCTCGGCATGACTCATGATCGCGCCTTCGGTGATTTCCAGTTCGAGAAGCTGCGCCGACAGGCCAGAAGCCTCAAGCGCCTTGCGCGCGGTTTCCTGTATGCGACCACGGGCAAACTCAAGGCCCGAGACATTTATCGACAGGACACCCGGGGCCAGCCCGGCGGCGCTCCAGGCTGCCCACTGCGCCATGGCCGACTGCTGCACCCACTCGCCGATCTGGACGATCAACCCGGACTCTTCCGCCAAGCGAATGAAATCGGGCGGCAGGAGCATGCCTTGCGCCGGGTGTAGCCAGCGTACGAGTGCTTCAGCGCCGAGTACCCGACCGGTAGCCAGGGACACCTGCGGTTGCAGGTACACCCGCAACTCATCGCGCTCGAGCGCGCGGCGCAAGTCGGTCTCGAGACGCAGGCGGGCGAGCGAAGACTGGGTAAGGCTTCCGGTAAAGAACTCGTAAGTGTTGCGACCGCGTTCCTTGGCCCGATACATCGCCACATCTGCGTTCTTCATCAGCGTTTCGGCATCGACACCGTCCTGCGGGAAGACGCTGATCCCTATGCTGGCGCCAACGAAGAACTCCTGGTTGACGGTCACCGGGGAATTCTGCAGTACGTCGAGAATGTTTTCAGCGATGTGCGAAGCTGCCGATGGATCGCTTATGTCCTCTATTATGATGAGAAATTCGTCGCCACCCAGGCGTCCGACTGTATCCGATTCGCGCATCAATCGGCTCAGGCGCCAAGCCACTTCGCAGAGAACGCGGTCGCCCACCTGGTGGCCCAGGGTATCGTTGATGTTCTTGAAGCGGTCAAGATCGATGAAGAAGACGGCCAGGCCAGACTCATCCCGATGCGCCCGTTGCAGCGCCTTGTGCAGACGGTCACCGAGCAGCAATCGGTTCGGCAGCCCGGTCAAAGGGTCGTGGTGCGCCTGGTGGTCAAGCCGATCGTGCGCCTTGCGCAGTTCGGTAATGTCGGAAAAGACGCCTACATAGTGTGTCACGACGCCGGCATTATCTTTCACGGCGCTGATCGTCAGAGATTCGAGAAAAGCCTGTCCGTCCTTGCGCCGGTTCCACACCTCACCCTGCCAGCGTCCATGGAGCGCCAGCGTCTCCCACATCTCGCGGTAGAAGTTCTGCCCGTGCAGGCCGGACTGCAGGAAACGCGGATTCCGCCCGATGACCTCATCCTCCCGATAACCGGTGATCTCGGTAAACGCACGGTTGACCGCGATGATCGCGGCATCCGGCGAGGTAATCGTGATTCCCTCTGCGCTGCTGTCGAAGACCGTCGCCGCCTGACGCAGGCGAACCTCCATGCGCTTGCGCTCGGTAATGTCGAGCATCACGCCGACCACCCCGCCACCCGAATCGCCGGGTCCGCCGTAGGTCGCCTTGTGGAAGATGACGTCCCGAAAGTTGCCTTCGGCGTCTACCACGCGCGATTCGTAGACCAGCGAACCAGCCTCCTTTTCAAGCAGTTGTTTGTCAGACAACTGATAGCGCTCAGCCAGCTCACGTGGCGCCAGATCGTAGACGCTGGCACCGATCACCTCCTCGCGTGAACGCCCGATCAACTTGAGGAAAGCCTGATTACAGCCCAGATAGCGGCCCTGCCAGTTCTTGTAGAAGACCGGCCCAGGAATCGCCTCGATCAATTGACGCATGAAGTGCAGTTGCTGCTCGAGCTCGAGCGTACGTTCGGCGACCCGCCGTTCCAGGTCGAGATGGCTGTCGCGCAGTGCCTGCTGAGCCGCCCGATGCGCGGTGACATCCTCGTAGGTCCAGATCCAGACATCACCGTCCTCCTTCTGGCCAATCGCGCGTCCGATCAGATGAACCCAGATCGGCGTGCCATCGTGCCGACAATGCATCAGTTCGCCATCGAAGGTCCCGTGCACTACCGCGCAGCGCTCGACGATCTGGCGGGCGGCATCCTCCCAGGCCTCGTCGCTCGGAAACAGGATGCGCGTCGACCGGCCGCTCAAGCCGCCTGCGGGATATCCGAAAATCTCTTCCAGACGACGATTGCAGCGCAGAATCGTTCGTTCGCGCTGATACGAGATGCCGATCATCGCGTTGTCGAAAATGAGCTGCTGCTCCCACAAACTCTCGACCAACGCCTCCTCGGCGGCACGACGCGCGGTGATGTCCTCAAACAGATAGACGTGTCCTTCCTCGCGCTTGGCGGGATCGAACAGGCTACCCGTGACTTGGCACCAAAGCGGCGTGCCATCGGCCTTGCGGTAGACGATTTCACCAACGAACTTGCCTGTTTCGTCGATCACCCGGTAGGCCGACTCGCCGGCATTCAGCCAGGCCGCCTCGTCCTGAAAGATGACGCGCGTCGAGCAGCCGATCAGTTCCCCTGGCTGATAGCCAAACATGCGCTCAAAGCTCGGGTTGCAGCGCCTGATCACGCGTTCGCGCAGAAAAGCGATGCCGATCGGCGCCCGCTCGAAGATCAGCGTCTGCTCGCGCAACAGCGCGTGCAGCGCGCTGGCGGCGCGCCGTTTTTCGGTCACATCTTCGTAGAGCCAGACATAGCCCTCATCGGGATGGCCGGGTTTGATCATGCTGCCAATGATTTGACAGCAGAAAGGCTCCCCGTCTCGCCGATGGAAGACCACGTCACCCCGGTAGATGCCCGTTTCCGAGATCTCCCGGTAGGCCTTGTCTCCCGTCTCCAGCCAGGCGGTGTCACTTGGGTAGTAAATGCGCGTGGATTGCCCGATCAACTCATCCGGCGCATAGCCCAACAACTCGGCAAAGCGCCGGTTGCAACGCTGGATCACGCGATCACGCAGAACAACGATGCCGGTCTCGGCATTCTGAAAAATGAGTTGCTGCTCGCGCAGCAGGCGGGCGCTGGTTGCCCGCGCCCGTACTTCGTCGGAGATGTCGCGGATGATCCATGTCACACTCGTCCTGGGCTCAAGCGGATCACCCGGCTGCACGATCAGGTGAGCGTCGAGCGTGCTCCGGTCGCGTCGCGCCAGGTGGGTTTCGAGCGCGGCCGTCTGCCCAGCCAGCAAGTGAGAACGCGTCTGTCTGCACAGCGCGCGCCAGAGCGTCAGGCTGGGAAAGAGAGCGAGCTCGGACTGGCCGACCAGCGTTCCCGGCGGCCAGCCGAAAAGCTCCTCGGCGCGAGCGTTGCAATGGTAGATTCGGCGCCGACGGGTGTACACCACCGCAATGCCGGAGCAATCGAGAATTGCCCTGCATGCGGCGAGTTCCTGCTCGAGGATGCCTGAATCCTTCATGGTGCCTGACGAGTGTTCTTTCGCCCGGAGTCTACATGACTACCGGTAATCAGAGTATCGGCCACCCGGACCGCGTGTGGCCTATTTCGCGAACAGACCCCGAAAACTTGTTCCGGCGCGGGACGCGCAATCGGCAATCAACGCCTAGAGCGGTGCCCGATGGCGGCGCAAATCGAGAATCGAAGTCAGTCGCCGATCGACCCACGCCGGCTGCCGGGTATGCGAGCTGACCCAGACTGTCTGCATGCCAAGCCGCTTCGCCACGCGCAGATTCGCCAGCGAGTCCTCGACCATGATGCACTGAGCCGGGCGCAGGCTTTCTGCACGCAAGAGACAACGGAACGCCGCTGGCGCCGGCTTCGGCTGAAAACGAAGTCGTTCGATCGAGTAAACGGCCGCAAAATGGTTTCGTATACCCATTCTATCAAGAATGGCGTAGGTGTAGTCCAGCGGTGCGTTCGAGAAGATCAGTTTGCGCCCGACGAGGCGCCGCAACATGAGCTTCAGCGCGGGTTCAAAAACCAGCATTCGCCCGAGATCGTCAAACCGATGCGTATGCTCCAGAAAATGGTGCGGTTCGGTCCCGTGGTGACGCACCAGGCCAAGCAGGGTCGCACCATAGCGCTGCCAGTAATCCTCGCGAAGGCGTGTGGCGCGGTCTTCATCGAGGCCAAGATGGGCGCGGATATAGGCGACCATCGAACGATTGATGTGCGGAAAAATATTCGGGCGCGCATCGTGCAGCGTGTTGTCCAGATCAAAAAGCCATACGGGAGCAACAGCTTTCGGCGACATCGCCACCCCTCAGTGCGACTTGATCATCGTACCAACGCCATGGTCGGTAAGGATTTCGAGCAACAGGGCGTGTTCGACCCGCCCGTCGATGATGTGCACGCTTCTGACGCCATTACGCGCCGCATCCAGCGCCGAAGCAATCTTCGGCAGCATGCCGCCAGAAAGCGAGCCATCGGCCACCATGTCGACGATCTGCTTCGGCGTCATGCCGGTGATCAAGCGGCCCGTCTGATCGAGCACGCCGGGCGTGTTGGTCAGCAAGACCAGCTTTTCCGCCTTGAGGATCTCGGCGATCTTGCCCGCCACAACGTCGGCATTGATGTTGTAGGTCTCTCCCCCCTTGCCGACGCCAATCGGTGCGACAACCGGAATGAAGCCGCCGGACTCCAGGTGACCGATCAGCGACGGGTCGATCTGCGTGATATCGCCCACCAGGCCGACATCGATCAGATCTTCTCCATTGTCCCGGTCGGCCAGCAGCAGCTTCTTGGCACGAATGAAACTGCCGTCCTTGCCGGTCAGCCCGACCGCCTTGCCACCTGCCTGGTTGATCAGATTGACCACGTCCTTGTTAACCTGACCGCCGAGGACCATTTCGACGATTTCCATCGTTTCGGCGTCGGTGACGCGCATCCCCTGCACGAACTCACCCTTCTTGCCGACCCGGCTGAGCAGACTCTCGATCTGCGGGCCACCGCCATGAACGACCACGACGTTCATCCCGACCAACTTCAGGAGCACGACGTCACGCGCGAAACACTGTTTCAGGTTCTCGTCTATCATTGCGTTGCCGCCGTATTTGACGACGATGGTCTTGCCGTGAAAGCGTTTGATGTAGGGCAGCGCCTCGGCGAGAACTGCGGCCTCGTGATTGGCTGTGAGAGTACGATCAGGCATGGCTGAAATCCGAGTGATTACCGGGTGATTCTACTCGGCAAGAGCGGAAATAGGAAGGCACCAGTCCGTGCACCTCAGCCTGGGCCACGACAGTCGCTGTCGCGGTAACTATAGGGGCCGCTTCGCGCCCTCGCCGACGGGTGCGCTGCATCTTGGCTCGCTGGTTGCGGCCCTCGGCAGCTACCTCGACGCACGCGCCAATCAAGGCGAGTGGTTGCTGCGCATCGAGGATGTCGACCAGGCGCGAACGGTACCGGGCGCCAGCGACGCCATTCTGCACGCACTCGAGCGCCTGGGTTTCGAATGGACAGGAGCGGTCGTCGTACAGAGCCAGCGGCTGGACCTTTATCGCGCAGCGCTCGAGCGCCTGCAACTGGCCGGCGAAGTTTATCCCTGCTCGTGCTCGCGGCGAGAAATTGCTGCCCGTTCGCTTGTGCCCGCGCTCGATGGTGGGCGCATCTATCCGGGCACCTGCCGCGCTGGCGGCGCGCTGCCACAGCGCCCGACGGCCTGGCGCCTGCGTGTCGCCGACTGCGAGATCGCCTTCGACGATCGCGTGCACGGACGTCTCCGGCAGAATCTGGCGCGAGCAGTCGGCGACTTCGTCGTCCTGCGCGCCGACGCACAGTTCGCCTACCAGTTGGCCGTGGTCGTCGACGACGCCGAGCAGGGAGTCACTGCGGTCGTCCGCGGCGCCGATCTGCTTGACTCGACACCCCGGCAGATCTGGCTGCAACGGAAGCTCGCACTGGCCACACCGAGCTACGCCCACCTACCAGTCGTCACCGACATGGCTGGGGAAAAGCTGTCCAAACAGACACGCGCCGCAGCCATCGACCCGACGCAAGGCAGCACGCTGCTGGCTGCCGCCTTGCGTTATCTCGGGTACAGTGTGCCCGAAGAAATCCGCCATGGGCCAACACGCGACTTCTGGCACTGGGCGACGGCCGCCTGGTCGATCGCGCACGTGCCGGCGGCGCGCTGCCTTCCTGTCGGCCTATCGCTTGCCCCCGTAACCGGCAATACCGACCAGGATGCGAACCAGATTATAGCTCGCCCAGCGCAGTAACCTGGAATGCCAGGGCAGGCGCTTCCAGCTATCAAAGGGCAGCTCGCGCGCGCCGTTCTGCATCGCCTGGCGCAGGCTGCGTCGCAGTTCATCGGCGAACTTCCGGTCCTTGACGACCACATTCGCTTCGCGCGCCAGGAGCAGACTGAAAGGATCGATATTCGACGAGCCGACGGTTGCCCAGTGGTGGTCGATCACCGCCACCTTGGCGTGCAGGAAACTGCGCCGATACTCGAAAATGCGGATCCCGGCACCGAGCAGCTTGCCGTAAAGCGCTTGTGTTGCGTAGTGCAGCAGCCGGTACTCGATGCGGCCCTGGAGCAGGATGACCACCTGCACGCCACGCTTGACGGCATCCTGCAGAGCCCGGCGAAAACGCCGCCCAGGAAGAAAATACGCGTTGGCCAGAATGATGTCTTCGCTGGCCGCAGCGATGGCCGCGAGATACGCCTCCTCGATGTCTCGTCGATGGCGTATGTTATCGCGCACGAGGAAGGCCGCCGTCTGCTCGCCGCGCGCCTCAGGCTCCTTCTGGGCCGTCGGCAGCAGACGATAGCGGCGGTTCAGCTTGGCCCACAGGACGATCTCCCACAAGCGGTGCAGCGCCTGCTGAATCGGCGTCAGCAAGGGCCCTTCGATGCGCACCGCATAATCGTAGCGTGGCGGAACCTGATGTGGTGTATTCAGATCGTCGATGACATTGATGCCACCGACGAAAGCGATATCGCCGTCCACCGCAACCAGCTTGCGATGCAGGCGACGCAGGCGATGGCGACGCAACTGGAAGCGTGCGATATCGGGCCGATAGACCAGCGCCTGAACACCAGCGGCAAGCAGTTCAGGCAGCAGTCGGTCGGCGAAATCGCGCGCGCCGAAACCGTCGACCAGCACGCGCACGGTGACGCCGCGCTGCGCAGCCCTGGACAAGGCGTCGGCGACCGCACGGCCGGTCGCATCGTCTTCGAAGATGTAGCTTTCCAGATGCACTTCATGCCGAGCTTCGTCGATCGCCTTGATCAGCGCCGGAAAGTATTCGGTACCACTATTCAGCAGCGTGAGCAGATTCCCGCTCAGAAACCTGGCAGCCATGGCGCGTCACGACCCGGGCCGAAGCGAGGATGGCAGCACTCTCTGGCCGACGAACGGCACGCCCGACAGCCGCTGGCGCGCACGCCAGCGACCCGCGGCAAGCCGCCCCGGGTCGCCCGACGTGCCGAACCGCGCGGCCGACCGTGGCGGCGCGTCACACCGTGTCAAGCGCCGCTTGCTGGCTGGTTGACAAAGACCACCTGGGCCGGCATTGGCGCGGGAAAGTCCGCGCCAGTCAGCGACTCGCGTATCGTCCGATTGGTATCGAAGTAAACCTGCCAATAGTGATCGTTATGGCAGTAAGGCCGCACGGCGAGAACCGGACCAACGAGGTTGAACTCGAGAATCTCGACATCTACCGGTGGACTGGCCAACACGTTCGGAATCGCGCCGATCTTTTCCCTGAGCAGCGCCATGGCAGCTGCATGGTCGGCCGCGCCCGACAACTGTGCCTTGAGCTCGACACGCCGATAAGGATTGAGCGAGAAGTTCTGGATCGTGTCGGAAAATATCTTGTTGTTGCCGACCAGTGTCAGGACGTTGTCCGGCGTGTTGATCGCCGAGGCGAAGAGCCCGACTTCCTTGACCGTACCCGTGATGCCGGCGACCGTGACGAAATCGCCCACTTTGATCGGACGCAGGATGATCAGGAAGACGCCCGCCGCAAAGTTGGCCAGCAGCCCTGACCAGGCGAGTCCGATGGCGACGCCGGCGGCGGCGAACAGCGCAGCGAAGGTCGTCGTCTGGATCCCGAAATAGCCGAGGATGCCGACCACCAGCAGGATGTTCAACGTCACGTTGATGACGGTACCGAGGTAACGCATGACCGTCGCGTCGACCTTCTGGCGCTCGAGTGCGCTCTGCACCAGCGTTCCCACCTGGCCGATCAACCAGCGGCCAATGACCCAGAAGGCGATCGCGGCGAGGACTTTTATCCCCAGTTCCGAGCCGTACTGCAGCGCCATTTCCTGCCAACGCGTAATGTCCTGAGCGTTCATGGATTTCTCCTAGCGGTTAGTGGTGAGTTCAGTTTCCCATGTGGCGAGCTCGAGGGCAAGTACGCGGCGGCTGGCCCGCCCGGCGCCAGCCGCCGCTGCCCGCGCAACAGACCAACCCGCAACCGAAGCCTGGCCGGCCTCAGAAGGGTTGTGTGGAACAAAAACCGTAAACAAGGCAACAAACACTTGTATTAAAACCAG
>NZ_JAVMKF010000302.1:7149-13195 GCF_031732815.1 Accumulibacter sp. | reverse complement strand
TTTCATGGTAACAATGGGCGGCTGGGACATCAGGAGAACTCCTCATTCGGACAAGGCAAGTAAGGCTTTCCGTCGGCCGCAGCGCGAGCGTGCCAAGGACGACGGTTCGGTAAATTGGCGGACCACACTTGCGCGGCGTGCAAGCTGATCCCGGATTCTGTTTTTTCTCGTAGTGCGAGCGCCTGGCGAAGATTCGAGGAACCTGTCGGCAGGCTTTGCTCCAAGCTTGCGCGCTCGTGCCAGGTGCGGCGGCCTGACGGTGCGCTGGCGACTGATCGGCATGCAACTCCAGAACTTCACGGACATCGGCAAATAGCGCCCTGCCGACTGCCGTCAGGCCGGTTGCGGAAAACGCCGAGGCGGGGAAGCCGGGTGGCTTCCCCGTTCTGCTTTCTCTTACTTCTTGCCACGCCGGACAACGGTCGCCAGCATGGCAACGGCCGCGACGGCGAGCAACGACAGCGACTCGGGCTCCGGCACGACAAGAACCGGGTCAGCCAGGACAGGCAGGGCAAGAGACGACAGTGCGAGCAATGAAATCAGTTTGTGCATAAGATTTTCTCCAAGAACGTAAGTTGGGGGTGGCGCCAGCAGGATGCCAATCGCGCCGTGATGCGGGGAGCAACTCCGGGCGCCGACCGCATCAATGACACCACCATAAAGCTTGCGGTACTTCGGTTGAAGCGGATGACGTTGGATGGTTGCGAACTTTTCCGCAGAGCGGAAAACCTGTTGCTGCGTTCCGGCTTGGCCAGATACGCCAGATACTGCGGCCTCTCTCCTCATCGAGCTGCCCATAGTTATTCTTCTGATGACGGCTGTTGCTGGCCCAGGCTCTTGCCCAGGTTGACCGGCCTTGATCAAACCGCGGGGCAATACACTGAATCCCGGCTTGGCATGGCAAAAGCACGCGACTCCCGGGAACGAAAACGACCTCCGCACCTCCCGGCGACTGTTGCATGGCGCATGCCATTCGCCCGCCTGTGTCCTCATGATCCGCCAGCGTGATTTTCCAAGCCAAAGAAAGTAAATGGATTTTTACGTTCTGGCCAAGCTTGCACGGAAGCCAACAGGGACTTCCAAAGCAAGGACATGATTTATCGTCGGGTTGCCGTGAGCCCCCCGATGCACGCTGTGCACAGTTCTGAGCGCGCGCGCTGTTCCCGCATCACTGCGCTGAGCGACTGGAGTGGCGTTGGGCTCACTGCGTGCAAGGCCCGGCTGCGACACCGGGAGCAGTTGTCGCCAGCAGCCCGGCGTGCTCGTCGGCGGCCGGTGCCGTTGCGCGCCGGCCTCGCCGAAATCCCCACCCAGCTCACCACAGGGCGTCTGCCCGCTCGGCAAAGTGCGTAGGCCGAATCCCCTGCAGGACCACGCACGATTTATGACATGACAGTAATTTTGTTGATAATTCATATTCTTTGCAGAACCCGGAAGAATCGCCCTGCAGGCGAAGACTGGAAGTCGCCGGGGAAAGACGGCTGCGACGCTGCGCAGTCTAGCGTTGCCAACCATGCTGTCTGTGTGCAATATCACGAATCGATGCACTCGGCCTGCCTGGCAAGCTGCCGGCGGTCCGCAAGCGACCAGCGATGCGCACCGCCAGCGCGTCGTCTGCGCGTCGCGTGACAGGACCCAGGCGCGCCGGAATCGGCGCCGCGCGCAGCGCGAGTGCGCCGACGCTCGGGCGAGCGCCGCCGAAACGACTGAGGAATTGCCAAAAACAGCACGCGCTGGCAAGCGACGATCGAAGGAGAATGGCGGCCGCTATGCATGCTCTGCAGCGGCTGCCTTCGGCACCGCCGCGGGCATGACAATTCGTTCAACCCGTCGCGGACCGTGCCGCATTCCGCACCCTTCGCTGTCATGCCGTCAAATCCACCGTGCGAGCTTCGCCAGCAAGTACCGATCGCTCATCACTTGCGGCGCAAGATCAACCTGGATCTGACGACGGGGGTAGACCGGTGACAAGGCTTCTGCGATGATCGGAACTTTGCTGTCCCGATCGACAGTGCACAGCAGTTGCCCGAGCCACCGCCTCATCCTGCTCGCCCAGTGCGCCCTGGCGCCGGCAATGCGACGAACTTGTTCGCGAGAAAGACCCCAATGATTGAGCCTTCGCAACGACCCGAAATCGCGCAGGTGCTGCTGTCGTTTCGCCATGCTTTTGCGACCGTCGCCGCATTCAGCTTTTTCATCAATGTGCTGATGCTGTCGCCCTCGATATACATGCTGCAGATCTACGATCGCGCGCTGGGCAGCCGCAACGTCACGACGCTGCTGATGCTCACCCTGATCACGCTCGGCCTGTTCGCTCTGATGTCGCTGCTCGAATGGATTCGCTCGATGGTTCTGGTCCGCATCGGCGGACGGCTCGACCTCGATAGCAACACGCGGGTCTTCAATGCGACCTTTGAACGCAACCTTCGACACGCCGGGCAGAATCCGGCGCAGGCGCTCGGTGACCTGTCGTCGGTCCGCCAGACCTTGAGCGGTGCCGGCCTGGTCGCTTTGCTTGACGCTCCCTGGATGCCGGTCTACCTGGTCGTGATCTTCATGCTGCACGTCCAGCTTGGCATCTTCGCTCTGCTCGGCGTTGCCATCCTCGTCGTCCTCGCGGTGATCAACGAACGCGTTTCGGCCGCACCGCTGGGGGAAGCACAGAAGCTCGGCATGGCGGCTGGCGCCCAGGCCAACAACCATCTGCGCAACGCCGAGGTGATCGAAGCCATGGGCATGTTGCCGGCGGTGCGCGAACGCTGGTTCCAGTTGCACAGGAAGTTCCTTGCCCAGCAGGCGCTGGCCAGCGACCGGGCAGGCATGCTCAATGCACTGACGCGTTTCGTGCGCATCTCGCTACAGTCGCTCGCCCTCGGCTACGGCGCACTGCTCGCGATCGACGACCAGGTCACCTCAGGCATGATGATTGCCGGTTCGATCCTCGTCGGACGAGCGCTCGCACCAGTCGAAATCCTGATCGCCAACTGGAAGCAGCTCGTTTCGGCGCGCGCCGCCTACCAGCGCCTGACGACCCTGCTGCAGACCTACCCGGCGCGGCCGGTCGGCATGCCGCTGCCGCGACCGTTGGGCGAAGTCAGCGTGGAAAATGCCACCACCGCGGCGCCGGGCAGCAAGCAGCCCATCCTCCGGAACGTCACTTTCAAACTGGCGGCGGGCGAGGTGGTCGCGGTCATTGGGCCGAGCGCCTCCGGCAAATCGACGCTGGCCCGCCTGCTGGTCGGCGTCTGGCCGCCGCTGGCCGGTTCCGTGCGCCTCGATGGAGCCGAGGTGTTCAAGTGGAACAAGAACGAGCTCGGTCCTTACCTGGGTTACCTGCCGCAAGACATCGAGTTGTTCGACGGCACGGTGGCCGAGAACATCGCCCGCTTCGGGCCGGTCGACGCTGACCAGGTCCTCGCTGCGGCGCAGGCAGCGGGCGTACATCAACTGATTCTGCAGCTCCCGAACGGCTACGACACCCCTCTCGGCGACGGCGGCAGCGTGCTCTCTGGCGGCCAGAAGCAGCGCATCGCGCTGGCCCGCGCGCTCTACGGTGACCCGGCGCTGATCGTTCTCGACGAACCCAACTCCAATCTCGACGACCAGGGCGAATTCGCCCTCGCCGAGACGCTGCGCCGCCTGAAGGCAAGACAACGGACGGTGGTGATCATCACCCACCGGATGACGACGGTCGCCGTCGCCGACAGCATCCTCGTCCTGCACGAGGGGACGGTCAAAGCACATGGGCCACGCGATCAGATCCTGGCTGCCATGCGCGCAGCTCCGCCGCCCGCCGCGGCAGCGGCGGCAGGCGCGCGCGGCGTTGCCCCGACAAACCCGCCCAGCGCCGGCCTGCCGGCCACGGCGTCGACCCCTGGCGCCTGAACCGCCTGATTGAGAACGGCGAGAGAAATGTTGCAGCAAGCAAAAAAGACGGACGACATCACCGATGTCAAAGAGCTCACCATCGGCCAGGGCAGCGCGGCCAGCCCGCCGATCGACATCAATTTCAGGCGCGTCGCGCGCCTCGGCTGGCTGGTCCTCGCCGCCGGTCTGGGCGGCTTTCTCCTCTGGGCCGGAATCGCCCCGCTCGACCAGGGCGTTCCCGCCAGCGGCCAGGTCGTCGTCAGCGGCAACCGCAAGACGGTGCAGAACCTCGGCCCAGGCAAGGTGGAAGCGATCGTCGTCAAGGATGGCGACGAAGTGGCAACCGGCGATGTCGTCGTCCGCCTCGACCCGACGCAGGCCCGCTCGCAACACGAAATGGCCCGCAGTCAATGGTTTGTCGCCAAGGCGGCGGAAGCACGGCTGCTCGCCGACATGCAGGGCCGCAGCGAAATCAGCTTTCCGGAAGACCTCCTGCGCGCGCAGGATGACCCTCGCGCAGCCAGCGCAATGGCCGTGCAGACGCATCTGCTGCGCTCGCGGCAGGCTGGTCTGCAGGCCGAGCTGAGCGCCTTGAAGAACACGCTTGCCGGCCTGCAGTCGTCGGCCAAGGGAATTGACGCAGCGCGGCGGGCGAAGGAAGAACAGTTGCGCCTCTTGCTCGAAGAATTGCAGGGGTTGCGCGATCTGGCGGCCGAAGGCTACCTGCCGCGCAATCGCCTGTCCGAACAGGAACGCCTGCTGGCGCAGCTTGGCGGCGCGATCTCCGAGGATCTCGGCAACCTCGGCCGTACGCAGCAGACGATTGCGGAAACGCGCATGCGTATCGTGGCGCGTGAGCAGGATTATCGCAAAGAGGTCGAAACCGCACTCGCCGAGACGCAGAAGGAAGCGCGATCGCTGGAAAGCCGCCTGGAAGGACTCGCCTTCGACCTGGCGAACACGGATATACGCTCGCCCGCGAACGGCATCGTCGTCGGCTTGAACGTGCATACGATAGGCGGCGTGCTGCCGGCGGCTACGCCACTGATGGACGTGGTCCCGAAGAACGAGCCGCTGCGCATCGACGTACAGATTCCGACGCACCTGATCGACAAGGTGAGAATCGGCCTGCCAGTGGAGATCACTTTCCCCGCGTTCAACCAGCGTACGACGCCGCAAATCCCCGGCGAGTTTTCGCAGGTCGCCGCCGACGCAACAAACGACCCGCAAGGCAAGGTTCCACCGCACTACCGTGGACAGGTCGTGGTCACCGCCGCTGGCATGAAGAAGCTGGTGACGCACGATATCAAACCCGGCATGCCGGCCGAGGTTTTCATCAAGACAGGCGAGCGCACGATGCTCAACTATCTGTTCAAACCCCTCGCCGACCGCATGCGTTCGGCGCTTACCGAGGAGTGATCATGCGCTGCAGTCTCCAGGCCCTGGCTGCCGCCACACTGGTTCTATCTTCGACAGGCGTCCTCGCCGGTGGCCTGCTCGACGCGTATCTGGCGGCGCGCGCCAACGACCCCACTTTTCGGGCAGCGCGTTACGAGCGCGAAGCCGGGCAGCAGGCGATTGCCATCGGCCGCTCCAGCCTGCTGCCGGTCGTCGCAATCAGCGCGTCGTACTCGAAGAACCGCGGCGAACGTCAATCGACGACGAGCACGCCGGACGACCTCGACTACGCCGACAAGCAGGCAGCGCTCACCCTGCGCCAACCGCTGTTCAACTACGAAGCATTCGTGCGCAAGCAGCAGGGCGGCGTACAGGCTGCGTACAGCGACGCCGTCTTCGACCGCAAGGAAGGCGAGATGACGGTGAAGCTGGCGGCAGCGTACTTCGAAGCGCTCTTCTCGGGCGAGCGGCTGACTTTGGCCGAGGCCGAAATCACCGCCTACGAGGCACAACGCGAGCTCGCCCAGCGACGACGCAAGGGCGGCGAGGGGACGGTCACCGAGGTCGCCGAAGCCGAATCGCGCATGCAGCTCGCGCGCGCCGGGCGCGCCGACGCGGCCGATCGCCTGCTGGTTGCCACACACGCACTCGCCGTCATGACCGGCAAGCCGAGTGGCCGCCTATGGGTCCTGCGTCCCGATTTTGTTGCACCCGCTCTGCAGCCGGCGGGAATCGAGGAATGGTTGGCGCTGGCCGAGAACAACAGTCCGGAGTTGCGCGC
>NZ_JAVMKF010000302.1:2492-7049 GCF_031732815.1 Accumulibacter sp. | reverse complement strand
GACCGGATCGGCGCGTATCAAAAGGCGGTCGAGGCCAGCCGCGTGGCCAGCGAAGGTACGAAGCGCGGCATGGCCGCAGGCATCCGCACGAACACCGACGTGCTCGACGCCGAGCGGCAGATGTTCGTTGCCCAGCGTGACCTTGCCCAGGCGCGCTACGAGTTTCTCGTCGGCAGTCTGCGCCTCAAGCTTGCCGCAGGAGTCCTCGCCGAGAAGGATATCGCCGAGATCGAAAAACTCCTTCGGCCCGACGAGTAAGCCCGCCCGTCGAGCGAGCGCCGCCATGCGCACATGGCGGCGCCGACGCGCTCGCGAGCAAGTGCAGGCTAGACCTGCCGCCGTCCCCGCCGGCGCAACGATGCGGCCAGCAAAGCCGAGGCCAGACCGAAGAGGGCAAGATTGTCCGGCTCGGGCAGCGCATTCGCCGTGCCCCCGGAACCACTGCCCGTACCGCTGCCGGAAGAACCGCTCCCCGTCGTTCCCGAATTGCTCGGCAGATGACCGTCAACGACCAGTTCGAAGAGGTAGCCCCAATGCGGAGAACCCGCGTTGACCGAGTAGCGAAGATAACGCCCCTGCAGGTCGGCGGCCAGGTTACCCAGGCTGGTGGCATAGACGGCTCCCCAGTCGTCGCTGCGGCTGGCCGTACCGGACGCTCCGGTGTAGCTGAGGTTTGCTTCGGGGTGATATCCGCCGACCGCGATGCTTGACCAACTGGCACCGTCGCCGCTCACGCTCAGGGTGAATGGGTCGTAAGTGTTGAGCCAGGCGTACAGCTCGACGCGGTCGAGGACGTAGCTCTGGCCGAAATCAACCTGCACCCAGCCCCCGTAGAAACCTGAATTCCACGCATTCAAGCCGGTATTGCCGGTCTGTCCCCAGTCGCCATCCAGGATGTTGGTATGGTCGTACGCGTTCGCCGGGTTGTTGGTGCAGCCCAGGTAGCAGTGCGAAGCACTCGTCGTCAGACCGGAGTGCGTAATGATCAGCGCCTGTGCGGGAGCGGCAACGACGCCTGCCAATACCGGCAGCAAAGTGTGAAGAAGCTTGCGCAGCATTTCTTGAGGTCCCTCCAGTTTATTCAGCCGACGCTGCAAAGCAAGATTGGTGCCAAAAAAACGGACTGCGCATAATACCAGCCGCTTGTGCCAGCATGCCGAGGGCAAGCAGCGTGACCGGTGTAAGAAATGTCGACAGAGCCTGGCGCACGAGCCCGCTCGCAGGGTCGCCGGCGCCACCTTTGCGGAGGCGGTTCGCCGCGCGCAGTCGCGTGTGAAGACACAGCTCGCCGGCCGTGTCGAAACTGCTTGCACCGTCCGCAGGTCTTGGCAACAATAGCCGACGCGTCGGCCCGACGCTTGGCTTTTCGCCCACCCCGCGCCGGTTGGCTGCGCAGACTGGACCCTCGATCGGTGCTTGACCTGGTCATCGATAACGCGCTGGTATTCGACGGCGTCGGGCACCCGCCCGAACGACTTTCCGTCGGCATTCGCGACGGGCTGATCGAACAAGTGGCAAGCCGCATCGATCAACCCGCGCGGCGCCGGATCGATGCGACCGGGCTCTGGCTCACGCCAGGCTTCGTTGACATCCACACGCACTACGACCTCGAAGTCGAAATCAACCCGGGGCTGGGCGAGTCGGTCCGGCACGGCGTAACCACCGTGCTGATGGGTAACTGCAGCCTGTCGGTCGCCTGCGGCGAACCGGCCGACCTGGCAAGCATCTTTCAGCGCGTCGAAACGCTGCCGGCGGAACTGATCGAGTGCTGGTTGCGCCAGGGCAGGAGCTGGCAGTCGTTCGCCGAGTATCTGGCGCACCTCGAGCAGTTGCCGCTCGGGCCCAATGTCGCCGCCCTGCTCGGCCATAGCGCGCTGCGCGTACAGGTCATGGGACTGGCGCGCAGTGTCGGCGGGCTGGCACGGGCCGACGAGATTGCCGCCATGCGGGCGCTGGCCGCCGAGGGAATCGACGCCGGCTTTTGTGGCCTGTCGGTTGACATGGTGCATTGGCACAAAGTCGGCGGCGTCTGGGCGGGTCGCGCGCTCCCCTCGCACCACGCCGACTATGACGAGTACGCGGCGCTTGCCGAAGCGTGTCGCGAACGCGATGCCGTTTTCCAGGTGACGCCGAATCCGGAACGCTCCTCCTCGGTGTGGAACATTCTCAAGCTCGGCGCCGCTTCGTTCAGCCGCCCTCCCTTGCGCATGACCTTGCTCTCCGCGCTCGATCTCGATACGCAACCAGCGCTGTGGCGCATCTACGCGCCTTTTCTGTGGGCGTACAACAAGCTGGCCGGCAACAACCTGCGCATGCAGACGCTCGCCGAGCCCTTCACGATCGTCTCCGCCGGGCCGCTCACCCCGCTCTTCGAGGAGTTCGCCACCGGCGTCGAGCTGAACAATCTGCGCGAGGCGCGAGAACGGCGAGCGCTCTGGCAGCGCCCCGGCTTTCGCCAGCGTTTCGCGTCCGACTGGCAGCGCCCGGGCATGAAGACCTTCCATCGCGATTTTTCGCGCATCGTCATCGTCCAGGCGCCGACCAGCGAATGGCAGGGACGCAGCGTCGCCGAGGTCGCCGCAGCCGCACACCGGCCGCCGATCGAAGTGTTCATCGACCTCCTGGCGAGCGCCGACGAGGACTTCGTCTGGGTCGCCTCGAGCGCCAACAACCGACGGTCGATCCGTCATGCGCTGATGGCGCAGCGCTACATCCTGCCCGGATTTACCGACGCCGGCGCACACTGCCGCAATCTCGCCTATTACGACGGTGCGATCTCGCTGCTCCGGCAGGCGGTGCAGACGGGCTTCCTGTCGCCCGAACGCGCGATTGCCCGCGTCACCGGCGAACCCGCTGCCTGGCTTAACCTGGACGCCGGGGTCGTCGCTCCCGGCCGGCGGGCCGATATCGTCCTGCTCGATCCGGCCGCGCTACGCACCCCCCGACCCGAACCGCTGCTGGTGAACGACCCGGCGCTCGCCGGTGCGCTGCGCATGGTCAACCGCGAGACCCGGCCGCCGGTGTGCGCGGTCTTCGTGAACGGCCAGCAGCTCGTCGCCGACGGGCAGCCGCTTCCGGTGCTCGGCCGCTGCAAGGCTGGGCGCCTGCTCGCCCGGCGTTCGCCGATCCGCGGCCTGCCCGCTGTCCGCCAGCGCTACCGCAACCGCATCGACGATCTCAATTTCGACCACGGCTTGACCGACTACTGGGACATCTTCGTCATGAAGCACCGCCGCTGGCCGAACATCCGGCTGCACGTGCTCGCCGTGTTCATCATGTACGGCTCGGCCGCGCTCGCCGCCGCGACGCTCGATTACTGGTGGCTGCTCGGCGTCCCGCTGTCGAACGTGCTCGGACAATTTGGCCACGCACGCTTCGAAGCAACGCACGTCGACGGCCGCGACGCGCTCTTTTCCTGGCGCGCCCTGCTCGCCTTGACCCGCCTGGCGCTGCTTGTTGTGTGCGGCCGTTACCGCGGCGAGATCGCTCGCGTTCAGTCGCTCGTCCGCCGATGAGCCGCGGTCTGGCGCGTCTGCCCCGGATCACGCGCGCCAACGTCGGCCGGGCGTTGCTCGTCGGCTATCTCTGTTTCCTGGTCCTTTATCTCGGCAGCTTCCATCTGTCGCACCAGCGGGCCAGCGTGCTTGCGCCCAGCGCCCTCGATCTCTACATCCCGGAATCGGCGGCGAGCATCTGGGTCTACCTGAGCCAGTTCATCCTGCTCCCCGCCACGCTGCTCAGCGAAGCCGACGAACAGCGCCTGACGCGCGCCTACTACGCGATGCTCGGCGCGACCATCACCAGCGCGCTCGTTTTTCTCATCTGGCCGACGACCGTCGGGCAGACGATGAGCGCCGGCGAAACCTCACTGGCGATCGTCTGGCGCTGGCTCTACTTCTTCGACGTACCGGGCAACTGCTTCCCGTCGCTGCACGTCGCGCTCTCGCTGATCGCCTGTTCGCTGCTCGCTCGACGCGGAACGCTGTGGCGCGTGCTGGCGCCCGTCTGGTGGCTGGCGATCGCGCTGTCCACGCTGACCACGCGCCAGCACCGCCTGCTCGATGTCGCTGGCGGCTTTGCCGTCGGCTGCCTCGCCTGGCTGATCACGCGGCAACTGGCGCTGCGCCGATGCTGACTTGCGAAATCCGCGCCCGCTCGGCGCTCGACGCGGCAACGACGACGCAGATGTACGCGCTGTTCGAGCGCCATTACGCAGCGACGACGCACAGCCGCTTCGTGCACGACCTGGCGGCGAAGGACTGGGTTCTGCTGCTGCGCGACGACGACGGGACGATCAGGGGCTTCTCGACGCTGCAGGTCTACCAGCGCGAGCATGCCGCGACGCGCTGCCGGATTCTCTTCTCCGGCGACACGGTGATCGAGCGCGATTACTGGGGCGAGCAGGAACTGGCTTTCAACTGGTTGCGTCTGGCCGGACGCCTGCACGGCGAGCAGCCCGAACTGCGCCACTTCTGGTTCCTGATTTCGAAGGGGCCAAGAACCTTCCGCTATCTGCCCGCCTTCGCCTGCCGTTTTTACCCGAGCTGGAGCGAAGCC
>NZ_JAVMKF010000302.1:0-2392 GCF_031732815.1 Accumulibacter sp. | reverse complement strand
TGGCCGACGCCGAACGCGAGGTTCCGGCATGCTCGAAATAGGCAAGCTGACAAACTTCAACCAGGCGGTGCTGGTCGAGGGCTGGTATTGGGTGCTCGCCTCGGACGACTTGCCGGCCGGCCGGGTCAAGGCGGTCGAGCTGGCGGGCCGGCCGCTCGCCGTCTGGCGCTCGGCGAGCGGCGCGGTGCGCATTTTCGATGCGCACTGCCCGCACATGGGGGCTCACCTCGCCGAAGGGAAGGTCGAGGGAGAAGCGCTGCGCTGCTTCTTCCACAACTGGCGTTTCGAGGCCGACGGGCGCTGTTCGCACATTCCCTGCCTGGCCCACCAGCCGGGAGCCGGCGTCGGCCTGCGCGCGTGGCCGGCGATCGAGCGCTACGGACTGATCTGGGTCTGGCCCGGCGCCTCGCCCGGAGCGTTTCAGCCCGCACCACCGAGCATCGAAGCCGCCGCCGTGCGCAGCATGCTCGGCAACCGCTTCCGCAAAGCTTGCCATCCTAACGTGGTCATGGTGAACGCCATCGACGAACAGCACTTCCGGACGGTGCATCGCTTGCCCGGCGACATTCTCTGCCTGCAAGCGGCAGCGCATGACCGACACGCGATCACTTTTCGCAACACCGGCCAGATGCCGCGCACCCACTGGCTCGGCCGGCTGCTGCGCCGCTGCTATCGCGACACGCTGTACTACGAGCTGAGCTACTGGTACGGACACGTCGGCGTGGCCAGCTTCGGCCCGGACTTCCTCCACCTGCACGTGCTGTTCGCCCTGCGGCGTTCGTCCGACGGCGGAACCGAGGGCTATACGGTCGCCCTGACCCGACGCCACGCCGGCCTGCTCGGCCGCCTGCGCGACGCGCTGGTCCTCTGGTTGACGCGCGCTGGCGCGCGCTACTTCGCGTTTGGCGACACGCGCATCTTCCAGAGCATCCGCTTCAACCTGCGCCATCCGATCGCCGCCGACCGCTCGGTGATCGCCTTCATCCGGCATTATGAACAGCAAGCAAGCCTCGACTGGAGCAGCGAATGAAACCTGGCACAGTGCTGGTCAGCGGAGCCTCGGGCGGCATCGGCGCGGCGACGGCGCGCGCCTTCGCCGACCTGGGATGGCAGGTGCTCGCCGGAACGCGTTTTCCGGAGAAGATTCCCGCTTCCGGAACGATCCGGCCGATCCGCCTCGACCCCGCTTCGGCGCAGGATCGTCAGGCGCTCGTCGAGCTGCTCGCGCGCGAGTTCGCCGGGCGCCTCGACGTTCTGGTGAATAACGCCGGCTATGCGCAGAGCGGCGCGCTCGAACTGCTCAGCGAGGCCGACTGGCACCAACAGATGGCCGTCAATCTGATCGCTCCTGCCCTCCTGACCGCCGCCCTGCTGCCCGCGCTGCGCACCGCGCAAGGCTGCATCATCAACGTCTCGTCGATCCTCGGCCGCACCGGATTTGCCTGGCAGGGGGCCTACTGCGCATCGAAGTTCGGCCTCGAAGGCTGGAGCGAGTCGCTGCTGCTCGAAACCCAGGGGCAAGGCGTGCGCGTGCACCTCGTCGAACCCGGCAGTACACGCAGCAATTTTGGCCGCCAGATGAGAATGGTCGATGCGTCCACCAGCCCGTATCGCGCGCTGGCGGAGAAGTTTGCTGCGACACGCGCGCGGCTGGCGCAGCGCGCTCAGGCACCCGAGCGCGTCGCCGCCTTGATCGTGCGCACAGCGACGCGGCCAGCGGCGCCTTTCCGTCAAACGATCGGCCGCGACGCAAGCTTGACGGCCCTTCTCCTGCGCCTCCTGCCGGCACCCGCCTACCTCGCGTTGAGCAAGGCGCTCGCCCGGCGCCTCTTCGGCCTGCGCGCGCGATGACCCGCCCGACGCTCGAATCGGTTTGCCACCGGATGGCGCGGCGAAGGTCCACCGACCTGTCGGTCGACCCCGCGGGCGATCGGCACAACACCTGGAATGCGGCGTTCTTCCGTCTGCCGCACACGCGCTTCTGGCACTCGACCACTCAGGTCGAGCGCGACGCTCTGCTCGCGCGGTGCACGGCGAACGTCCTTGGCGAGGCGCTGGGCATCGAGGCGCAGGCGATGGACTATTCCGCCAGGCGCGTACTCGCCGCCGAAAACCTCATCGAGAAGCAGGTCTACTGCCTGATCGCCGCCGAAGAGGCGCGCCACCACCGCTGGCTGTCCGGCCTGCAACCCACCGTTGTCGAGTCCGGCACACCCGCTGCGTTCGCCGGTCTGCTCGCCCGCCTGGTCCGCGAAGCGAGCCCCTTGGCGCAATCCTACCTCTTGCAGATCGTGCTCGAGGGCTGGGGAATCTCGCATTACCGGCGGCTGGCCGCCGCGTCGCTCGACGCCGGCGCGACGCGCGTATTCGCCGCCATCGCGCACGACGAAGG
>NZ_JAVMKF010000301.1:0-13396 GCF_031732815.1 Accumulibacter sp. | reverse complement strand
ATCGGGACACCAAGCATGAAGCCGCTGATCATTTTCGGAACCGGCAAGATCGCCGACGTCGCTTTCCAGCATTTTTTGCGCGACAGCGAGTATCAGGTGGTGGCGTTTACTTGCGATGCCGCCTGGTTGCCGTCGCTGGCCGGCAGCGAGCCGACGCACTATGACTTGCCCCTGCTCGCCTTCGAGGAGATCGAGCGCCACTTTCCGCCGGCTGCATTCGCCCTCTTTGTCGCCGTCGGCTATCAGGAGCTCAACGCGCTGCGCGTACGCAAGTGCGAGCAGGCGCGCGCCAAGGGTTACCGTCTGGCGAGCTATGTCAGCCCGCGTGCCGATCAGGGTCCGTGGCTCGAGCTGGGCGACAACTGCCTGATTCTCGACGGCGTCGGAATCCAGCCCGGGGTTCGCCTGGGGAACAATGTCTTCGTCTGGAACAACACGCTGATCGGTCACCATTCGGTCGTACATGACGACTGCTGGCTGGCGGCCGGCGCGACGCTCGGCGGTTGTGCGGTGGTCGGCGAGCGTTGTTTCGTCGGTCTGAACGCGACCATCGGCGGCGAGCTGACGATCGGCGCCGATTCGTTTCTCGGAGCCGCCGTGCTCGTCCTGAAGAACGCGCCGCCGCGCAGCGTCTTCATTGCCGGTGCGACTGAGAAGTTCCGTCTGGAGAGCGACGCATTTCTGCGCATGTCGCGCATGCCCGCGCTCGCTCGCGCGGCGAAAGACTGAGCCGGCATGCTCTGCTGGAGAAAGCTCGGCCGCCTGTTCAATCCGGCGGACAGCCGGCCGTGGCCGTGGATGCAGGAGTTCGCGCAGTGTCCGACGCCTTTCGTCCTCAACGACGATGTGCTGCGCGTCTATTTTGCCTGCCGTCCGCGACGCGGGGCCGACCGGCAATACGTGTCGCATCCCGGCTACGTCGACCTGGCGCGCGACGATCTCACGCGTATCGTGCGCGTTGCGCAAACGCCTTTGCTGCCGGGCGGCGATCCGGGGACCTTCGACGAATTCGGCGCCATGCCGGGCAGCGTGCTGCGCGAAGGAAGCGACGTCTACCTCTACTATACGGGCTGGACGCGCATGCAGTCTGTCCCCTATACGCTGGCCATCGGTCTGGCGGTCAGCCGGGACGGGGGTGAAACCTTCCTCCGGGCCGGCGCTGGCCCGGTTCTCGGCCTGTCGCTCGACGAGCCATACTTCGTTACCGGCCCGGTCGTCCGCATCGTCGACGACCAGTGGATCATGTGGTATCTGAGCTGCCGCAGGTGGTTGTTCGGCGGCGGGCGGCCGGAACCCGTCTATCAGATCGCGCGCGCCGGATCGAGCGACGGAATCCATTGGCAGCGCGAAAGCGCGGCGGTCATGCCGCTGCTTTCGGAAAACGAATGCCAGGACATTCTGGCGCCATTCTTTTTCGCCGGGAAGTGGCATGCGATCTTCGCCTGGCGTCAGCCGTCGACTTTTCTCGGCGGCTATCGCCTGGGCTACGCCTGGTCGACCGATCTGATCAACTGGCAGCGCGACGATGCGGCGGTCGGTATCGAGCTTTCGGCGGACGGCTGGGACTCGCAGATGATGTGCTACCCGCAGGTCATCGAAGTCGATGGGCGGATTCTGATGTTCTATTGCGGCAACGACTTCGGGCGCGAGGGCTTCGGCGTCGCCGAACTCGTCGCCGACGCGCCGTCGGCCGGCGGCGAACGGTGTCTGCCTTGAAGCTCCTCGACCAGATTGTCGAAGTCAAGAACGAACAGCGCGCCCGGCTTGCCCGGCTGCGCGCCTCGCACAAGCCGAAGATTCTCTACGGCGCCGGCGTCTATGCCTACGTTCTCAAGCGTCTGCTTGACGCCGAGCACATTGCGCTGAGCGCCGTGATGGTCGACGCCGCGTATCGAACGGAGCGCCCGTTTCTCGGCTTTACGCCTGTCGTCACCGAAGAGAGCTTCGACCTGCTGCGCGCCAGCCAGGTCATCGTCGGTATCGTCAATTATCCGCCGGTGGTCGACAAGCTGCGCCGCCTCGGCGCCGGCGAAATCCATGTCATCGACGTCCCGGATTACTTGAACCTGCCGCATCCGTTCATGGATCTGGATTTCGTTCGCGCGCACGCCGAGTCGTTCGAGACGGCGGCTGCGCTTTTTGCCGACGACTTGTCGCGTGCGACGTACGCTGCCTTGATCAACTGCAAGATCAACGAAGACCTGGCTTTTCTGCGGCCTCATGTGCGGTTGGACAAGCTCTATTTCCCGCAAGGCGAATTTCGCCTGCGCGACGACGAAGTGCTGCTCGACGTTGGTGCCTTTACCGGTGACACAGTGCGCGAATTCCACCATCTGCGCGCCGGCCGCTACGCGCGAATCATCGCGCTCGAGCCGGACGAAGGCAATTTCGCGCAACTTCTGGCGACGATAGCCGAGCTTGGCCTGGACAAGGTTGTCCCCTTGCCGGTCGGCGCGTGGGACGAGACGACGACCTTACGTTTCGTCGGCAAGGAAATGCATATCGACAATCAGATCGCCGCCGACGGCGAGAAGCGGATCGCGGTCGAGCCGATTGACGCACTGCTCGCCGGACTGAACGTGCGCGTCAGTCTGCTCAAGTTGGACATCAACGGCGCCGAGTACCGTGCGCTGTGCGGCGCCAGCGAGACGATCCGGCGCGACCGACCGCGCATTGCCGTCCGCCTGCACACGCGCGAGGACCTCTTCCGCCTGCCCATCCTGCTCAAACGCCTGCTTCCCGAGGCCAGGCTCTACTTGCGCCAGCGCAACTTCATGTCGATGATGGCCGTTCTTTACGCCCTTATCGAGCCGCCTGCCAGCGTCTGAGCTGGGGTCAGCGCCACGTTCGTTGCGCGGCGTCCACTGCGCGCTGGCGGCAAGAGGGTAGCCGCCAGGCTGCTGCTCAGTCGAGGATGGCCACGCCAAAGCCGTGGCGGCCGAAGTCGTTGCCGTTGTAGAGCAGGTAGACGGCGTCGTCGCAAGCGAAGACGTTCGGGTAGCAGAGCATTTCAGAATCCCAGCCGTCTGCGCTTCGCTCCAGCCGCATCTCGTCGTCGTCGCGCGTCCACATCAGCAGGTCGTCTGAATGGGCGTGTCCGAGGCGATAGGCGCGCGCGCGATTGTGTCGGAAGTCGTGGCATTCGCGGTAGCAGAAGAACATGTGATGCCGCCCGGCAAGCTCGATCACCGTCGGCATCGCCTGGCACTCGTCGGCGCCGAGCCGCGTGCTGATGATCTGCCGGCCGTCATCCCTCGTCCAGCGCACGCCGTCAGGTGATTGCGCGTGACCGATCTTGTAGATTCGGTCGATTGTCGGCGAAGCGCCTGAGCGCTGCCAGCCGGCGCCGAAGATGTACCACATGTGGAAGACGTCGTTGACCACGCGCACGCAAGGATCGGCGATCAGGCAGGGTTCATGCAGGCTTGCCGCGAGCAGCGGGCCGCGACCGACGCGCTGAAAGGTGAGTCCCTGATCACGGCTGACGGCGAGCCCGATGGCGCTGTCGACCGGCACCGAGACGCGACGATTGACGCCACAGACATAGCCGTAAAGCAGATCGCCGTGACGCAGCACGTGCAGCGGAAAGATTCCGTGTTCGTCGAAGCAGCCAGGCCGACCGAGCCGGATGACCGTGTGTGCGGCAACGGCGAGAATCTCGAAGCTGTGCTTCGCGACATCGACGAAAGCCACGTGGCTCAGATAGTTGCCGCCGCCGGCCGGATCCGGGCAGCGGGTCGAAAAGTAGATGCGGACGAAACCAGCGAAAACGACCGCCTGTGGCGCCTGCGCAAACTCACGGCAGCCGTTGGCCAGGCGGAAATCGCGTGGATCGAAAATCCGACCGAGCTTGCGCCATTTTCCTGTGCGCATGGCGATCTCAGGCGCTCGCCGGCCGTTCGCCCAGCGAGTGTCGGGTGCGCAGCGCCGGCTTCACAGGAGTTCGTAGTCCTGCGCCAGTTGCCGGCGGACATCGGCCAGCGGGTTGAACATCATGACATCGACGATCGACAGCGCGGGAACGAAATCGTTATGCCTTTGCGCGTAGGTCGACGGATGCGCCTGGAGAAACTTCAGCTCGAGGCCGTTGGCGGAAAAGCAGTCGCGCGAGTACAGGCCGACCCCGCCGATCGGATTGAGGTAGCGGCTGGCCGCCAGCTGGCGGCAGAGTGCCAGCACCTTGTCCTGCCCGTGCAGACGGTGGTCGATCGGCAAGGACGACGAGACGAGCAGCGGAGTGGCGATCTCCAGGTAGGCGCACACCGTCGTCAGCGAGTGAAATAGATAGGCAAACAGATTGTTCTCGGAGCAATTCACCACGTGTTCGAGGAGCGGGTAGACGCGGGCAAACTGCGGGGCGTCGTGGTAGGCCTCCCTGATCTGGTTGAGCAGCCTGTCGCGCTGGAAGGCGGTCGCCAATTGCCGCTGGCGCACCTCGAGTGTCGCCGAATCGCTCTTCAACGGCAGCGAAATCAGCGCCGTGCATCCGTCACGGCGGAGAATCCGGTTGCGGTTGATCCAGCCTTTCTTGGTGTACTGGATATTGTCGTACACGACGAAACAGTCGACCGCCGCGATCAACTGGTAGTAGCCGATGTAGGGCAGGAAGTAGGGCTGCATGATCGCCACGCAGCGGGGCGGTGGGCCGGCGGTTGCCGAAGGGGTCGGCGCTTCTGGGCAGGCAGGCATCGATCGTTGTCGGCTGGGCTGGTCGGTGCCCGGCGTTCAGCCGGGGCTCGCCGCCGATTCGGCGAGCGCTTCCGGCGTCGAAACTTCAAAGGATGCCGGCGGCAATTGTGCACACCAGCGCTGCCACATGCGGCGCAGGGCGCGCGCCATGCCTGCCGCAACGAGTTCGGGCTGGCCCATTGCCGATTGTCGCAGGCGCTCGCGCAACTCGCCGCGCAAGGCGGCGAGCGCGCTGAGGTCGTTCGCCCACTGTCGCCCGCAGGCGATGAATTCGCCGGCTTCGCGGGCAACGAAGGCGGCGACGCCGGCGTGTCCGAGAATCGCCGCGCCGGACCGTCCCGGGACCGTCCGGCCGCTCAGGGTGAGCGTCGGAACGCCCATCCACAAGGCGTGCAAGGTCGTCGTGCCGCCCGCGTAGGGGAAGGTGTCGAGGCAAAGATCGACCTGCTGATGCAGCGCCAGGTAGTCGACCATGGCGCAGCGCAGGTGGAAAGTGAGCCGTTCGGGAGCGATGCCGTGGCGGGAAAATTCGTCGGTCAACTGTTCACTTCGCCCGTCGGGACGCATGGCGGCGAGGAGCAGGCGTGAACCGGGAACCGCCTGCATCAGTTCGGCCCATAGCGCAACCACCGACGGGCTGATCTTGTTTGGCCGGTTGAAGCTGCCGAAGGTGACGTGGCCGCGCGCCAGCGCCGGCAAGCGCGCCACCGGCGGTGCGTCGGCAAAGGGGAGGAAGGGCGCGCCGGCCGGCAGGCGGACGATCTTTTCGCTGAATTGATCGTCGTACTCGCCAAGCGGCAGGAAGAAGCGGTCGGCGAGGAAGTAGTCCATTGCCTGCAGGCCGGTCGTCGCCGGATAGCCCATCCAGCTTGCCTGCAGCGGCGCTGGTTTGCGGGCAAAGCTCAACAGTCGATTGTGCGCGGTGTGTCCGCTGAGGTCGAGCAGGATGTCGATGCCGTCGCTTCTGATGCGCTCGGCGAGGTCGGCGTCGCTCATCCCGCTGACCGCATGCCAGTGCGCGAAATGGCCGTGCAGGCGCGCGCTGACATGGTCCTCGACCGGGTGCGTGGAGTAGGCATGCAGTGTCAGGTCGGCGCGTCCGGCCAGATGCGCGAGGACGGGCTCGACGTAGTTGGCAACGGCATGGTGGCGCAGGTCGCCGGAAACGAATCCGATGCGCAGGCGACGATCGGGGTCCGCCGAATTGTCGTGTGGCCGCCGACAGGCGAACAGCGGCGTTTCAAATTTCTCGGCGAAAAGCCGGTGCTCGGCGAACAGTGCCGGCGCGTCGATATCCTCGTTGTGCGTCAGACAGAAGAGCAGATTGCTGTGTGCCAGCGCGTAGTCCGGCTTCAGCGCCAGGGCTTGCCGGCAGACCAGCTCGGCTGCCCGATGGCGGCCGAGATCGGCCAGCGTGACGCCCAGATTAAGGTAGGCACCGGCCAGCTCGGGTTTGAGTTCGAGCGCGCGGCGCAGGCTGGTTTCGGCATCGCTCAGGCGCTCCTGGTCGCGCAGTATGGCGCCCAAGGTGTTGCAGGCTTCGGCCAGGTCGGGCTGGCAGGCCAGCGCATGCCGCACACTCGCCTCGGCCTCGGCAAGCCGGCCAAGCTGCTTGAGGACGATCGCCTGGCCAACCAGCGCTGCCGGAAAGTCCGGCTGGATCGCCAGCGTGCGCCGCCAGGCGCTGTCGGCTTCGACCAGACGGCCTTGTTGGCCAAGCGCGCTGGCCAGGTTGTAGTTCGCTTCGACCAGCTTCGGCTGTTGCTCGACGGCGCGCCGGAGAAGATCCTCGGCCTCGCTCAGTCGCCCCGCTTCGAGCAGCGCGGCGCCGAGGACGGCGAGCGCTTCGGGGAAGACGGGGCGGGCGGCGAGTGCGCGCCGCCAGGCAGCTTCGGCGTCAGCGGTTCGCCCGAGCGTGGCGAACACGTTGCCGAGGTGGAAGAGCGCCTCGGGAAACTCCGGCCGGTACTGCAAGGCTTGGCCGAGTACGCTAGCGGCCTCCTCCGACCGGCCTTGGCCGTGCAGCGCATCGCCCAGATTGGCATAAGCCTCAGCCATTTCGGGCTGCAGCGCGAGCGCCTGCCGATAACAGATCTCGGCTTCCGCAAGCCGGCCTTGCGCGAGCAAGGCGTTGCCCAGGTTGCAGTGGGCGGCGGCGAAATCAGCTTGCTGGGCGATCGCCTGACGGAAACTGAGCTCGGCTTCGCTGTGCCGTCCCTGCCGCGCCAGTACGTTGCCCAGGTTGTAGTGCGCTTGCGGGAAGTGCGCCCGGATGTGCAGCGCTCGGCGCTGCGCCTGTTCGGCCGCCGTGAGGTCTCCGCTGTCGGCCAGGACGAGGCCCAGGTGGCTGTGCACCTGCTCGTCGTCGGGCAGCAGTTGCGCGGCGCGACGCAGCGCGGGCAGCGCCTGCGCGTCGTTTCCCAGCGCCTTGAGCAGCGTGCCGTGCAGTTTCCAGCTTGTCCCGTCGGCCGGAAAGCGCTCGGTCAGGCGGCGGGCGCGCTTCTCGCCGGAGTGATAACGGCCCGCGTTGAACAGGGCAACGACGGCGTCGAGCTGCTGCCCCGAGGGTTTGCCATCTCTTGCCGGCGCCGCCTGACGGGTCGCAGGGCGCGGCGGCAGGCTTGCCGCGCAGGCTTGTCGCGCGTTATCGCCGGCGCTTCCTTCGTTGGTTGTCGTTGGCGCGGCGCCAAGGTGTCGGCTCAGCGCGTCCACCGCCTCTCCGGCCAAGCCGTGTTGGCGTCCGAGAGCAAGGACTTCGCGCGCGCTGTCCGCCTGTCCGGCGCGGGCCAGCGTCTCGATGTAGCTGATCCAGTACCGTCCCTCCTCCGGCGCCGCTTCCAGCGCCGCAGCCAGATGCGGCAAAGCCTCGGCCGACTGCCCGAGGGTGACCATCAACAATCCGAGCTGATGGTTCGCCGGCGCATGTTCCGGCCGCGCCTGCAGGATTGCGCAGTATAGTTGCCGGGCCTGCTCGAGGTGGCCGTCGGCCTGCAGGGCAAGCGCCCTGGCCAGCCCTTGCGCCAGCGCATCGTCCAGCGCAGTGGAGCGCCTGGCGGCGCTTGCTGCTGGTTTGGCCGCGCTCGTCGCGGCCGGCGAGTCATCCGGTATTCTCTGCATGCGCGGGTCTTTCGGCAGGTGCCCCGATGCCGAGCGAAGCAAGCGTGAGCCCGGCCCGCTCCAGCGCGCCGCGCAGGTCGCTCGCCGTGCCGCTCAGCAACTGGCGCGTTGCCGCTTCGGGGGCGATGATCGACAGCGCGATCTGCTCGCGCTGGATTCCCAGGCGCGCCTCGACCTCGCCCAGCCTGGGGAGCGTCAGACGCAGGCGCGTCTGCCATTGTTCGTTGCCGTCACTGGCGTTTTCGCCGCGCGCACGATCGTGCACCGGATCCTCGATCTGCCAGTGGAGCTGTTGCCCCGGCCATACCTGCCCCTGCCAGGTGAAGACTTGCGTGGCGAAGGCTTCCAGTTGCTGCTGGACGAGGGCAAGCGCCGGTGCGGCGACAACATCGGCCGGCGGGCTTGCCGGTGCGCCAGCGGCCGGCGCAGTGGCCGGCGCAGTGGTCGCTGCGCTGGCGGCCGCGGCGAGCTGCGGGTTGGCTTCGTCCGCCCGTCCGGGCGGTGGCACGACGATCGGCGGCGAGCGCTGGCTGGCATCGCTCGCCGTCGGTCCGCGCGCGTCGGCTGAGTGTGGCGCTCCGGCCTCGGCGGGCAGCGGCGCTTTCTGTGGCGAGAGCCTGCCTTGCGGTTCAAGCAGCAACTGCGCCTGACTGAAGCGTCCTTCAACCCATTCCGCCTGGTGCGCTTCGTAGAACATGCCGCTGCCGACGATCGCCTTTTCCAGCAGCGGCAGCAGGTCGCGGCCGCTCGCCGGCGGACCCATGGCAAGCGGTCGGTTTTCGTTCAGCGGCAAGGCTGCCAGGCGGCGGCCGTTGCCTGCCCCGGCGAAGAGATCGCCGATCAGTTGCCCGGTCCGACTGAGCCTGGTGGTGAACGACGCATCGCCAGCTTCCGCCGTCGCGCTGGCGCTGGCCCGGGCGACGACGGCAAGCGTCAACCTGCCGTTGCTCTCAGCGACTTCCAGTTCGATGGCATCGCCGCTCTTGGCGGCAAAAGGCAGCGCCAAGGTCACAGCGCGCTGGCTGATCACGGCGCGATACGTGCCGTTCGGCAGCAGGGCTTCGATCTGCGCCAGCAAGCGCTGTCCGGCGACCAGACCGGGCAGTTTGTCGGTGATCTCCAGCGTCGGCAGAGCCGAGCGTAGCGGGAGGTCGGCAGGCGTCCCGATCCGGTTGGCCAGGTCGCTGCGTATCATCCGCTCACGAGGCCGGTTCGGCTGCCCGCAGCAAGGTGCGCAGCTCTTTCAGGCGGGCGGTGACGAGCGGGCGGACCTGATCGTCGCAATGTCGGCTGGCTTCGATCAGGCGGCGCGCATGCGCCTGTTCGGCCGTCGGCAGGTGCCGTCCCAGGTCAGCCGGCAACGCGCCGGCGAGCGCGCGCCGCCGGTCTTCCAGCAGGGTCAGTTCCTGCCAGTCGCCGCTGCGCGCCGCGCGGACCATCTGTTCGGAAAGCTTGAGCACTTCCGCAAGCCCGCTCAGCTCGGGGTTCATGCGATCGCCTGTTCCGCCGCAGCCGGCGAGATTTGGCGCCAGGCGCTGTGGATTTCCTCCAGCAGGCCGGAAACCTCCTCCAGCGCTGCCGGGTCGCTGGCCAGATTGGCATGCAGCAGGCGCATGACCATGTAATCGTAAAGGGCCGACAGTCGTTCGGCGATTTCACCGCCCTGCTCGAGGTCGAGGCTCACCTTGAGGCCATTGGTGATGATGTCGATGGCTTTCGAGAGGGCTTCACCGCGGGCGGCGACCTGTTGTTGGCGGAACGCTGCGCGGGCGTTGCCGAGCGCCGCCTGCGCGCCGGAAAAGAGGAGCAGGATCAGCCGGTGCGGGTCGGCGACCTCGACGGCTGCGTCAACGCCTACCTTCTGATAGGCGGAAATGGCGAGTCTGGCCTTGCCGTACATTCAGGACCCCTGGTTGTAGCTGGGCAGGTTGGCGAGTTGCTGCTCGAGGAAAGTGCTGGTCTTGGTCATTCCCGACATCAGCGTATCGAGCGCTGTGAATTGTCTCCGGTAACGCGCTTCGATCTGCGTCAGGCGAGCCGAGATCACTTCCGATTGTTTGCCGAGGCTTTTGATCGACGCGCTGAGACCCTCGTTACGCGCGGCGATCAGCCCGCTGCTGCCGATCAATCCGTCGGTTGCTTCCTTGAATGACTTTCCGTACGCGGCAACGAGGTTGGCGACACCGGTCAGGTCGCTGCTGATCGCCGCGCTCAGCTTGCTCGAATCGATCAGGAGCTTGCCGTCCTTCTGCTGCGTCACGCCGATGTCCGACAGTCGCTGCAGCGAAGCGCTGGCCAGTTCGGACGGCACTGTGCCGAGCGCTGCTCGTACGTTTGCCTGCGCTGTGCGCAGCGTGCTGTCCCCGTTCAGCGCACCGGCCTTCTTGGTCGTTGCATCGTAGCTGCCGAGGCTGTTGGCGGTCGTCTGAAAGTCGTTGAAGGCCTTGACCAGTGCGCTGAGCCCGGTGCTCAGGCTGGCGTTGTCCTTGCTGATCGTCACGCTCGTGCTGAGCGAGACGGCTGGCGCTTCGGGGCCTTTCAGCAGATTCAGCGTGACCCCGTCGATCGCCGTCGTGACGCTGTTGGTGGCTGCGCTGACGGCGATGCCATTAAGCTTGAAAGCCGCGCCCTGAGCCGCTTGTGTCTGGGCAAAGGGGTCGGTCAGCGGTGCTGGTACAGCATTCGGGTCGTAAGCCAGACCGGCGATTCCGGACAGCTTGACGAACTGGTTGCTGCCGGCTGTTTCGCTGCTCAGGACGAGCTGCTTGCCGGCTGTTCCATTGATCACCACCGCCGCGACGCCGGCGCCGGCATTGTTGATCGCGTCGCGCACGTTCTCGGGTGACGCGCCGTCGGCGATGGTGACCGTCGTTGTCCGGTTGGGGCTGCTGCCACCCAGGCTGTCGAGCGAAATGGTCAGCGTGCCGCCGACCGCCAGCGTGCCACCGGCGCCGGCAAAGGGGCTCGCCGCACCGGTGGCGCTGACGATGCTGTGCTGCTTGGCGATCTGCGTGACTTCCAGGCTGTAGGTGCCGGCGACGGCGGTCGACGAGGCTGTGGCCGAGGCGATCGTTGGATCGGCGACGCTCGCCTTGAACACCGAGAACTTCTGCACGGCAGTGCTGCCGCTCGCCGGGACGAGGCCGGCGGCAGCGCTCTGCAGTGCCGATGCGGCGCTCTGCAGCGCGCCAAGGGCGGAGATCTTTGCCTGGTAGCCCGCTTCCTTCTTGGCCAGTGCCGTCAACGGCTTCTGTTCAAGTGCCATCAACTGGCTGACGATGCTATTGACGTCCAGGTTCGAGCCCAGGCCGGGGGATGATATGGCCATGCTTGCTTCTCCTTGCGTCCTGGCGGCGGGCCGGTTGCTGCCCGCTCAGGCCGATTGCTTGACGAAGAGACCCTTGATGCTGTCGAGCGCCTTGGCGATGGCGAGCATCTCGGCCGAGGGCATCTGGCGAATCACCTCCTTGGTGGTTCGGTCGACGATCTTGACGACGAGTTGACCGGTGTCGTCGTTGACGCTGAACTCGATGTTGCTGTTGATCGGTGCGACGAACTCGCGCACGCTCTTCGTTGCCGCTTCGACCGCCGCCCGATCGGGCGGTTTTGCTGCCGATGCGGACGCCATTTGCGCGGTTTCGGCAGGTTTCGCTGCGGTGTCCAGGCTTGGCCGGGGTTCGCGCTGCGCACTGCTCACTGCGGGATTGCTCTGCGGGGGCAGAGTAGCGCCGGTAGCTTGAATGTTCATCCTTCACTCCGTCGGGAAGTGACTGCGGGGCACGACCGCGTCACCGCGCCCGTGCCCCAGATGTTACTTCGGTTTAATCAGTTCCACCTATCCACGCAGGAGTGAAAGCACGTTCTGCGGCAGGGCATTTGCCTGCGCCAGCATCGCCGTACCGGCCTGCTGCAGAATCTGGGCGCGCGACAGGTTGGCCGTTTCCGCGGCGAAGTCGGCGTCAAGGATGCGGCTGCGCGAGCTCGACAGGTTTTCCGAAGTCGTTGCCAGGTTGCTGACGACGCTGCTGAAGCGGTTCTGCACGGCACCCAGGTTGGCCCTGCTCGAGTTGATGTTGGCAAGCGCAGAATCGATCGTCGCGATGGCATTCTGCGCGCCACTCGCTGTCGTCACGTCGACGCTCGAGATGCCGGCGCCAAAGGTTGCTGTCGCCGCCGTATAGCCCGCGGTCAGATTGGTCGCCGCGATGTTGGCGCCGCCGAGGGTGATTCCGGCGCTGCTCGTCGAACTCAGCTTGATGCCGCCGTAAGTGTTGCTGACCGTGGCGGTGGCAAAACCGACGTTCTGCAGGTCGGCCGTGCCCGCGGTTTCCACCGTGATCGTTCGCCCATCGGAGGCGGACAGGCTGATCTTGGCGCTGCTCGTGTCGAACGTGGCGGTCACCCCGGTCTGGTTGGAAACCGCGTTGATCGCTGCGACGACGTTGTTGCCCTGTGCTGCCGCGGTTGCGCCAGCGGCAATCGCGCTCAGCTTGACACCGTTGATCTTGACATAGTCAGTGTTATCGCCGGCGACCGCAGTCAGGCCGGAAATCGCTCCGCTGGTGACCGAGGTGACGGTGGCTACGGCTGACACGCCAGTCTGTCCGCTGACGGTGTTGAAGGCGGCGGCTTTGGCGATCGCGCTGTCGGAGCCGACCTTGGTCGTTCCGGCGGTCAGACCGCTACCCGCCGCAGCGGTCCCACCCAGTTCGATCTTGATGTCGCGGCCGTTGATCGAGGACAGCGTGAGGACGCCGGCGTTGCTCGTCGCAACGACGCCAGTGGTCGTCGTGAGCAGATTGATCGCGGTGGCGACGGCGGTTCCCTGCGTCGCTGCGTCGGTACCAGCGGCGATCGCGCCAATCGTCGTTCCGTTGATCTTGATGTAGTCGGTGGCGTCGCCAGCGATCGTCCCCGCCGCCGCGGCAGCGCCGTTGATGCTTACCGAGCTGGAGACGCCGTCCGTCACCGACGGGCCGACACCGTAACCATTCACCGTCACGCCGCCGGTCGAGATGGCGCCGTTGGTGACCGTGGCCGTCATCGTCGTGACATAGGACGAAGTCGTCCCGACGCCCAGCGCATCAGCCTTGGCGCTGGCGATCGAATTGATCGAGATCGTTTCGCCGCTGTTGGCGCCGATCTGGAAAGCCTGCGTGTTGAACGTGCCGTCGAGCAGTTTGACGCCGTTGAAAGCAGTCTGACTGGCCACCGTGTTGATCTGCTGAACGAGTTGATCGACTTCCTGCTGCAGGGCCAGGCGGTCGGTCGCCGTGTTCGTCGCGTTGGCTGCCTGCACTGAAAGTTCGCGCATGCGCTGCAGGGATTCGGTCACGCTCTGCAAACCACCTTCCGCCGTCTGCGCCAGCGAGATGCCGTCATTGGCGTTGCGCGAAGCCTGATTGAGGCCATTGATTTGCGAACTCATGCGGGCCGAGATCGCGAGGCCGGCAGCGTCGTCCTTGGCGCTGTTGATGCGCAGGCCCGATGACAGGCGCTGCAGCGACGTCGCCAGCGAATTCTGCGAGCTGTTCAGGCTGCGTTGCGAATTGAGCGAAGCGACGTTGGTGTTGATGATTTGGGGCATTTC
>NZ_JAVMKF010000300.1:0-13840 GCF_031732815.1 Accumulibacter sp. | reverse complement strand
CGGGTTATGAGCCCGACGAGCTGCCAGACTGCTCCACCCCGCGTTATTGATGAGCACCTGGTATGGCGCCTGCATCAGCTTCGCTTGGACCAGCGGCCTGAAGCGCTTGGCAGCGCTGGTGCAGCGAAGGAGGAGGATCTTAGCAAGCCTGAAGGTTCGGGTCAACAGGTTCGCCAAGTTCTGAATCTCGGCCGTTCGCGACGCCCGCCTCTTTCCCCCTAACGTTTGTTCAGACGTTCCACGTTTGCAGTCACCTGACGAAGCAAGGGCGCGACGCCGGCGCTGGCAATTTCGGCTGGAAACCCACTGATCTGCCAAAAGCTGGCGATCAGATCGCTCAGTGCCTGAGCGCAGCCTTTCGTCTGTTCCGCCATTTCCTCCGCGCTCCGACTTGCGGCAAGCGCCGATGCGGCGCGCATGCACGCCAGCAGTGCTCCACCGGTCTGCGCCGCGAACCTGGCCGTCTGAACGGGTAGCGCGCTGGCCATCGCGGCGGCACACTCGATCGGTACAGAGACCTTTTCGATGTTCATCTGAGCCACCTCGGCCCAGTAGGTCTCAGTCTGTGGGTTGCTCCGCAGCACTCGCCGATAGCGCATGCCGACGACCTCGCTCGCTGCCACCATCAGTTTGCTGCTCTGCCGACCAAGGCGTGTCCACTGGTACACCGGTGTCAGTAGCCGGTCACGCAACGCTTCTCGATTCACTCTGATCTCTCCGTAGGAAATGGGCTGCGACACGCCGCCCGGATCGGCAGCCAAGGCTCACCTGGCGGCGCCGGACTCGCCCCGCCGCCAGGTGATCACAAACAGCGCGCTACACGATCGAAGTCGATGCCCTGTAGCGCGGGCAGTTCTGAGCGTGCGACACTAACCAGGACAAACGCCCGCTTCCGCGGACGCGAGCCCGCCAGTTCGGCAAGCGAAAACCTGACATCCGCCGCCGGACTCCCGTCGTCGGCACCGACGACGACGTTCATCGTGTTCAGTCGAAGCTCCCGCTGCTCGATGTGCAGGTAGCGCTGCGGATTGTCCAGCACCTCGATCAGGCAATCCAGTTCTGCTTCCAGGGCAGACTCGCCACCGCCGATGGCGGCCAGCAGCCTCTCATTCTCGACCAGTTCCGCCTCGAGGGTGGCCTGCTCGCTCTTGCCTGGCAGGGCTGCGTCAAACATCGACCCGAGGCCCGGTCCCTGCTGCCGCAGCAAGCGTAGGCGGGCGCCGATCAATGCCCGATTGGCCTCGAGTCCCTGCCGCTCGACGCGGTCCTCGCCGATCTCCGACAGGGCTTCGGCGAGGAGAAATTCATAAGCTTGTGCACCGACCAGGCGGTGCAATCGAGACTCGTCACGACTGCACAGATGCGCCCGGTGGTCGGAGAAGCTGACGCTGGTCTGCACGACATCGCGCTGGACAATCGCGCCTTGCAGTGCAATCCCCAGGCTGCGCTGCTCGCTGATGGCCATCCCCAGAACCAGGCACGCCTCATCGAGATCTGGAAACTTGGCGAAGACGGTACGCAGATTTTCCGAGCGGCCCAGCATTGCCGGAATATCGGACGGGGCGACGAAGAACGCGCGCAAGGCTGCGTCACTCGACCACGCAGCGGCGGAAATCGGGCGCGCCGGCGGAAGTTCGCGCAAGACATCGGTCAAGAAGATCACCGTCCGACGTACCGCCGGCATCAACCGACTGTGGCAGTCCGGCAGCACCTGCAAACGGGGATTGGTCAGGGCAATCGCTTTATCGGTCGCCCGCTGCACGGTGCCCTCCGAGACACCGTCCGGGTCGAACTGGGCCGGCCGGTTCTTGAACCAATCCAGGATCCCCATGGCGGACGCCCTATTCGAGTGGATGGCGGCGAACGATGGTCTCGCGCCTCTCTGGTCCGGTCGACACGACGTCAACCGGCACCTCGCACAGTTCCTCGACGCGCGCGAGGTAAGCTCTGGCGGCTGCCGGCAGTGTGTCCAGGGTGCTCACCCCGGCCGTGGACACCGACCACCCGGGCATGCTTTCAACAATCGGTTCACACCCGGCGACCTCATCTGCCCCCATCGGCAAGAGATCAATCTCCTTCCCGTCAAGGCGATAGCCGGTGCAGATGCGAATTTCGGACAGGCCATCGAGCACGTCGAGCTTGGTGATACACAGCCCGGTGACACCGTTGATCTGGATCGATCGCTTCAAGGCCGCCGTGTCCAACCAGCCGCAGCGGCGCTTGCGTCCGGTGACCGTACCAAACTCGCGTCCGCGCTGCGACATCTGATGGCCGGGCGTACCTTCCCTTTCGATATCCAGCTCGCTCGGGAAGGGTCCGCCGCCGACCCGCGTCGAGTACGCCTTGGTGATTCCCAGCACGTAGTGCAGCATCCCCGGACCGACTCCCGACCCGGCGGCAGCCTGTCCGGCGACGCAATTGGACGAGGTGACGAACGGATAGGTGCCGTGATCGATGTCGAGCAGCGCCCCCTGGGCGCCTTCGAAAAGCAGATTGTGGCCGGCCTTGTTGAGCGCGTGCAGAGCCGCCGAAACGTCGCCGACGAGCGGTTTGATCTGCTCGGCATCGGCCATCGCCTGTGCGAGAACGGCCTCGTAGTCCACCGCTTGCGCGTTCAGGTAGCGAGTCAGGACGAAGTTGTGATAGGCGAGGTTCTCCTTCAGTTTCTCGGCAAAACGCCCGGGATAGAACAGGTCATAAACCCGCAGCGCGCGCCGCGCCACCTTGTCTTCGTAGGCGGGGCCAATTCCCTTGCCGGTCGTGCCAATTCGCAGGTCGGCGCACTTGGCCGCTTCGCGTGCATGGTCCACGGCGGAGTGGAAACCGAGAATGATCGGGCACCCCGGACTGATCTTCAGGCGCCCACGCACGTCTATGCCCCCCGCTTCGAGCGCCTGGATCTCACCGATCAAATGGTGAACGTCGAGAACGACGCCGTTTCCGATGAAACAGTCGACGCCTGCGCGAACGATTCCCGAGGGAACCAGGTTGAGCTTGTAGGTCGTCGCACCGACGACCAGCGTGTGGCCGGCGTTATGTCCGCCCTGAAAGCGGACTACGCCTTTCGCGTGATCGGTCAGCCAATCAACGATCTTTCCTTTGCCTTCATCGCCCCACTGCGTGCCGACAACCACCACGTTCTTAGCCATGCGCCTCATCCGTTCCTGTTGACATGCTCGACCCGCCACTGCCCGTCGTACTCTACCAGACAGCGGGCACCGGGCATTGCTTCGCTGATCGTCTCGCCGGGGAGCAGTTCGACGACCGTCTCGCCCTGCCTGCGCAGGGCCTCAATCGTTTCCGCCAGCCCCTGGTCAAAGACGGCGCACGGCGCCCAAATGGCGGACACCGTTGGGTGGCGTTCGACCAACCTGGCCATTTCGCGCAGATCGAGGGAAAAACCGGTGGCCGGTCGTTCGCGACCAAAAATCTTGCCCACGCCATCATAGCGACCACCCAGCGCCAGCGCACTCGAGATTCCGGCGTGGTAAGCCGCGAAAACAACGCCATTGTGATAACGATAACCGCGCAGGTCGGCCAGGTCGAACGACAACGGCACCTCGGGTAGCGATTCCTCGAGCGCTCGCAGGTCGTGCAGAGCTGCGGCAACCGCCGGCAAGTCGGGCAACGAGTGCGCTGCTGCGTCCAGGGTCGCCGTTCCTCCGTAGAGATCCGGCAGTGCAATGAGCGCCGACCGATAGGGCTCGCCAATCTCGCGGCAACACTCGCGCAAGCCCGCGGCGTCTTTCCCCTGCAACAACTGCAGCAGGCTCGTCTCCATCTCGCTATCCAGGCCAGCCGCACAGACCAGCGAGCGAAAGACACCGACGTGCCCAAGGTCGATGCGCGCCGCGGCGATTCCTGCACCGCCGAGAGCATCGGCCATCAGGCGGATGACTTCGCGGTCGGCAGCCAGACCGGCATGACCATAGAGCTCAGCACCGATCTGGATCGGCTCGCGGCTGGCGGTGAGCGACGCCGGTAGCGTATGCAGCACACTGCCGCAGTAGCACAGACGGGTGACACCCGGGCGATTGAGCAGATGCGCATCGATCCGCGCGACCTGTGGCGTGATGTCGGCGCGCACGCCGAGCGTCCGCCCGGAAAGCTGATCGACGAGCTTGAAGGTGCGCAGCTTCAAATCCTGCCCGGAACCGGTCAACAACGAGTCGAGGTGTTCGAGCAAGGGCGGCATGACCAGCTCGTAACCATGCGCCTGGAACAGATCAAGCAGCATGCGCCGCAAACGCTCGATCTGCGCCGCTTCTGCCGGCAGGACATCGGCGATGTGCTCGGGCAACAGCCAGTTCATTTCAGGACGACCAGCAGGACGAGTCCAATCAACATCGAAGTCAGACCAAAAAACCGAATCTGCCCGTCCGAAAAGCGGATCAGGCGGCGGAACGTCTCGCGCCAGGTACCCGGTGCGACGAACGGCACGACACCTTCGAGCACCAGCATCAGGGCAAAGGCAAGAAGCAGGGTTTCAGTCATTTGGCGGCTTTATCGCCACCCCGACCGATACTCTTCATGTACTTGAAGAACTCCGAGTTGGGTTCGACAACGATCACATCGCTCTTGCCCTTGAAGCTACCGCGATACGCCTCCAGACTACGATAGAAGGCATAGAACTCCGGACTGCTCTGAAAAGCACCGGCGTAGATCGCCGCCGCCTTGGCGTCACCATCGCCCTTCGTCTTCTGGGCTTCGCGATAAGCCTCGGCGACGATCACCTCGCGCTGCTTGTCGGCGTCGGCCCGGATCTTCTCCGCCTCGGCCGAACCCTGCGAGCGCAACTCGTTGGCCACCCGCTTGCGCTCGGCATCCATCCGGCGATAAACGGATTCGCTGACATCGACCGGAAGTTCAACCCGCTTGACGCGCACATCGACGATCTGCACGCCGATCTTGCGCGCGTCGAGGTCAGCCTTCTCGCGCATCTGCTCCATGATCTTGTCGCGCTCGCCCGAAACGACGTCATGCACCGTCCGCTTGCCGAATTCCTCGCGCAAGCCGGCGTTGACCGTCTGCGAAAGGCGTGTCTTGGCACGCGATTCGTCGCCCGCGACCGAGATGTAGTAGAGCTTCGGGTCCACGATCCGCCACTTGGTAAAGGAATCGACCAGAACGTTCTTCTTCTCGGAAGTGATGAAACGCTCCGGCTCGGCGCTGTCCAGCGTCAGGATGCGCTTGTCGAAATAGCGCACGTTCTGAATCAACGGCCACTTGAAGTACAGACCAGGCTCGTCGATGACGTTGCGCACCTCGCCGAGTTGAAAGACGATGGCATACTGACGCTGATCGACGGTGAAGATCGTCGCGCCGAGAACGACGACGGCGGCAACCAGAACACCTGCCAGCAGATTGATCCCCGATCTCATCAACGCGCCTCCCGATCACGCTGCCTGAGGTTTTCCCGCGAGCGCGCCTCGGATTTCTCGGCGACCTGCGGCGGAACCTCATTGGACACCGTCGGCGTTGGCCGCGGTGGTGCCGGCGCCTCGCTGACGCTGGCCGCCGGCGCTGCGGCAGTTCCTGCACCGGCTGCTTGCAGCAACTTGTCGAGCGGCAGGTAAAGCAGATTGCCCTGCCCCTTGCTATCGACCATCACCTTCGTCGTGTTCGAATAAACCTGTTGCATGGTTTCAAGATACATGCGGCTGCGCGTCACCTCGGGCGCCTTGACGTACTCGCTGTTGACCTGACGGAAGCGGCTGGCATCGCCCTCAGCGGTGGCAATCACCCGTTGCCGATAGCCTTCTGCTTCCTCCATCAGCCGGGCAGCGGTTCCGCGCGCTTTCGGGATCACATCATTGGCGTAGGCCTGACCTTCGTTCTTCTGCCTTTCGCGGTCCTGCGACGCCTTCACCGCATCATCGAAGGCGGCCTGCACTTGCTCCGGCGGCTGCGCGTTCTGCATCGTGACCTTGGAGATCAGGATGCCGGTCTTGTAGCGGTCGAGCACGTCCTGCATCAGCTTCGCCGCGCTGACGGCAATCTGCTCGCGGCCCTCGTAAAGAACGAAGTCCATCCGATTCTTGCCAACGATCTCGCGAATCGCGGTTTCCGCGACCTGCATCACCGCTTCATCCGGATTGCGATTGTTGAAGATGTAATCGACCGGGTCCTTCAGGATGTACTGCACGGCAAACTGGATGTTGATGATGTTTTCGTCATCGGTCAGCATCAGCGCCTCTTTCAGGATCTTGTTCTTTTCGCTGCCGCGATAGCCAATCTCGATCGTCCGCACGCCGGAGACATTCACCAACTCGTGCGACTGTATCGGGTACGGCAGACGCCAGCGCAGGCCCGACTCGACGCTCGCCTTGTAGCGACCGAACTGGAGCACCAGACCACGCTGCGACTCGTCGACGATGTAGAACCCGCTGGCCAGCCAGACAACCAGCACGAGCGCCAGCAACAGACCGATTCCCCCGCCCAGAAACCTGAAATTGAAAGGTGCCGACGGTCGCCCGCCGCCACCGTCGCCCGAATCGTCGCCGCGTGGACCGCCGGGCTGCTTGCGCTCGAAGATGCCCGACAGACGGCGATTGAGATCCCGCCAAAGCTGCTCCAGGTCGGGTGGCCCCTGGTTCGGCCGCCTGCCCCCGCCGCCGCCATCGCCACCCCGATTGCCCCACTGTGGATCGTTAAGCGACATGAGTACTCCAAGGCTTGAAATCATGCGGACCAATCCTGATCGGAAAGCCTATCGATATCCGGCGACGCCGGGCTGCCGGGCAGCACTTCGCCGGAACTACATCCTTTCTTCGCCAACGCCATTTCGGCCAAAGCCGCGCGCAGCAAAGGCAAACCGTCGCCGCAACGTGCGCTGACGCGAATCCGGCGGATTTTACCATACTCGTCGCGCTCGACCGCCGGCGGTAGCCCGGTCAGATCGAGCTTGTTGAAGACGATCAGTTGAGGAACCTGCTCAGCCCCGATCTCGGCCAGGACCTGGTTGACGTCGGCCATCTGCTCATCGCGCGCCGAACTCGCGGAATCGACGACATGCAGCAGCAGATCTGCCTCCGCCGTCGCTTCCAGCGTGGCGTGAAACGCCGCGACGAGCGAGTGCGGCAGGTCGCGAATGAAGCCGACCGTATCCGACAGCACAATGTGCCCGGCCTCCTGCAGCCAGAGCTTGCGCGTCGTCGTGTCGAGCGTGGCGAACAGCTGATCGGCGGCAAACACCCGGGCGTGCGTCAAGGCGTTGAACAGGGTCGACTTTCCGGCATTGGTATAGCCCACCAGCGAGACGTTGAGCAGCTTTCCCCGAGCACGCGCCTTGCGCTGCACGCCGCGCTGCCGCTCGAGCCGGGCCAGGCGCTCCTTCAGAACGCCGACGCGAATGCCGAGCAGACGGCGATCCGTTTCGAGCTGCGTTTCACCCGGACCACGCAAACCAATCCCGCCCTTCTGCCGCTCCAGGTGTGTCCACCCGCGCACCAGTCGGGTTGCCAGATGTTCAAGCTGCGCCAGCTCGACTTGCAGCTTGCCCTCCGAGCTCTGCGCACGCTGGGCGAAGATGTCAAGGATGAGGCTGGTCCGGTCGACCACGCGGCATCCCAGAGCACGTTCCAGATTGCGCTCCTGGCCAGCGCTCAGCTCATGGTTGAAGATGACCAGATCGGCCTCGTGCGCGGCGATCTCGGCGGCGATTTCCTGCACCTTGCCCTTGCCGGCGAACGTTGCCGCATCCGGACTGTCGCGCCGCCCGGCGACGACGGCGCACACCGAAGCGCCAGCCGAACGGGCGAGCAAGCGCACCTCCGCAAGTTGCTCGGTCTGCTCCTCGCCGGTGAAATCGAGTTGAACGATGAGCGCCCGCTCCCTGCCGGGTATGCGTTCAGACATCCTGCTGCGCACCGGTGGGCCGCGCCGTAGCGCAGCAGGATGAGCGATTCCGACGGCAAGCGACCTTCACACAAGCAAGCGGCATGCTCGCAAGGCAAGGCAGGAACCGCCTGAACCCCTCACGCCTCGTTGTCGGAATCCTACGCAATCGTGATCGGGCGCGCCGGTACGACGGTCGATATTGCGTGCTTGTACACCATCTGGGTGACAGTATTCTTGAGCAGGACCACATACTGATCGAAGGATTCGACCTGGCCCTGGAGCTTGATCCCATTCACCAGGTAGATCGACACCGGAACGCGCTCCCGCCGCAGTGTGTTGAGAAACGGGTCTTGTAAGAGTTGCCCTTTGTTGGTCATCCGTCAAACTCCATCCACGGTTATGTTATAGGTTGTTGGTTGCAGATTTCAGATTATAGTTTTTCCTGGGATCCAGGCCAGCCAGCATAATTGATTTCGCCCCCTTTGACCACAGCCAAACGTAGCATGCTACACCCTGCCCCGTGTCCACAGGTGGCTTTTCGTCAATTGCCGTCGCGCGCGCGGCAACCGAACGGCGACTGCGCCCGAATGCGATAATTCTGGCCGACCACGCGAACCCGCCCCGATGCTGCGCCTGACGCTTTCCAACCGCTTCGAGATCCTCCTCGCCAGCCTGCTCGACCGCCTGGCGGGCGAACGCTGCCCGCCACTCACGGCGCAGGAGGTCATCATTCCGAGCAGCGCACTGCGCCGCCGAGTCGAACTGGCTTGCGCCGACCATCTGGGAATCGGCGCCAACCTCAGGTTCTCCTATCTCGGCGAGTGGTTGTGGCAGCAGATCTCGCGCCTGATCGAAATCGATGGCGAATCACCCTTCTCGCCGACCGTGCTCGTCTGGCGAATCCACGAGGTCTTCGGCGATACGGGATTCACCGCCCGGCACGCGCGCCTGGCCGCCTACCTGCGCGATGCCGACCCGCTGATGCGCTTCGAGCTGGCCCAACGCGTGGCCCAGATGATGGAGGCCTACGTTACCTACCGCCCGGCGTGGCTGGCGGCCTGGTCGACCGGCCAGCGCGCCGGCCTGCCGACAACGGCGAACGAGTCGGCCGACGACGAAGCGTGGCAAGCGGCGCTCTGGCGTCGCCTGACCGGCGAACTGGGAACGCCACCCGAACACCCAGCCGCGATCTTCTTCCGCGAAATCGAGCGCCGGGGGCGAGACGCCCCTGCCCTCGCCGGGTTGCCGGCGAGCGCCAGCCTCTTCTGCCTGCACACGCTGCCGCCGCTTTACCTCGACATCCTGCGGCGGCTTGCGCGCTGGGTCGACCTCAAGCTTTTCGTGCTCAATCCGTGCCGCGAATACTGGTTCGAGATCGTCGACCGCAAACGCCTGGGCTACCTCGCACAGCAGGGCCGGCTGGCCTATCACGAAAGCGGCAATGCACTGCTCGCCGCCTGGGGCGGGCAGACGCAGGCGCACGTCGACCTGCTGCTCGGCGACGCCGCGGCGGTCGTCGAGGAAGACAGCGTGTTCCTGCCTGCGGCGGGCGATTCCCTGCTGGCGCAGTTGCAAAACGCCATTCTCGATCTGCGCGAGCTGGAACCCGGCAGCGTCCCCCTGGCCGCCGATGACCGCAGCCTGGAGATTCACGTCTGCCATTCGTTGACGCGCGAACTGGAAGTGCTGCACGACCAGCTGCTGGCGCTTTTCGCTGCACCCGACCCACCCAGCCTCGATCAGATCCTGGTCGCCGTCCCCGATCTGCCCACGGCTGCGCCGCTGATTCACGCCGTTTTTGGCACGGTGCCGAGCAATCGCCGAATCCCGTATGCCATTACCGGCCTGCCGGCACGGCGCGACAATCCGCTGGCGCGCGTGCTCGACCAGCTGCTCGCGCTGTGCGCCAGCCGCTTCACCGGCAGTGCGGTCTTCGCGCTCCTCCTGCAGCCCTCGGTCGCTGCGCGCTTCGCGCTGACGAGCGACGACCTCGACCTGATTCGCGACTGGATGCGCGATACCCGCATGTGCTGGGGGCTGGACGGCCGCGAGCGCAGGCAACGCCAGTTGCCGGAAAGCGACCGGCACAGCTTTGCCGACGGACTGCACCGCCTGTTTCTCGCCTATGCCCTGGGCGATCAGCCGACAGCCGGCCGCAGCATCATTGGCGGACGCATCGGCGGCGGCAACCCGGAAGGCAGCGACGCCCTGACGCTCGGCCGCTGGTGGAGTTTTCTCGACGCCCTCGCTGCACAGCGCGACGAATGGGCACGCGCCATGGATGCCGACGGTTGGCAGCAATCGCTGAGCCGTGCGCTGGCGCGTTTTACGCTGCCTGACGACGCGCAACTCGACGACTTGCGCACGGTGCAGGCAGCAATCAGCGCCTTGCACGGCAACATGTCGCGCGGCGGCGCGCGAACGCCAGTCCCGCTGGCGGTCATCCACGAGGCCCTGCGCAAGCTGCTCGATGAACACGGCCGAGGTGGCGTTCCCAGCGGTGTGCTCAGCTTCAGCTCCTTGGCCAGCCTGCGCGCGCTGCCCTACCGTGTCGTCTGCCTGCTCGGTCTGGACGACGGTGTCTTCCCGAGCAACAGCCGGCCACTTGAGTTCGACCTGATGGCCCTGCGGCCGGCGCGCGGCGACCGCCAAGCGCGCACCGACGAGCGCAATCTGTTTCTCGATCTGGTTCTCGCCGCCGGCCAGCGTCTCTATCTGAGCTACAGCGGCCGCAGCGTGCGCGACAACAGCTTGCTGCCGCCGTCCGTACTGCTCGCCGAACTGCGTGATTACGCCGCTCTCGCCTGCGCCGAGAACCCGGACGATGCGGACAGTCGGCAGGCGGCCAGACGGCGGCTGACCGTCGAGCATCCGCTGCAAGCCTTTTCACCGGCCTGCTTCCAGGTCGACGCCGACCCGCGCCGACGCAGCTTCAACGCCGATTACTGCCAAGCTATCGCGCAGGCGCGCGCACGCGTCGCCCAGAGCAGCGGCGCGCGGCCGGAGGGCAGCGCCGAAACAGCCGCCCCCCCCTTTTTCGGCCGCCCGCTCGACCCACCGACGGCGGAATGGCGTCAAGTGAGTCTCGACCAGTTGCTCCGCTTCTTCAACAATCCCTGCCGGGCACTGCTCGTGCAGCGGCTGAACATCGCGCTGGCCGCGGTTGAGGACGAACTGCCCGACGAGGAACCCTTCCTGCCCGACTACCCCGCGCGCCAGGCACTCGCTGCACGCCTACTGCCGGCGGCGCTCGCTGGCAGTCCGGCCGACGAGCTGCTGCGTCTGGCGCTGGCCGGCAACGAGTTCCCGGCCGGGCCCCTCGGCGAACGCATGCTGGCCGACGAAGTCGCCCGGCTGAGCAGCTTCGCTGAGCAACTGCGCGTGCGCCTGGGAGCGGCACCACTGCCGGTTGTGCAGACGCTTCTCGACTTCCGCATCGGCGACGAAGCCTGGCAGCTTTCGGGCGCCTTCGGCGACTTGCGGCCAGCCGGGCTGGTGCGTTATCGCTACGACGATCGTCGAGCGAGCGACTATCTCGCCGCCTGGATCAATCATCTCTTTCTCTGCGCGGCGCCGCCCGCCGGAGCCAGCGCGTGCACTGTCTGGCACGCCCGCGACGGCTCGTTTCACCTGCGCTCCTGCCTGCCCGAGCAAGCTCGCGCGCACCTGCGCGACTTGCTGGCGCTCTATCGGCGCGGACTGGTCGAACCCCTGCATTTCTTCCCGAAGAGCGCCTGGGCCTACGCCAGCGCGAAGAACGGCGAAGCAGCGGCACGCCGCCGCTGGTTCACCACCGCCGCCTCGCCCTGGGGCGAGCAGGATGATGCGGCCTACCGCCTGGCGCTCAGGGACCTGCCAGATCCGCTCGACGACGATTTCATCGAGCACGCACGCACGGTCTGCGGCGTGCTGCGCGAGCACCTCGAAGAGGAAACGCGGTGACCGCCCCCAGCCCGGACGAGACTGCACCGGCCGTCGAACTCGATCTCCTGAGCTGCCCGCTCGACGGCATCCGCCTGATCGAAGCCTCAGCCGGCACCGGCAAGACCTGGACCCTCTGTGGTCTCTACCTGCGCCTGCTGCTCGAGCGCCAGCTCCCGGTCAGCCGGATTCTCGTGGTGACTTTCACCAACGCAGCGGCCGCCGAATTGCGCGAACGCATACGCAGCCGCCTGGCGGAAATGATTCATTTGCTCCGCCCGGGTGCGACGATCACCGATCCCTTCGCCGAGCGCCTGTTCGCCGCCGCTGCGCCGACCGCCGGCGGCGATCGCGCCGGCCTGGCGCTGCGCCTGGCCAACGCGCTGCACAGCTTCGACGAAGCAGCGGTGTTCACCATTCACGGCTTCTGCCAACGCGTGCTCGCCGAAACGCCTTTTGCCGCCCGCCTGCCGTTCAGTCTCGAGTTGCTGCACGACGACCGGGCGCTGCGTCTGCAGGCAGTGCAGGATTTCTGGCGCCGCCACATCGCCGGCCGCGAGACCTCGCCCCTCCTCGCCCGCTTCCTCGGCCGCCGCAAGGATTCGCCGGAGGTCTGGGCCAGCCTGCTCGCGCGACAGACGGCCAAGCCCTGCTCGCGCGTCATCTGGCCGGCCGGAATCAGCGACGTGAAGCCGGACGATAGCGCGCTGCTGGCCGCCTTCGCGCAGGCGCGACGAAGCTGGACGAGCGACGCCGTCAGCGCCGAAGCCGCCTTGCTCGGCGGAATCGGCGCGCTCAACGCCAACTCGTACAAGGCCGAGGCGGTCAGCAGCGCGGCGTGCGCCTGGCAGGCGTGGCTGGCGAGCGGCGAAGCACTCGCTGCACCGACCGGCGACGCCGGCAACCTGTCGCTATTCGACGCCGATTTCATCGGCGCGCGCACCAGGAAGAACCAGTCGCCACCCCGGCATCCCTTTTTCGCCGCCGCACGCGAGTTGCTTGCCGCGTCCGGCGCGCTGACGCGGGCGCTCGAACTTGCCCGCCTCGGCCTGCTGCGGCGCATGTTCGACGAAGCCGGCAGCGTGCTGCGCCAGGAAAAGCTGCGCCAGCGGCTGCTCTCTTTCGACGACCTGCTGCAGCATGTCGATGACGCGCTGCGGGCGGGCGAGAACGCGTGGCTGCGCGAGTCGCTGCACACGCGCTATCCGGTTGCTCTGATCGACGAGTTCCAGGACACCGACCCGCTGCAGTACTCGATCTTCCGGAGCATTTACCGAGCTGGCGAAGCGCTGCCGACTGGCGCGCTGTTCCTTGTCGGCGATCCGAAGCAGGCGATCTACAGTTTCCGCAACGCCGACCTGCCGACTTACCTGGCAGCTCGGCGACTCGCCGGAACGCCGTTCACCCTGCGCTGCAACCAGCGCTCGACACCGGCGCTGCTCAGCGCATACAACGCCCTGTTTACCGCCAACCCGCACTGCTTCATCCTGCCCGGACTGAACTACCCGCCGGTCAGCGCGGGGGAAAAGCCGCGCCCGCTGCTGGTCGACCTGAGCGACCCGACTGCGGCACCGTTGCGCATCTGGCTGCTCGCCGACGAGAACGGTCAGCCACCGACGCGCGCCGACGCCGTCCACCTTGTCCTTGCGGCGACCGCCGACGAAGTCGCCCGGCTGCTCAACGAAGCGCGCGCCGGGCGCATCACGATCGATCAACGGCCCCTCAGCGCGAGCGACATCGCGCTCATCGTGCGCAGTCACGCGCAAGGCCGCCAGTTGCGCGAAGCCCTTCACCGCCTGGGAATCGGTAGCGTCGAATTGTCGCAGCAGAACATTTTCCACACCAACGACGCCGAAGACCTCGAGCGCATCCTGCACGCGGTCCTCGAGCCCGGCCGGCCGTCGCTGCTGATGGCGGCGCTCGCCACCCGTCTGCTCGGCCATGACGCAGCGGCGATTGCTGCGCTCGGTGCCGATCAGGCCGGCCTGCTGCAGCGCATGGTCCGCTTCGCTGACTACCGCGAGATCTGGTTGCGCCGCGGCGTCGGCGTCATGCTGCGCCGCTGGCTGGAAGACGAAGG
>NZ_JAVMKF010000299.1:0-13954 GCF_031732815.1 Accumulibacter sp. | reverse complement strand
CTGAGGGCCGGATGGATTCGAGCAGCGGGACTGAACTTTGAGCGACATTAGCACTCTCACCGCGCGAGTGCTAAAATGGAACGGAAAAGTCATTTCCGAGGAGGAATCAAGCCAAATGACCCAAGCAATCAGCCTGCCCACGCTCTCTGCGGTTGGCACCATCGACGCGTACATTCAGGCGGCGAGGCGCTTTCCCGTGCTCAGCGAAGACGAGGAGTTCAGTTTGGCGACGCGCTTTCGCGAGGAGAATGATCTGGACGCGGCGCGTCAGCTCGTTCTCTCGCATCTGCGGCTGGTCATCGCGATCTCGCGCGGCTATCTCGGCTATGGTCTGCCACACGCCGATCTGATTCAGGAAGGCAACATTGGTCTGATGAAAGCCGTCAAGCGCTTCGACCCGCGGCGCGGCGTTCGTCTGGTCTCGTTTGCCATCCACTGGATCAAGGCGGAAATCCATGAGTATGTGCTGAAGAACTGGCGCATGGTCAAGCTGGCGACAACCAAGGCGCAGCGCAAACTGTTCTTCAACCTGCGCAGCATGCGCGAAGGCAGCGAGGCGCTCAACCCCCTGCAGGTTGCCGACATTGCCCAGCGCCTGAACGTCAAAGCGGATGACGTGCTTGAAATGGATACTCGTCTGGCTGGGCACGACCTGGCGCTGGATGGCGACAGCGACGACGAAGATGCCTTTGCCCCGATTGCCTATCTGGCGGATCACTCGAGCGAGCCAACACGGGTGCTCGAAGCGCGTGCGCGCGACTCGCTGCACGACGAGGGGCTGCAGAGCGCCCTGGCCAGCCTGGACGCACGCAGCCGGCGAATCGTCGAAGCTCGCTGGCTGAGCGATGATAGCTCGGCGACCCTGCACGAACTTGCCGCCGAATTCGGCGTTTCGGCGGAGCGGATTCGCCAGATCGAAGCCAAGGCGCTGCAAAAGATGCGCCTCAGCCTGGCCCCGCTGGTGGCGGCCTAGTGACAGCTTGGTGACGGGCCGGTGACGGCCCGGTGGCAGTCGGCCGACGATTGCCACGCGCTGCGGTGCACGCAGTGATCAACTCCGATCGGTGCGCGCGGCGCGGTAAAATGACCGGATGTCCGCCCCACCGTTCATTCATCTTCGCCTGCATAGCGAGTATTCGGTTACCGAAGGCATCGTTCGCCTGCCAGACGCAGTGGCGCGGGCGGCAAGCTACGGCATGCCGGCGTTGGCACTTACCGACCTGAGCAATCTGTTCGGGCTGGTCAAGTTTTACTCGTATGCGAGAAGCAACGGAATAAAGCCGCTGCTTGGCAGCGACGTTACCCTGGCCAACGAAGCTGACCCCGATCGTCCGTATCGCCTCGTCCTGCTCTGCCGTTCACAGTTGGGTTACCGGCAGCTCTGCGATCTCCTGTCGCGCGCCTACCTCGCGCCGCGGGTTCGCGGGCGCGCCGAGATTACCCGGCGAATGCTGCGCGAGGTGGGCGTCGACGGTTTGATCGCACTGTCGGGCGGCGGCGCGGGCGATGTCGGTGAGGCCTTGCTGCAGGGAAATCAGGCCCAGGCGGCAAGCCGGGCGCGCTTCTGGGAGGCGCTTTTCCCGGACGCCTTCTATCTCGAGGTGCAGCGCTATGGCCAGGCGCAGCAGGAACTGCTGGTCGCCGAAACGGCGGCATTGGCGGCAGAAATGGATCTGCCGCTGGTCGCCACGCATCCGGTCCAGTTCCTCGAACGAGGCGACTTCAAGGCGCACGAAGCACGCGTGTGCATCGCCGAAGGCTATATGCTGGGCGACCCCCGGCGTCCCAGACCGTATACCGAAGAGCAGTACTTCAAGTCGGGCGAGGAAATGGCCGAGCTCTTTGCCGACCTGCCGGCGGCGCTCGAGAACTCGGTCGAGATTGCCCGCCGCTGCAATCTGCAGATCACCCTCGGCAAGAGTTACCTGCCTGATTTCCCGACGCCGGCAGGCATCACACTGGCCGATTTCCTGCGCCAGGAAGCGCGCGCCGGCCTGGAGAAGCGACTGCAGCAGCTTTTCCCCGACGAACTGGCGCGTGCCACGCAGCGCGCAGCCTACGACGAACGCCTGCAGCTCGAAACGGACACCATCATTCAGATGGGTTTTCCCGGCTATTTCCTGATCGTCGCCGACTTCATCAACTGGGCCAAGCGCAATGGCTGTCCGGTCGGGCCGGGCCGCGGCTCGGGCGCCGGCTCGGTCGTCGCCTACGCACTTGGCATCACCGATCTCGACCCCCTGCGCTACGCGCTGCTCTTTGAGCGCTTCCTCAATCCCGAGCGTGTTTCGATGCCGGACTTCGACATCGACTTCTGCCAGGACAACCGCTGGCGGGTGATCGAGTACGTGCGCCAGAAATATGGCGCCGCTGCCGTATCGCAGATCGTCACCTTCGGCACGATGTCGTCAAGAGCGGTACTCCGCGACGTTGGTCGGGTGCTCGATCTGCCGTACAACTTTTGCGATCAGATTTCCAAGTTGATTCCGGTCGAGGCCAACAAGCCGCTCTCACTGGCCAAGGCCATCGTCGCTGAACCGCAACTGAAGGCCAGGATAGACGAAGAGGAGGAAGTCCGTGAGCTGTTCGACCTCGCCGCCCGTCTGGAAGATTTGACCCGAAACGTCGGGATGCACGCTGGCGGCGTGCTCATCGCGCCAGGCAAGCTGACCGATTTCTGTCCGGTCTACTCGGCGGACGGCGGAGGCTCGGTCGTCTCGCAGTTCGACAAGGACGATGTCGAGAAGATCGGTCTGGTCAAGTTCGACTTCCTCGGTCTGCGCAACCTGACGATCATCGAACTCGCACTGAACTACGTCGAACGGTTGAGCGGGCAGCGCCCCGATCTGAGTGCGCTACCCTTCGACGATCCGCAGGCGTACCAGATTCTCCGGGACGGCAACACGACGGCGATCTTCCAGGTCGAATCGGAGGGGATGAAAAAACTCATCCGCAAACTCGCCCCTGACCGCTTCGAGGACATCATCGCGGTCCTTGCGCTCTACCGACCGGGGCCGCTGGGCTCGGGAATGGTCGATGACTTCATTCTGCGCAAGAAAGGGCAGCAAAAGATCGACTACTTCATCGATGATCTGAAGACCTGCCTCGAGCCGACCTATGGCGTCATCGTCTACCAGGAACAGGTGATGCAGATCGCCCAGATCATCGGTGGCTACACGCTCGGTGCTGCGGACCTGCTGCGCCGGGCCATGGGCAAGAAGAAGGCGGAAGAGATGGCGCTGCATCGCGACCTGATGCGCGTTGGCGCGAAGAAGCGGGGCTACGACGAGAGGCTGGCGATGCAGCTTTTCGACCTGATGGAAAAGTTTGCCGAGTACGGTTTCAACAAGTCGCATACCGCTGCCTATGCCGTCGTCACCTATCACACCGCCTGGCTGAAGGCGCACCATGGCGCCGCGTTCATGGCGGCGACGCTGTCGTCGGACATGGACAATACCGACGCGGTCAAGATCTTCCACGACGATGCGGTGGCGAACGGCCTGCGTATCCTCGGCCCGGACATCAATGCTTCCGAATATCGCTTCACCCCGGTCGATCGCTCAACCATCCGCTATGGCCTTGGAGCAGTCAAGGGAACGGGCGAACTGGCGGTGAACAACATCATCCAGGCGCGCCAGGCGAAAGGCCCATTCAAGGATCTGTTCGACTTTTCTCGGCGCGCCGACAAGCGTCTGGTGAACCGGCGGACGATCGAAGCCTTGATCCGCGCTGGTGCCTTCGATTCGCTCGACACTCAGCGGGCACGCCTGCTGGCTTCGGTCGGGATCGCCATGGAAGCAGCCGAACAGGCTGAGCGCAACGCGATGCAGGCGAGCCTCTTCGATCTCCTTCCCGGCGACGCCGATTTTCAGGACGGGCAGGGCGCGCGCTACGTCGAAGCCCCAGCCTGGAGCGAGCGACAGAAGCTCAACGAAGAGAAGCTGGCCCTGGGCTATTACTTTTCGGGTCACCCCTTTCACGCCGTGCAGGCCGAGGTCTCGCGTTTCGTCGCGCGCCCACTGGCGGCGCTCGAAGTACGCAAGGAAAGCCAGTACCTCGCCGGACTGGTCGTCGGCGTGCGCAGCAAGCTGACCACACGCGGCAAGATGGCTTTCGTCCAGCTCGACGACAGCACTACTTCGCTGGAGGTCTCGGTATTCAACGAAGTGCTCGAAGCCGAGCGCAGCAAGATCAGGGAAGACGAGGTGCTGATCGTCGAAGGGAAGGTGCAGCGCGATGATTTTGCCGGCGAGGGCCGCATCAAGGTCGTCGCCGACCGTCTGTTGACGCTTGCCGAAGCGCGCAGCCGATTCGCTCGCCACCTGCGCTTGTCGCTCAACGGTCAGGCGAGCAGCAACCCGAGCGCCGCGGTGCAAAGGCTGCGTGCACTTCTCGCCCCGTATACCCCGGGCGATTGCCCGGTTCGCCTCGCCTACTGCAACCGTGAAGCAGCGTGCGAACTGCTTTTTGGCGACGCCAGCCGGGTGCGCCTGGAGGATGAACTGCTCACCGCCTTGAGCGAATGGCTGAGCACCGACAACGTGCGTGTCGACTATGCCTAGCCGTTTCGTGTCCCGGCGGCCGTTCGTCGGGGCAAGCCGCTCGCTGTATGCTTTGCCGGCCGGCAACCGTGTCCGCGTTACCCGTTCGGCTTCGACCGACGGCTGGCTCGGCGGCTGCTTCCTTCTTCCACCCGCCGAAAGACTGCTGACGTGAATACCCCTTACCTTGCAAGCGAGCCGGCGCGCGACGAAATCGATGCGCTTGCCGGACCCACACTGGTCGAGTTTGGTGCGCCCTGGTGCGAGCACTGCCAGGCCGCTCAGCCGCTGATCCGGCAAGCGCTCGCCGAGCACCGACAGGTGCGCCACTTGCGCATCGAAGACGGGCCGGGGCGGCGCCTTGGGCGATCATTCCGCGTCAAGCTCTGGCCGACGCTGATTTTTCTTAGCGACGGTCGCGAGGTCGAACGTCTGGTCCGCCCGGGTGGCATCGACGAAATCGAACGTGCGCTGGCGTGTATTGATCGTCCTGCCTGAGGTAGTGCTCCCCGGCGCGGAAGGATGTCGGAAACGATGAGCCGGCGTTCCTGGTGGGGGGCAGCGCTCCTGCTCTCCCTCGTCGCCATTGCTGCGTACGGCTATCGCGTTTCGTCCCGTACCGACGCGAACACGCCGGCCAAGGTGCCGCCGCCGGTCCCGGTCAGCGTCGCGCTGGCAACGGTCAGCGACCTGCCGGTAGTGCTCGAGGTCGTCGGGCGGGGCGAGGCCTACGAAACGGTCAGCCTGAAGTCCCGTGTCGATGGACAGGTGGCAGCCGTCGTCTTTTCCCCCGGGCAGCGTGTGCGCGCGGGCGACGAACTCGTCCGGCTCGATCCTGCCGACCTTACCTTGCGCCTGCGCCAGGCAGAAGCGAGCCTGGGCAGGAGTGCGGCACAACTGAGCAAAGCGCAGATGGATAGCGCACGCCAGGCTGCTTTGCGCGAGCGCGGCTTCATCTCGGATGAGAAGGTCAACGATACGCGCACGGTCGAAGCGGTGACCGCTGCGACGCTGCGCGCTGACCGTGCGGCGGTAGAGCTGGCACGCGCGCAGCTTTCGTACACGACAATCCGCGCACCTTTCGCCGGTGTCGTGGGTGCGCATCTGGTCTTTCCCGGAGCAGCGGTCAAGCTCAACGAAACCGTTCTCGCCGTAGTCAATCGCGTTCGCCCACTGTACGTCACGTTCTCCGTCCCGGAAAAGCATCTGCCGCGCCTGCGCCAGGCGCTGGCTCGGGGTGGCGGCGCGGCGAGCTGCCGGCGGCCCGCTTGCCTGCAGGTCGAGGTGACGGTACCGGGCGAAACCGGGCGGCGCTTCGGCGGTGAGCTACGCTTCATCGACCATGCGGTCGACACGGCAACCGGCACGATTCAGCTCAAGGCCGTCGTCGACAACGACGACGAAGCTTTGACGCCCGGCCAGTTTCTGAACGTTGCCTTGACCCTAGATACGCTGCGGCAAGCCGTCGTCGTGCCGAATCAGGCGATCCAGCACGGATCGGAAGGCCCATTCCTCTTTGCCGTCAACGCCGAGGGCTCCGCCGAACTGCGGCGGATAGGCGTTGGCGCAAGCTTTGCCGGGGTGACTGCGGTGAGCGGAGCGATTCAGGCCGGCGAACGCGTGGTCACCGACGGACAGCTCAGGTTGAGCCCAGGCAGCAAAGTGCACGCCACCCCGGAGGCGTCCAGCCTGCCAGCAAGCGCCAACCAATCCTAGAAAGCGCCGGCCGATGCAGCTTTCCGAACTCTGCATACGCCGCCCGGTGATGACCACGCTGCTCGTCGTCGGGCTGCTCATTTTCGGGATCATCGCCTACCGTGGGCTGCCGGTGGCCGAACTGCCAAGCGTCGACTTTCCGACCATCTCGGTCACCGCCACTCTGCCCGGGGCATCGCCGGAAACGATGGCAGCGGCGGTCGCGACGCCACTCGAAAGTCAGTTCTCGACCATTGCCGGGCTGGACTCGATGAGTTCGACGAGTGCCCAGGGATCGACCTCGATAACCCTGCAGTTCTCGCTCGAGCGCAGCATCGATGCCGCCGCCCAGGACGTGCAATCGGCAATCTCCGGCGCCTTGCGCAAGCTGCCGCCGAACCTGCCCGCACCGCCGTCGTTCCGAAAAGTGAACCCGGCCGACTCGCCGATTTTCTACGTTGCCCTCTCGTCGACCACCCTGCCACTGCCGCTGGTCGACGAGTATGCCCAGACGCAGTTGGCGCAACGCCTGTCCACGATTCCAGGCGTTGCCCAGGTTCAGGTCCTGGGTGCGCAGAAATACGCGGTACGAATTCGCGCCGACCTCGATCGCCTGGCGGCACGCGGCCTGGGGATCGATGAACTGCAGCAGGCGATCGCACAAGCCAACGTCAACCAGCCGATCGGCAGCTTTGACGGCACCCGACAGACCTTTGCCTTGAAGGACAATGGGCAACTGTCGAACGCTGCGGCTTTTCGGCCGCTGATCATTGCCTGGCGCAACGGCGCGCCGGTTCGCCTGGAAGAGGTGGCGACGCCGGTCGATGGCGTCGAGAACGACCGGATAGCCAGTTGGAACGTCGACCAGCGCGCCATCGTTCTGGCGATTCAACGTCAGCCGGGCGCCAACACGATCGCGACAGTCGATGCGATCCGCAAGATACTGCCCGGTTTCCAGGCCAAACTGCCAGCGGCGATCACGATGAACATCCTCTACGATCGCAGCATTTCGATCCGCGAAGCGATCGAGGATGTGCAGTTCACGCTGCTGCTCGCCGGTTTTCTCGTCGTCCTGGTCATCCTCGTCTTTCTGCGCAACGCCTCGGCGACGCTGATTCCCAGCCTGGCCCTGCCAATATCGCTGATCGGCACCTTTGCTGCGATGCATCTGCTCGACTATAGCCTGGACAACCTCTCACTGCTTGCCCTGACGCTCGCCGTCGGCTTTGTCGTCGACGACGCCATTGTCATGCTGGAGAACATCGTTCGCCATCTTGAAGCGGGCGCGGCGCCTTTCGCTGCGGCGATCAACGGGGCGCGGGAAATCGGTTTCACGATCGTCTCGATGACGCTATCGCTGGTTGCCGTGTTCATTCCAGTGCTTTTCATGAGCGGCATCGTCGGTCGCCTCCTGCGCGAGTTCGCGGTGACCATCTGCATTGCGATTCTGGTTTCCGGTTTCGTCTCGCTGACCCTCACGCCAATGCTCTGCAGCCGCTATCTGCAGCCCGCCGCGCAGCAGCAGCACGGCCGAGTGTTCGCTCTCTTCGAAGCCTTCTTCGCTGCTTTGCTGGCGGCCTACGAACGCAGTCTGGCTTGGGCAATGGCGCGGCCGGGATGGGTTCTGGCCACCTTTAGCGCCAGCCTGCTGGCCACCGGCGCCCTGTTCGCCATCGTTCCGAAGGATTTCATCCCGAGCGGCGACAGCGGACGACTGATTGCCTTCACCGAAGCTGCTCAGGACGCGTCCTTCGCCTCGATGGTCGAGCATCAGCGGGCAGCCGCCGCGATCGTTGCGCGTGACCCGAACATCCGCTCGTTCATGTCGTCGGTCGGCGCCGGCGGCATCCGGCCAACCGCGAATACCGGAACGATCTTCATGCTGCTGAAACCGCCGGGCGAGCGCCGACTGACGCCCGACGAGGTGATCCAGGAACTCAGACCCAAGCTCGCCGCCGTCCCCGGCCTGAAGGTGTATCTGCAGAACCCGCCGGTGATTCGCATCGGCGGACAGATCACCGCTGCGCAGTACCAATACACCTTGCAGGACGCCGATCTCGACGAACTGTATCAGTGGACGAATACGTTGCTCGGGCGGATTCGTGCCCTACCCGGGTTGATCGATGTGACGAGCAACCTCAACAACCTCAGTCCGGTCGTCGCACTTGAAGTCGATCGTGACAAGCTGACGACGCTGGGCCTGAGCTTTGCGCAAGTTGAAGACGCCTTGCAAAGTGCCTTCAGTGCGCGCCAGATTTCGACGATCTACGGTTCAACCAACCAGTACCAGGTGATCATCGAGGTTGCGCGCGAATTCCAGGCCGATCCGTCGATGCTCTCACGCCTCCACGTGCGCGCCGCCAGTGGCCGCCTGGTACCGCTGGACACGGTCGCCCAGGTGAGCCGCAAGACGCAGGCGCTGACCGTCAACCACCAGGGGCAACTCCCCTCGGTGACGATTTCCTTCAATCTCTTGCCGGGCGTCTCGCTCGGCGAGGCGGTAAGCCGCGTCAAGGCACTGGAAAAAGAACTCAAGCTGCCGGTTTCACTGAGCACCAGTCTGCAGGGAACGGCGCAAGCTTTCGAATCCTCGCTGCAGGGGCTGGGAATTCTCCTTCTGATCGCCGTGCTGGTGGTCTATCTCGTGCTGGGAATTCTCTATGAGAGCTTCGTGCATCCGCTGACCATCCTGTCCGGCCTGCCGGCGGCTGGCCTCGGTGCCTTGCTTACGCTAATGATCTTTCGCGTCGATCTGAGCCTCTACGCCTTCGTCGGAATCATCATGTTGATCGGCATCGTCAAGAAGAACGCTATCATGATGATCGATTTCGCCCTGGTGCGCCAGCGCCAGGACGGTCGACCGGCATCGATGGCGATCTTCGAGGCAAGCGTCGTCCGCTTTCGGCCGATCATGATGACGACGATGGCCGCTCTCGCCGGCACGCTGCCGATCGCTCTCGGCCTGGGCGCAGGCGGTGACGTACGGCAGCCGCTGGGCTTGGCGGTCGTCGGCGGCCTGCTCGCTTCGCAGTTTCTGACGCTCTACCTGACTCCGGTGATCTATGTCTTTCTCGAACGTCTGACCGGTCACCTGGGTGTGCGTCGACCCACCCATCGGCACGCCTGAAGCGTGGACGAGGACTTCACGCACCATGGCGCACGATTGCGCGTCGCCCGTTGTCACAGACAGAATCCGGCGAAACGGTGTTTGGTAAGATAGCGGCAAGGCGGCGCCCGGCAGCGCGCTGACGCGCTGCACCTTGCGCGCGGATTTCGGTACAGTACACGATTGCTCTAGGTCATTTGGCCATCGACTGCAGCATGGGAGTTCTTACCAGCGATGAAGAGTGTTTTCGGCGGAGCTTGTTCGTTGCTGAGGGGATGTGAATGATCAGGAAAATTGCCTTGCCGGTACGCAAACTGATGCACGGGATGCTGCGAAGGGCGTTCAACTTTCTTCCCAGAAAACGGCGTTTTGCCGTGTACCGTAACTTCGTAGACTGCAATCCCGCGCCGAGCGACCGACTGGTCTTGAAGATTGCCGAAACCCAGGAGGAACTCGAAGCCTGTTTCACCTTGCTGCACGACGCCTACGTTGGCAGCGGATTCATGAAACCTGATCCCTCCGGCATGCGGGTGACGATCTACCACGCACTGCCAACGACAACAACGCTTTGCGCGAAGTACGATGGTGAGGTTGTCGGCACGCTCTCGCTGATCCGCGAGAGCGTCCTCGGCTTCCCGCTACAGAGGATCTTCGATCTGACGGCCATTCGGGAAAAGAAGGGCAAGATTGCCGAAGTGTCGGCTCTGGCCATTCATAAGCGCTTCCGACGGACCGGCGGCAGCATCCTTTTTCCGCTGATGAAGTTCATGTACGAGTATTGCACGACGTTTTTCGACACCCGGCACCTGGTCATTGCGGTCAATCCGGCGCACATCGAAATGTACGAGTCGCTGCTCTTCTTCGAGCGGCTGACGCAGAACGTGGTGGAAAACTACGATTTCGTCAACGGCGCACCCGCCGTCGGGGCAACGCTGGACCTGCGCTCGGCGCCGGCAATCTTCAAGAAGAACTATGGCTCGCGGCCGCCCAAAAAGAACCTGCATGCTTTCTTCACCGAAGTGCAACTGCCCAATATCAAGCTACCCCCGCGCCGCTTCTATACGACCAACGATCCCGTGCTCACGCCCGAGCTGCTCAACTACTTCTTCAACGTCAGGACAAACGTCTTTGCCCAGTTGAGCGACCGCAAGAAGTGTCTGCTGCATACGATCTATGACTTGCCGGCTTATCGTGATGTTCTGCCGGTCGTCCCGGAAGGAAACCAGGACGACAAGAGCCGTCGGCGGCACCGTCGCTTTTCGGTCAGGTGCCCGGCCAGATTCACCGTGCTTTCGCCCGATGGCACTGAAAACACGGCTGGACTGGAGATTTTTCAGCTCTCGCGCTATGGATTCCTCGCGCACGCGGTAAAGAACGTGCCGATCAACGTCTGGGGCGAAGTCATCATTCAATTGGGGCCTGCCGAGGTGTCGCGCATCCAGGTTTGCGCGTCGCGCGAATCGGATGGCGGTATCTACGGTTTCCAGATGGGAGAACCGGATCTCAACTGGCGCAAGTTCGTCAACGCACTTTACGGCGGAAGCACGCACGCAGACCTCGAGAATGCCACTCGCTTCATGATCGAAAAGTGATCGACGCCGAGCCCGCAGCACGCCGACCCGACCCTGCACCCGAGCGACCTTTGGGCACCGCCGCCAAGACGCTTTTCCGTCCCTCCTCGCCGATCCGCCCGGTCAGGTCGGTTGTCGCTGGGCGAGGCTTTGCAGTTTCCGGCGGTAGCCGGCAGGTCCCATTCCTGTCCATCGTCGAAACGCGCGATAGAAGGCGGCAGTATCGGCAAAGCCGAGCTCGCCAGCGATGCGCGCGATCGGCAGCGTGCTCTTGGCCAGCCTGCTGATCGCCAGATCGCGCCGCAAGGCATCCTTGACCGCCTGAAAGCAGGACCCCTCGTCTTCCAGCCGGCGATGCAGCGTGCGTGGCGACAGGTGCAGGGCGCGCGCCACCGCCGCCTGCGAAGGCGCGCCGGGCAGACTCTCGCGCAAAACGTTGCGGACGCGCAGGACCATTTCGCGGTCGCGTCGATAGAGCGTCGTCAGCTTGCCGGGAGCTCCGTCGAGGAAAGCCTGCAGCGCGGCTTCGTCGCGACGAATCGGCAGATCGAGCAGGTTGGCGGCGAAACTGGCGGCCAACGTCGGCGTATCGAACGTCGATTGTGCCGTGTAGATCAGCGCGTAGTCGTCCGCATGCGCTGGGCGCGGGTAGGGAAAGCTTACCGAGTCGAGGACCAGGACGCGCCCGACGAGCCAGGAGAACAGCCCATGCAACAAGCGCAGCAACCATTCGAAAGCAAAAATGCGTCCGACCGACAACGGCCGCATCTCTTCGATGATCAGTCTGGCCTGCTCCGCGTCGCCGCTCAGGCTGACCTTCAGATCGGGCAGGACCAGCCGCAGGAAGCGGATGCTGCGGGCGATCGCTTCCGCCAGGGTCGGCGCGGTTATCACGCTGCGACAAAGGAACTCGAAAGTGCCGATTCGCATCGGCACTGAAAACAGAGCAAAGCCCTCGTCATCAAGTTCCTGGTTGGTCAGATTGTAGAGATCGGCGTAACGGTCGACGGGAACGCGCGCCGTTGCCTCGCCCAGCAGTTCGGGCGCCAGCTGCGCGCGTCGAAGCAGGGCTGCCGGGTCACGACCGGCGTGCCGCAGGCCGGCCAGCATGCCGTGCACGAAGGCGATCGCCACCGTCGCCCGGGGGGCCGGGCCATGCCCTCCGGTGTGCGGCATGCGAGTCGGCAGCTCGCCGTTGGCAGTCTTCTCAGGGTCGTTCATCGTCTCCTCGCAACACTGTGTATTGACAGAATAATTCAAGTTGGCAGAAATTACATTGTGCAAGGCGCATCGGGTAATGGCTTTCTTGCCGTCAACTTCCTACCATGTGCGTCCGCGCGTCGTTCCTGGCTAGCTGAACGACCTGACTGATTCTCTTGGAGCCGAACCTCATGACCGATCTTTCCATCGCCAAGAAGCTCTCGCCCTACAAACCCAAGCACAAGGTGCGCTTCGTCACCGCTGCTTCGCTGTTCGACGGGCACGACGCATCGATCAACATCATGCGCCGGATTCTGCAATCGACCGGCGCCGAGGTGATCCATCTCGGGCACAACCGTTCCGTTCAGGAAATCGTCAATGCCGCGCTGCAGGAGGATGTGCAGGGAATCGCCATCACCTCCTACCAGGGCGGCCATGTCGAGTTCTTCAAGTACATGATCGACCTGCTGAAAGCGGGGGGTGGGGAGAACATTCAGGTTTTTGGCGGCGGCGGCGGCGTCATCGTGCCGAGCGAGATCGCCGAGTTGCACGCCTACGGTGTCGCTCGCATCTACTCGCCGGAAGACGGCCAGACGATGGGCTTGCAGGGGATGATCAACGAAGTCGTCAGCCGGGCCGACGTCGATGTTTCCGGCCTTGCGCCGAAAGACCCGGACGCCGTGCTGGCTGCCTTGAAGGCTGGTGATCGGCGCAAACTGGCGCAAATCATCACGGCACTGGAAAACGGCGTCTACCCGGAAGCGCTGCGCAAGAAGATCGTTCAGGCAGCGGCAGCGGCCAAGGTGCCAACGCTGGGCATCACGGGTACCGGCGGTGCCGGCAAGTCGTCGCTCACTGACGAGGTTGTGCGTCGTTTCCGCATCGATCAGGCGGACACCCTGCGTCTGGCGATCATCTCGATCGACCCCTCACGCAAGCGCACCGGCGGCGCGCTGCTCGGCGACCGCATCCGGATGAATGCCATTGAGCATCCGAATATCTACATGCGCTCGCTGGCGACGCGAGAGACCGGTTCGGAGGTCTCCGCTGCCCTGCCGGAGGTCATTGCCGCCTGCAAGCTTGCCGGCTTCGATCTGGTGATCGTCGAAACCTCCGGCATCGGGCAGGGCAATGCCGCGATCGTTCCGCTGGTCGACGCCTCGCTCTATGTCATGACGCCGGAATTCGGTGCGGCATCGCAACTCGAGAAGATCGACATGCTCGATTTCGCCGATTTCGTGGCGATCAACAAGTTCGACCGCAAGGGCGCCGAGGATGCCCTGCGCGATGTCCGCAAGCAGTATCAGCGCAATCACGAAGCGTTTTCCCAGGGGCTCGAGGAAATGCCGGTCTTTGGTACGATCGCCGCCCGTTTCAACGACGACGGAATCACCGGCCTGTACCAGGCGATCATCGCCAAGCTGGGCGCCTGTGGCCTCAAGCTCAAGCGCGGCAAGCTGCCGCTGGTCGGCGTGCGCAAGTCTTCAAACCAGCGCGCCATCGTCCCCCCGCAGCGGGTGCGCTATCTGGCCGAAATCGCCGAGGCCGTCCGCAGCTATCACGCGCATACGGCGGAACAGGCGCAGGTCGCTCACCAGCGGCAGGCCCTGCGCACGGCAAAAGCGCTCTTCGTTGGCTGCGGCAAAGCGGCGGGCGACTTCGACGAGTTGATCACCTGGAAGGACAGCCAACTCGACCCGCGGGCAAGAAAGCTGCTCGACATGTGGCCGAAGACTGTCGAGCTCTACGCGCAGGATGAGTACGTCGTGAAGATTCGCGACAAGGAGATTCGCACCCGGCTGACCAATACCTCGCTTTCCGGTTCACGCATCCGCAAGGTC
>NZ_JAVMKF010000298.1:0-14342 GCF_031732815.1 Accumulibacter sp. | reverse complement strand
GGCCAGGAAAGAACGCTACCGGTTTGCCAATCGCATCGGCGTAGCTCGGGCTGACACCCAGGAAGGCAAAGTCGGCGTCGAGTACGGCAACGGCAACGCCCGCCTGGTCGAGAATCGCTGCCCACGGCGAAGCGCTGTCGATTCCGGCGACGAGGTGACGCTCGATTCTGGCTCTGCTGGCAACATTCATGGCATGAAGTCTGGTCAGTTGGGCAACTCAGGCGGCAGCAGGTCACCATCTTGCAACGCGTGTTCGTTCCCGGCGCACGGGCAAGCCGCTTGGCTTCGCCCTGCGTGGAAGGCTGGCGAGCGGCCTCCAGGATCGTTCCGCTCGCGCTCTCTTTCAGTCATCTCCGGCCGTTGCTGGCGCCGCTACGCCCGCCTCCCGTCGGCGGCGACATGTTGCGCCGGTGGATGATCAGGTTCATCGCTGCCGCGGGCTCAGAAGCGTTGGAAGTCGTGCTCGCTGGCGGGCTTGGCGGCCGGTGCGCGCCCTGGTGCACGGGCGCGCGTCGCGGTGGCCGGTGGCGCAGCGGCAGCGCGCTGCGTGCGGCTGGCGGTGGTCGTCCGGCGCGCGGCGATGTTGGTCGACTGTTCGCCTTCGGCCAGACGGAAGAAGGTCATCAGCTCCTGCAGTTGCGCGGCCTGCCCGCCAAGTTCCTCGGCGGTCGCGGCGAGTTCCTCCGAGGCCGAGGCGTTGTGCTGTGTCGCCTGGTTCAGTTGCCCCATCGCGCCGTTGATCTGGCCAACGCCGGCCGATTGCTCCTGCGACGCCGCGGCAATTTCCTGCACCAGGTTGGACGTCTTCCGGATCGCTGGCACCATCTCGCCGAGCAGCGCTCCGGCGTGTTCGGCGAGTTTGACCGACTCCTTGGCCACATTGCCGATTTCCTGCGCCGCGACCTGGCTGCGTTCGGCGAGTTTCCTGACCTCCGCCGCGACGACCGCGAAGCCCTTGCCGTGCTCGCCGGCGCGCGCCGCCTCGATCGCCGCGTTGAGTGCCAGCAGGTTCGTCTGGTAAGCGATGTCGTCGACGATGCCGATCTTTTCGGCAATCGTGCGCATCGCTTCGACGGTGCGCCCGACCGCCTCGCCGCCCTCGGTCGCCTGACGCGCGGCAGCCGCCGCCATGCCGTCGGTGACCTTGGCATTCTCGGTATTGCGCACGATCGAGGCGCTCATCTCTTCCATGCTGGCGGTGCTTTCCTCGACCGACGCCGCCTGCTCGCTGGCCGACTGCGAGAGCGACTGCGCGGTCACCGAAACCTGGCCAGAGGCATTCGACAGGTTGTCGGCGGCGATCCGCACCTTGCCGATGATGTCGCGCTGCTGCTCGACCATCGTCCTGATCGACCAGGCCGCGCTGCTCGTGTCGTCGCTGCGCGTGTTGACCTCGACCGAGAGATCGCCGGCGGCCAGACGCTCCATCGTTGCGCCAATCGCTGCTGGTTCGCCGCCCAAGTGCTTCATCAGCCAGCGATAGGTCAACAGGAGCGAAGCGGCCAGGACGACGATCGCCAGAACCAGCACGGCGTAGGTGGCGAGCTGGAGGCGGTGGGCAATCTCGGCGGCTCGCTGCCCGGCGGTCGACGTGCGCTTGTCGAGCATGGCAAAGAACTCATCGACCGGCTTCATGATCTTGGCTTTGTTGATGTGGTAGTTGCGGTCGTGCATCATCTCGACCGCCTGTTGGCGCGAGAGAGTGTTCGTCGCATCCTTGGTTGCGGTCTTCGCCTGGCTGCCACCGGCCTCGCGCGCTGAGTTGCGCACTGCGGTCATCGCCAGCGTCTCGGTCTTCACCAGGGCGTCGGAATTGGCCTTCGCCTCCTCGAGCTTGGCCAGTTCATCGCTGGTAAAGCCTTGGGCGCGCATCAGATCGAGCAGGGGCACTGCCTTTTCGTCCGGGCGTGGCGGCGCGTCGTTGGCAGCGACGAAGTCCCAGTAGATCCGCTCGTAGCTTTGCGGGCGCGGCTTGTTCCCGTTGCGGATTGCCAGGATGTCGAGGTATTGCTGTTCATAGCGAGCATCGCCCGTGACGACGAAGGTGCGCGCAAGGCGGGTGAGGTCGTCCGACGACTGGCGCAACTCGTCGGCGAGCAGATACGAGTGGTAGCGCGAATGGTCGGCCCGGCGCACCTCCTGATAGGCTGCGTTGGTCAGGTAGGTGATGAGGCAGAGCAGGCCCATGAGGACGGCGGTCGTTGAGCCGAGCGCGATGAAAACCTGCCTGATCGTGAGCGTCTTGTTCATTGCGGGTCCCTTTCGGTGTGGTGCTGTCAAGTCACAATTGCGTCGAAACTGTGCCGCACTGCGCGCGCTGAGCAGCACTCCGAAGCATTTCGTCGGGCGGCCGGGGCCGGCCGCGGCGCCTTCGCGGTCAGTTGCGGCGAGGTGCCTGTTTCGCTGGTCAGCGCGCGCCTGAGCGAGCTCGCCCGGGCGTGGCCGAGGCCGACTCTAGTTGCATGTCGTGCCGCCGGCTTCGCTGTTGGCGACCTGTGCCAGGAGAACGATCTCGTCCACCGACAACACCTTGACGATGTTGAGGATGATGACGAAGCGGTTGGCCACCTTGCCCATTCCCTGGATGAAGTCGGCGCGGATTCTGGCGCCGAAGGTCGGTGGCGGTTCGATCTCGCTGCCGGGAATTTCGATCACCTCGGATACGGCATCGACCATGACGCCGATGTCGTGTCGCGCGTCGCCCTCGCTGACTTCGAGGATGACGATGCACGAACGCTTGCCGACCCGGCTCGGCGTGCCGCCAAAGCGCGCGGCGAGGTCGATCACCGGCACGACGGCGCCGCGCAGGTTGATCACGCCGCGAATGAACGGCGGCATCATCGGGATTTCGGTGAGGCTGCCGTACTCGATGATTTCCTTGACGTTCAGGATGGCAACGGCAAACATCTCGCCGCCCAGGAGGAAGGTCAGGTATTGCTGCGGGGCGTCGGCGGCGGCCAGACGGACGCTGCCGGCGCCTGTTCGGACGAGTGCGTTGGCGGGCCCGGCCGGCGCTTGGTTGTGGGCGATCAGGCTCATTGTTGGCTCTCCCTCAGAAGCGTTCGAAGTCGTGGGTAGCGGTCGGCGTTGCTGCAGCGGCTGGCCGCCCGCCGGAGCGGGCGCGCGGCGCTGCTGGCGGCGGCGCGCTGGCACGTGGCGTTCGACCGGCCGCGGCGGCTCGCCGCGTGGTCGTTGGCGACCGGCCGCTGTCGGCCAGCCGGAAGAAGGTCATCAGTTCCTGCAACTGACCGGCCTGACCGCCGAGTTCTTCGGCGGTCGCGGCGAGTTCCTCGGAGGCCGAGGCGTTCTGCTGCGTCGCCTGGTTCAACTGGCTCATCGCACCGTTGATCTGCCCGACGCCGGCTGTCTGTTCCTGCGACGCGGCGGTGATTTCCTGCACCAGGTCGGAAGTCTTCTTGATCGAGGGCACCATTTCGCCGAGCAGCGTGCCGGCGCGTTCAGCGAGCTTGACCGAATCCTTGGCGACATTGCCGATTTCCTGCGCGGCGACCTGGCTGCGTTCGGCCAGCTTGCGCACTTCGGCGGCGACGACCGCGAAGCCCTTGCCGTGTTCGCCGGCGCGCGCCGCCTCGATCGCTGCGTTGAGCGCCAGCAGGTTCGTCTGGTAGGCGATGTCGTCGACGATGCCAATCTTTTCGGCGATGCTCTTCATCGCTTCGACCGTCCGGCCGACCGCTTCGCCGCCCTCGGCAGCCTGGCGGGCGGCGGTCGAGGCCATGCCATCGGTTACCTTCGCATTCTCGGTGTTCTGGACGATCGAGGCGCTCATCTGTTCCATGCTGGCGGTGCTTTCCTCGACCGAGGCCGCCTGTTCGCTGGCCGACTGCGACAAGGACTGCGCGGTCGCCGAGACCTGGCCGGAGGCGTTGGCGAGGTTGTCGGCGGCGCCGCGCACCTCGCCGATGATCTCGCCGAGCTTGCCGACCATGGCGTGCATCGCGCTCATCAGTTGGCCGACTTCGTCCTTGCCCCTGATCTGGATGTCGACCGTCAGATCGCCCGCGGCGAGCGCGTTGGCGGCGTTCAGGGCTTCGCCGACCGGCCGCGTGATCGAACGCGTGAGCAGGAAACCGAGCAGCGCGGACAACAAGGTGGCGATGATCGCGCCGCCGACGACCAGGTTGCGTCCGGTCTCGTACATGACGTCGGTATCCCGGCCGGCCTTCTCCATCATTTTGCCTTGGAACTGGTTGAACTCCTGCAGGGCCTGCACCAGCGCGTTGTTGTTCGGCGCAATGTTGCTGCGGATGAACGCGGCGAGCGCCGCCCGGTCGTTACGCGCCAGCTTGTACGCTTCGTCGAATTCAGCGGCGAGCCGCTTCTCCTTTTCGCGTACGACGCGCAGCAGCTCGCGACCGCGCTCGGTGTTGACCAGTTTCTCGATCTTGCCCAGGTCGCTGTTGAAATCGTTGCGGTTCTTGTCGATCGCGGCGAGCGCCTTTTCGGCCTCGGGCAGGTTGCCGGCCAGCGCAGCATTGCGGATCTCGCGCCCGTTGTCGAGCGTTTCCTGTATGGCGTCCGCGCCCAGCGCGGTCATTGGATAGCGGACGTCGACCGCCTCGTTGATCGCATTGTTCAGGTCGTTCATTCGCACGACGGCCAGGATGCTGATGGCGACCAAAATGGCGATGACCAGCGCAAAGCTGGCAATCAGACGCGCGCCGATGCGCAGATTGTTAAGCATGACAGACTCCTTTGACTCGAGAAACAACAGCGTTGATCACGGCGAGCATCTCGGTGGCACAAGCGGCGGGCTGCCCTTGCTGCTCAAACTCGCCAGCAGTTCACGCCGGCTGCGTGGCAGCAACGGGCGGTTGCTGGCGCGGACGGCGTGGGCCTGCCGGCGAATCTGCCATTGCCCTGGACGGGGTCGGCACGCATGCGGTCGGTGATGCGGGTCCGGGCGATCAGCGCAATGGCCCGAACCGTCTTGGTACAACACTTTCAGAAGCAGATCGCGCAGCCAATCGGCGAGCGATCGTTCAAACACTTGGCGCTTTCCGCCGGGCAGCGCGCCAGCGCGCGCGGCGAACGGGCAAAGCCTTTCGTCATGGCGCCGGGGCGCCGGCGCCAGCTCGCTCGGGGCAGGGGGCCGATGCGGGGGGTCATCGGCACCGCTGCTCCGGGCGAGGCTGGCCGGGCGCAGGTACGCCGGCACGCGCCCGACAGCGAACGGATGGCGTTGGCGGTTCACGGCGTAAGCGCCGTTTCGCGGCGCGGCGCGGCGAGTCGCCGCTCCTCGCTGCTGCCGACCAGGCCGACCAGCGCGGGTACGTCGAGGATCAGCGCGACCTCGCCGCTGCCCAGGATGGTCGAGCCGCCGATCCCGCGCAGATGGCGGAAGAGGACGCCGAGCGGCTTGATCACCGTCTGGAACTCGCCGAGCAGCGTATCGACGACCAGCCCGGCCTTGCGACCGGCGTAGTGCACGATGACCACGTTCTGGCGCGCGGGGACTTCGCCGCCGATTTCGAAAAGCTCGCGCAGGCGGACGAAAGGCAGCACCTCGCCGCGCAGGTTGAGATAGTTGCGCCCGGCGGTCGTCTCGGTCAGTTCGATGCATTCGACGACCGATTCGAGCGGCACGACGTAGGCGGCTTTGCCGACGCCGGTCAGGAAGCCGTCGATGATCGCCAGCGTCAGCGGCAGGCGAACGGTGAAGGTCGAGCCCTGGCCTTCGTTCGTGCTCACCTCGACGCTGCCGCGCAGACCCTGGATGTTGCGGCGGACGACGTCCATGCCGACACCGCGGCCGGAGATGTTGGTCACCTGGTCGGCGGTCGAGAAGCCGGCTTCGAAGATCAGGTTGATGATCTCGTGCTCGGTGAGCGTGGCGGCCGGGTCGAGCAGGCCGCGCTCGATCGCTTTCGCGCGGATCTTCTCTTTCGGCAGTCCGCCACCGTCGTCGATCACTTCGATGACGATGCTGCCCGAATCGTGATAGGCGTTGAGCTGGACGGTGCCGTTTTCGGGTTTGCCGCGCTGCGCGCGCACGGCCGGCGTTTCGATGCCGTGGTCGATGGCGTTGCGCACGAGATGCATCAGCGGATCGCCGAGCTTCTCGACCACCGACTTGTCGAGTTCGGTTTCGGCGCCGGTGATCAGCAGATCGATGCTCTTGCCGAGTTCGCGCGAGCCGTCGCGGACGACGCGGTTGAAGCGGTTGAAGGTCTCGCCGATCTGCACCATACGCAGTTGCAGCGCCGAGTCGCGGATGTCCTCGACCAGACGACGCAGCACCGAGGTCGATTCGATCAGCTCGGAGTAGCCGCTGCGCTGGGCGAGCAGGCTGGTGCCCGCACCGGCGATGACGAGTTCGCCGACCAGGTCGATCAACTGGTCGAGCTTGTCGGCGTGCACGCGAATCATGCGTGCCTCGCCCGCCTTCTTCTCGTTGACGGCGGCCTGCCGATTGGCAGCCGCTTCGACGATTTCCTTATGGACCACCTTCTGTCCGACGAGAATTTCGCCGATCGGCGGCGGTGCCGCCATTTCGCCGGCTGCCGCGGCGCCCGACTGGGCAGCCAGGCCGGCCTCGAGTTCGGACTGCGTCAGGGCGCCCGAGCGGACGAGAATCTCGCCCAGGCGCATGCTGTCCTCGGGCAACTGGTCAATCAGCTTCAGGTACTCCTCGATCTTCGAGTTCGGCGGCAGGATGTGCAGCGTGCACTCGTCGCGCACGAAGTCGAAGACGCTTTCGATCTGCGCTTTCGAGGCGCGCGTCTGAAAACGCAGCTCGAAGCCCAGGTAGCAGCACTCGGGGTCCATCTGAGCGGCGCCCGGCATCGCGTCGGCGAGCGTGGTGAGCGAGATGATCTCGCCGAGCGAAGTGAGGTAGTGCAGGAACGACAGCGGGTCGGTGCCGTTCTTGAGCACACCGGGCCCGAAGCGCAGCGAGATGTGCCAGGCGTCGGTGACGACGATGCCGCCACCCGAGGCGGCGAGATCTGCCTCGTGTTCGACGGGCAAGGCGCCGCCGGCTGCGTCCTCGCCGAGAAACTTGCGGCTCAGCTCGGCGAGCAAGGCGTCGCCGCGTTGCTGGACGGCCGCCTCGGGCTGCGGCAGGCCGTTGGCCAGCGCGTCGAGCAGTGCACCAAGGTGGTCGCAGCATTCGAGGAGGACGGTCGACAGTTCGCCGCTGACCGGAATCTCGCCATTGCGCAGCTTGTCGAGGACGTTCTCGACCTTGTGCGTGAAGGCTTCGATGTAGTGGCATTCGACGACGCCGGCACCGCCCTTGATGGTGTGCGCCGCGCGGAAAATGGCGCCGAGATTGCTTGCGTCGTCGGGCGCCTGCTCGAGTTTGAGCAGTCCGTCCTCCATCGCCAGCAACTGGTCGCGGCTTTCGGTGACGAAGGTACTGGTCAGTTCGTCCATCGGCTGGGCTCCTGGTTGGGTCGTTCGATCGTCGCGGTCGGCGGCTTCAGGCGTTCGCCGGGATGATCAGCGGGTCGCCGAAAGCGGCGACCAGATTGCAGAAATCGAGGACATGACGGACAGCCGGACTGTGTCGGCTGATCGTCAGCAGCTTGCCTTGCTGCAGCGCTTCGCGCTTGAGCAGGATGAGCAGTTGCAGGCCGGCGGTGTCCATCGTCGCCACGCCGGCGAGATCGAGTTCGAGGTGTTCGCTCGCGGCGAGCGCGGCGAGCAACTGTTCCTTCTGTGCCAACGCCTGGTAGATCGTCATGTCGTCGTCGATGACGAGGTGTTTGACCGGGGAGTCGTCCATGGTGATGCCCTCCTGGTGAGCGGCTGATGCAGTTCAGAACAGTTCGACGTTGCTTGGCTTCGGCGCGGCGCGCGCCGCCGCGTCAGCGCCAGCCCCGGCGCCCGGGCGCGTGGCTGAGCGCGCCTGGTTGGCGGGAGCAGCGCGCATCGCCTGCTGGTGGGCGCTGCGTTGCTGATCCATCACGTAGCTCGAAAAGACCTGTTCCATCTGTTTCGCCAGCGGTTCGACGGCGTCCTCGCGGCGCACGTCGACGCCCGCTTCAAGCACACCGGCCAGCGCTTCGGATTGGCGGTCGAGGCGCTCGATGCCACCGATCACCTGTTCGATCTGCTGCCGCGTCACGTCCTGGAACTGCACGCTGGCCAGCGCGTCGAGGAACATCGCAGCGAGTTTTCCGCTGCTCTGGTTGATCGTTGCCAGGATGCTGCGCTCGCGTGCAGTGAGGTCTTCGTAGCTGGTGCCGAGCGCTTCGAGCTGCTGGGCGAAACGCTCCAGGCTGTCGCGCTCCTCGTCGATGTGCGAGCGGGCGACGCGCTCGGATGACTGACTCTCGATGATGCGCGCGACGGCTGCGATGCCGTCGTTGATCTTCTTCACTGCCGTCTCAGTTTCGTGCGAGAGCTTGCGCACTTCGTCGGCAACGACCGCGAAGCCGCGCCCTGCCTCGCCGGCGCGCGCGGCCTCGATGGCGGCGTTGAGGGCGAGCAGATTGGTCTGGCCGGCGATGTGCCGGATCAGGTCGACCAGCGCTTGCAGTGCCTTCGCTTCGCGCACGGCGTCGGCGCTGCGCGCCGCATCGGCTGCCGTTTCGTCGATGCGTTGGGCGATGAAGGCCTTCAGTCGGTCGATCAACTGGCGATTGGCGACGCGCGTGCCCTCGGAATGCTGCGCCATCGACTCGGCTTCGGCGGCGGCAGCGGAGACGAAGCCGTTGAGCTCGGTGACCACGTCGTCGATCGTCTGCAGGCGTGAAGTCACGTCGAAAGCGGCCTTCTCGGTCTGCTCGACGACGCTGCGCAAGTGGCCGACGAGAATCTGGTTGAAACGCGGAAAGTCACGCAGTTCGGGCAGGGCGACGCGCTGGCAGACCTTGTTCGACGGGCAGGGGGGGCGTTCGTCCTTGAGCTGCGAGTCGATTCCCATGTGCGCGTCGTGATAGAGCAGGCGCGAGGCCAGGTGCTGCACGGCAACGAACAGAAGCAGTCCGCAGAAGGTCATCAGCGTGTCGATGCTGCGGTCGCCGAGCCCGAAACCGCGGCCGAGGATCTCGTTGTAGAGGCCATGGCAGAGAAAGACGGCGACGACCGCAGCGATTGTCGCCGCGACACCGGTGAGCAGCGTGCGTTGTCGGAACTGGCGGTAGAGTTCGTTGGGCGGCGTGGCCATGGTGCGCGTTTCCTACTTGAGCACGAGCTTGATCGTGTTGAGCAGGTCGTCGGCGGTCGCCGGCTTGACGATCCAGCCCGACGCCCCGGCCGCCTTGGCTTCCACCTTGCGGCTTTGTTGCGACTCGGTGGTCAGGAATAGGATGGGCAGGAAGCGGTAGGCAGTGAGCGAACGAACCTTCTTGATCAGCTCGATGCCGTTCATCCCGGGCATGTTGAGGTCGGTGATCAGGAGGTCGACCTTCACCCCGTTGTTGAACTTTTGCAGTGCTTCCTCGGCGTTGGCGGCTTTTTCGACGGCGTAGCCCGCTTTGCCCAGAATGCTCGAGACGCTGAGCAGGATGGTCGTCGAATCATCGACAAGGAAGATTGTCTTTGCCATGTTGAGCCCTTTACCAGGACGCGATGGCAAGGCCGTCGCGTGCTTTTGCTGATGACTACAGACTAGTCGAGGCGCTGCGCCTCGGCTATCCGAACATCTACGCAGGGCTCAGTAGAAGTACGGAGAAGGACGAGCGCCGGGCGCGCCGCGGCCAGCCCGGCCGGGCGCGCGCTGTCGGCACGAGGGCAGCCGGATGGGCTTGTTTGCCTGCGCCGGCAATGACCTTCAAGTGGAACTTCGCTGCATCGATTCTCCGGCGCGGCGAGCCCGGCTCGTCGCCGATCGCCGTACACCGGTCGCTTGCGGCGCGCAAGGCTATTCGCCTGACGACCTTAGCGGCATCGGCAAGGCCAGTGATTTCCGCGTCCGATGGTGCGCCAGCGATATTGCCCAGGGTGGCCGGCGAGCAGGCGTTGGGCGCCATCCGGCTGACGAAGTCGACGCGGTCGCGCCGAGCAGGCAACCGAAACGCGGCTCACGGTCGGGGGCAACTGGAAGCTTCTTGTGCACATGGTTTTCTCCCAAGTCAGGGGCAGTTCCGGGTGAGCTTGCACGCTGCGCGCGCCCCCCTTCGCTGCCGCGGATCAAGCGGTGTGGCAGTCGGGAGTGGCACGGTAAGCGCGAACTCGCTGGGGAAGGCATGGCCGGAGTGGGCCGCCTTGGCGCTGGCCGTCTCGCGGCCGGGTCAGAAGCGTTCGAAGTCATGTTCTGACGGCGCTGCGCCAGCCGGCGACTTCGCCGCTTGGCGCGTGAGCGGTCGGCCGGCGCGTGCGGTGGACAAAGCGGGCGTGCTCGCCCTGGCGGCGGTCGGCGAACCGAGGCTGTCGGCAAGGCGGAAGAAAGTCATCAACTCCTGCAACTGGGCGGCTTGTCCACCGAGTTCCTCGGCGGTGGCGGCCAGTTCTTCCGAGGCGGACGCGTTCTGCTGCGTCGCCTGATTCAACTGGCCCATCGCGCCGTTCATCTGGCCGACGCTGGCCGATTGCTCGCTGGACGCGGCGGCGATTTGCTGAACGAGCTCGGAGGTCTTTCTGATCGCTGGCACCATTTCGCCGAGCAGCGTCCCGGCTCGTTCCGCGAGCTTGACCGAGTCCTGCGCGACGTTGCTGATCTCCTGCGCAGCAACCTGGCTGCGTTCGGCAAGCTTCCTGACTTCGGCAGCAACGACCGCGAAGCCCTTGCCGTGTTCGCCGGCGCGTGCCGCTTCGATCGCCGCGTTGAGCGCCAGCAGGTTGGTCTGGTAGGCAATTTCGTCGACGATGCCGATCTTCTCGGCAATGCTGCGCATCGCCTCGACCGTCCGCCCGACGGCTTCGCCGCCCTCGACCGCCTGGCGTGCAGCGCTGGCGGCCATGCCGTCGGTGACCCGCGCGTTGTCGGTGTTCTGGACGATCGAAGAACTCATTTGTTCCATGCTGGCGGTGCTTTCCTCGACCGAGGCTGCCTGTTCGCTGGCCGATTGCGATAGCGACTGTGCGGTCGCCGAAACCTGGCCGGAGGCGTTGCCGAGGTTGTCGGCGGCAGTGCGTACCTGGCCGATGATTTCACTCAGCTTGTCGACCATCGCGCGCATCGCCGCCAGCAACTGGCCGACTTCGTCCTGGCTGTGCGAGCTGATGTCGACTGCGAGGTCGCCGCCGGCGAGCGCATTCGCAGCGCGCACCGCCTCGTTGATCGGTCGAGTGATCGAACGGGTGATCCAGAACGCGAATCCGATGCCAAGCAGAAAAGCGCCGACGGAGAGGCCGAGAATGATCAGCCTCGCCTGCCTGGCGTCCTGCTCGGCGCGTGCGCCAGTCTCATTCATCAACGAGACCTGGAAGTCGATGAAGTTGCGTGTCGCTTCCAGGTAGTCGTTCTGCACCTTGCGATAGCTGCCTACCAACTGCGCCCGTGCTTCCTCACGCTGGCCCGCTTTGGCCTTGACGATGAGCTGATCCATCTCGTCGGCAAAGACCTTGCGCGCATCGATCATCTTGCCGAGCAGTCTCTTGCCGGCCTCGGTATTGACCGACTTCTCCAGTTTGGCGAGCGCTTCAGTCGCCCTCGTACGGGCTTCGATGATGCGCTCGAGTTCCTTCTGCACCTCGGCCTGTTCGCTGAGAATGATTGCGTTACGAACAGCACGGGCGACGACGTTGATCTGCTCGATCACCTCGTTCGCCCAGACCGTCTTCGGAAAGCGGTCTTCGACCAACTCGGCGATTCCCTCTGCCAGCAGTTGGGTGCGGTTGTAGGAGACGATGGCGAGGGCAGCGAGCAGGGCGAGGACGATGCCGAAACCAAGCCCCAGGCGGGCACCGATACGCAGATTCTTGATCATGCTTCTTCCTTAGCGGCTGGACAGCCCGTCGAGTTTGGGGTGAAGGCGGCTGGCCTCAACCCGTGCTCGGGGAGCGCTGGCGGCACCGCCGTGTCTTCGCGGGTGGCGAGCTGGTGCAACGCGGGTCTGGCATCGATCACGGCGTGCAAGCAACGCCGGCCGGGGTTGGTCGTGGCGGTTTTTGGCGGACGCCGCAGCAGATGAATTGAGCACGCGCGCGGCGCTGCGCTGCGCGTTACGCTTGCCGAATCGTCAAGGCGGGAGATCTTCTTTGCCATCTGGAGTCCCCAAGGTTTCTCAAGGCGTGCGCGGCGGTCAGCTTGTGGTCGCGCCGGCTTGCTTGAGGCTGGAGCCTAACTGGACTGGCGTCGGAGGAGAATCCGCAAATACACGCAGGCCTCAGTAGAAACACGGAGATACGATCCTCGGTCCGCAGCGCAGGTGACACGCGGTGACGTCCTGGGCAGAGAAGGCTTCTCGCGGATTGCATCGGATGCTTGTCTGCCGGGCTCCAGCGCAGGCAGCGGGCGTCGGCGCTGCCGCCAAGCCTTGATCGGGCAGGCAGAACACGTGGCGTGCGCAGCAAGGGGGGACCGGCGAGCAGCGATCAAGCTCCGCCGGCAAGCGGTGTGTCGAGGGTTCAGCTAGCGGGCGCTTGTCCGACGGCCATCGCCACCAGTTCGGCCGCGCTGTGGGCCTTGGCCTTCGCCATGATGCTGGCGCGATGGCTTTCGACGGTGCGTTCGCTGATTCCCAGTTCGGCCGCGATCAGCTTGTTGCGCTTGCCGCTGATGATCGCGCTCAGGATGTCCTGCTCGCGTGGGGTCAGCGACTGCCGCCAACTGCTGGCGGAATTCGTTTCGGCGGCGCGTCGTTCTTCGGCAAGGTGCAGGGCTGTGTTTACGCGCTCGATCAGGTGCTGAACGTTGAAGGGCTTCTCGATGACATCGAAGGCACCAAGGCGCATCGCGCGTACGGCGGTTGGAACGTCGGCGTAGCCGGAAAGAAAGATGACCGGCACCTGCGGGCTGCGCTGCCGTAGCCAGTCGTGGATTTCCGGTCCGGTGATGCGTGGCATGCGGATGTCGAGCAGAACGCAACCCGTTTCGCCGGGTCGCCAGCGGCGCATGAAGTCCTCGCCCGAGGAAAACTCGAGCGTGGCGAGGCCGATGCTGGCGAGCACATCGACCAGGTAGCGTCGAACCTGAACGTCGTCGTCGACGATGCAGACGGTGGTGAGCGGCATGGATTGAGTCATGGCACTTTGGCGAATCGGTCGACCAGGTTCCAGAACGATCAGACGCGCAGGGGCCTTGATTATACGTGCGCGCCGAAAAAAGGGCGGAAAATGCGCTACAGCCAGACTTTGGAGGGACGATCGATGACGGAAGTGAGGAATTCGCTGGGCGAGGTGCTGCCCGGGAAAGAAGACGACGAGCAGCCCGGTGGCGAGACGCCGCCTCTGCGGCAGCGCCTCGACCGGGTCCTGGCGATGGGCGCGGTGTCGGCCGGCGTGGTCCATGATTTCAACAACCTGCTGGTATCGATCAGCGGCTTCGCGGCGCTCGGCCGGAGTCTGCCGGCGACCGCCGATACGCTGCCGCGCCTGCGTTCGTACTTCGGGGAGATCGAAGAAGCCGGTCAGCGCGCGCGCGCGCTGGTCGAGCAGTTGGCCGGACTGGCGCGCGGGGCACCGGCACCGGCGGATCTGGTCTCGCTCGCCGTGCTGGCCCGGGAACTGGTCGGCCAACTGGCCGATTCGTTTGCGCCGGGGGTGAGTCTGGTGATCGCGATCGACGACGATCTGCCGCCGCCGGCGATCGCCCGCGCGCACGTGCAACGCATTCTGCACAATCTTTGCCGCAACGCACGCGAGGCGCAGGTCAGCCCAGGTTCGGTCGTCTTGTCGGCCCGCGTCGTTCGGTTTGTGCGGGAAGAAGCCTGCACCTCGTGTGGGCAGGCGTTCGCCGGCGATTTCGTCCGTCTGGCGGTAAGCGACCAGGGGCCGGGCATCCCGCTGGCGCTGCGCCAGCGCGTTTTCGAGCCCTTCTTCACGACGCGCCATGCGAGCGGCGCCATCGGTCTGGGCTTGACCGCGGTGCACGCGCTGGCGCACTTGAATGGTGGCCATGTGCAGGTCGTCAGCCCGCCGGTGGCGGGCAGCGAGCTTGCCGTCTTTCTGCCGCGCGCGCGCGCGCCGGTTGCTGGGCAATGAGGCGAGGCGGCTGCCGCCGCCTGCTGCCCGCCAGCCCGGCCAGTCCAGCGACCTGCCCACGGCGCGCATCCCGTGCCGGCGTCAGTGAGCTCCACGCTTGTGACGTCTTCCTCTCCCCGAGGGCTGAGGCGCTCGCGCATCCCGGGAACGGAGAGCCTTTGAGAAGGAACGCGTCCTGAAGAAAGCTGGGACGCATTGGGAGCTGGGAGGGCTGGAGAACCGCTGCTATCGCGGGAAGCTTGACGAGCGCCCGGAGAGAAAGGCGCCCAGCCCATGCGCCGAATTGT